>JBELMB010000190.1:0-9818 GCA_042088665.1 Sagittula sp.
TAACTCAAGGGAGCGGAGGCCGCGCCACCAAGGAAAATCCTCGCAGCGATATCTCGCTTGGTGCGGTCTCCGGCGTCTTTGGGCGTGTCCTTTGGCCCCTACCTGATGCATGTGCAACTGGCCGGTTTGCTCCTGCCAAGTGCATTCTGGCAAGGATAGCGCCATGGGGATGGAAAATTTCGCCGCGGCAATTGCCCTCGCGCTGGGCCCGTTGGAGCTTTTGATCATGTTGCGCGCGACGGTCCTCGGGATGATCGTAGGGGCGCTGCCCGGGCTTGGAACGGTGACCGCTCTTGCGCTGGTCTTGCCGTTCACCTTTGTTCTGCAACCGGCTTACGCCATCGGGATGCTTCTGGCGATCTACGTCAGTTCAGTCATTGGCGGGGCCATCCCTGCCGTCTTGATCAATGTGCCCGGTACGCCGCAATCGGCGGCCACCTCCTTTGAGGGCCACCCCATGGCGCAGCGCGGCGATGCGCTCCTTGCGCTTGGGTGGGTCACTGTCAGCTCTGCGATTGGCGGGCTCTTTTCGGCGGCCTCACTGATCGCTTGCGCCCAGGCGCGTGCGGGCTCCAGGAACAAGGCCAATTTCGGCAAGGGCGAGCCGGAAGGGCTGGTCGCGTCAGAGAGCGCAAACATCGACGTCACTGGCGGGGCGCTTGTGCCCACACTGGCGCTTGGCATTCCCGGCGATGCCGCGACGGCTGTCATGCTGGGGGCGCTGATCATGTGCGGGGTCGTGGCGCTGGCGCTTGCCGGATCCTTTGTGATCCGCGCTTCGAGTCTGAATGTCTGGGTCAGTGTTGTGGCGGGTTTTGTCGGGCTCGTGCTGCGCTACGCAAACGTGCCGCTGGCGTCGATTGTGACCGGCTTTATCCTGGGTCCAACGCTTGAAAGCAGTCTGCGGCAAAGCATGATTCTGAAAGACGGCAATCCGCTGCGGTTTTTCGAAAGCCCCATCGCTTGCTTCTTCTTTGCCGTGACGACACGCGTTGTTCTGTGGCCGTTGATCTCGCGGGCATGGGGGAAAACGCGGGATCCAGCTTAGGCTTTGTTGGTGAAAGACGGTCAGAGTTCCGTCTTGTCGCCGCTATGGACGTCAGGGTCCGCGAATTGGTCGATGATGCACCCGCGCAGCCAAGTGCAGGCATCGTCCGTATCGGTGCGCCTGTGCCAGATCAGTTTGGCCAGCGAGCCGGTCTTGCTCAGATCGATGGGCAGGATCCTCACCTTGTCCTGAGCGCTCATCTGGTAGCCGAACTGGCTTGGGACAATCGCCACAACCGGGAGCGCGTTCACGAGGCTGGGCAAAGCCCCGAAATTCGCAAGCTGAAGCGTGACGCAGTCTTCCAACCCGTGCCGCTCAAGAAGGCGTGCCATGTCAGAGGCATAGCTGACAGCAGGCGCCGAGATCGCCAGCTTTTCACGCCGCAGATCAGCGACTGTTGTCAGGGTGCGCGGAAACGCCGTGCCGCACACCGCGACGAAGCTGTCAAGGAAAAGCGGCGTGGTTGCGAGGCCTCTGGCCTGAATGTCGATGATGCCGATCGCGCAGTCGATGACGCCGGTCTCAAGGGCATCCACAAGCTGGTCCACCGGAACAGAAGCGTTGAGCAGCTTGGTGTTGGGGGCTTTGGCAAAGACGGTTTCGGCGAGGCGGGGCAGAAAGACCAATTCGCCCAGACCCGACAGCGACAGATTGAAAGCGCGGGTGCTGGACTCCGGATCAAAGGACGATCGGTTGCCAAGCGTGTCAAACAGCCCCTCCATGTGGCGCTGAACACCGGGAAGGATTGCTTGGGCATAGGGCGTCGGGATCATGCCCTTTTTCGACCGCACAAAGAGCGGATCACCCATCGCCTCGCGCAACCGGCCCAGGGCATTGCTGGCGGCTGGCTGGCTGAGGCCGATCTCGTCCGCCGCAGCCGAGACCGTCCCCGTTCTGGCCAGCGCCACAAGCATCCGCAAGAGGTTCAGGTCGAGCGCGCGCATGTTTATCGGCGTCATGGTTGTTGGCGCATGTTTATTGGCATCATGAATGAACTTCATTCTTTATATAGCTTGGACTTTATTATGCTGCTGAGCCATCCTCGGCGCAAGGCGGGGCGTGCTTGTCCCGCAGGGGAGCGCGCAAACAGCCATGGAAGTATCCTTCGCCAAAGAGATCGAGAAGCTGAAGCTGGGCGATGGAGAGACATTTCGCGGCGAGGGCATTCTTGCGGTAACAAAGGCGCTGCTGCAATCAGGTGTCTCTTATGTGGGCGGGTACCAAGGCGCGCCGGTCTCGCATCTGATCGATGTGATGGTGCAGGCGGCGCCGGATCTGTCTGAACTGGGTGTTTTTGTCGAACCCTGCACCAACGAGGCCTCGGCCGCGGCCATGCTGGGCGCATCGATCATGTACCCGGTGCGCGGCGCCGTGACATGGAAGTCCATTGTCGGAACAAACGTTGCCGCCGATGCGCTGTCGAACCTCGCCTCGCCCGGTGTTCTGGGCGGCGCGCTGATCATCGTGGGCGAAGACTATGGCGAAGGGTCATCGGTCATTCAGGAACGCACCCACGCCTATGCCATGAAGTCGACGCTCTGGCTGATGGATCCACGTCCGAACCTGCCCAGCATCGTGTCCATGGTCGAGAAGTCCTTTGAACTCTCCGAGGCGTCGAACACCCCTGTCATCATGGAGTTGCGCATTCGTGCTTGCCATGTGCAGGGGGAGTTTGTCGCCAAGGACAATGTCAAACCGGCGATTTCGATGAAAGAGGTGCTGGCGGACCCGGCACCGCACCAATACGAGCAACTGGCCCATCCTCCGGTGACCTTTGGGCACGAGCGCAAGAAATCCGGTGAACGCATGGCTGCGGCGCGTGCGTTCATTGCCCGTGAGCAATTGAACGAAACCATTGACGGGCCTCAAGAAGACGTTGGATTGATTGTTCAGGGGGGGCTCTACAATGCGCTCATTCGCGCGCTCACAGAGGTGGGGCTGGCGGATGCGAGCGGCAAGTCAGAGCTGCCGATCAAGGTTCTGAACGTGGTCTACCCCCTTGTCCCGGACGAGATCCTGTCGTTTGCGGAGGGCAAAAAGGCGGTGCTTTTGCTGGAGGAGGGGCAGCCTGAGTACATCGAAAACGAGATCGGAACAATCCTGCGCCGCGCGGGTGCGCCTACGGTTCTGGCGGGCAAGGACATCCTGCCCCTTGCGGGTGAATATTCGTCAGAGGTCATGGCGGCCGGTGTGGGGCGCTTTTTGCGCACGCACCTGCCCAAGATCGGCAACCAACTGGATGATCAAAGCTATGCCCAGGAGGTCGCGGACCTGCGCGAGACGGCAGCGGCCTTGCTCAAGGCACCGGTTCCCCCAAGGCCGCCGACCTTTTGTACGGGCTGCCCGGAGCGTCCGTTCTTTGCCGCGCTGAAACTGACGCAGCAAGAGATCGGCCCGGTGCACTATTCGGCGGACATCGGGTGCCACGCCTTTGCGACCTTTGCGCCTTTCAACTTCGGGAATTCGATCCTGGGGTACGGCATGAGCCTTGCCTCGAACGCCTCGGTCGCCAGTTTTCAGAAAAAGCGGCCTCTGGCGGTGATGGGGGACGGGGGCTTTTGGCACAATGGCCTGTTGTCAGGCGTCACGTCGCGGCTGTTGAACGGCGGTGACGGTGTGCTGGTGATCATGAAGAACGGCTATACCTCGGCGACGGGCACCCAAGAGGTGATTTCCTCGCCCGACAAGGACCTGAAGCTCAAATCAGCCGAGAAGAGCGCCACCCATGGCGAGACCACCATCGAGGATGCGCTGAAGGGCGTTGGGGTCAAATGGCTTCGGACGGTGCATACCTACAAGGTGTCAAAGATGCGCGACACCCTGCGCGAGGCTTATGCCACCAAGTTTGACGGGCTCAAGGTGATCGTCGCCGAGGGCGAGTGCCAGCTTGAGCGTCAGCGCCGCATCAAGCCGATCCGCGCCAAGGCGCTGAAAAACGGCGAGAGGGTGGTCCGGGAGCGCTTTGGCATCGATGAGGACACCTGCACGGGCGATCATTCTTGCATCCGGCTGTCCGGCTGCCCCACGCTGACGGTCAAGACATCCAGCGATCCGCTGAAAACCGATCCCGTGGCCTATGTGAACAACGGCTGTGTCGGGTGTGGGCTGTGCGGGGAGTTGGCCCATGCGGCCACGTTGTGCCCGTCATTCTGGCGCGCCGAGATCGTGTCGAACCCGAGTTGGTTTGACCGGTTGCGCGCGCGGATCCGGCGGGCCGTGACCGGGTTGGAGGTCGCATGAGCACGCCCCCTTTGCGCATCCTTCTGGCGGCCCTTGGCGGCGAGGGCGGCGGTGTCTTGATGAACTGGATCGTCGAGGCGGCGCGGACAAGCGGGCGGCAGGTGCAGGCGACTTCGGTGCCCGGTGTGGCGCAACGTACGGGATCCACGAGTTATTACATCGAAATCGGCGCTGAAACAGACGCCCCGCAAAAGGTGCTGAGCCTTGTGCCGATGCCGGGCCGGGTCGATGTGGTGCTGTCGTCGGAACTGGTCGAGACCGCGCGGGTCATGTCGGCGGGCTTTGTGTCGCCCGGGCTGACCACATTGATTTCCTCTACCGCGCGCCATTTCACCACCGCGGAGAAGATCGCCATGGGGGATGGCCGGTATTCCGAAGAAACCCTGCGCGCCACGGCAGAGGATCTGGCCAAGACCAGCATACTGCTTGATCTGGGCGCGCTGGCCACCGAGGCGGGTACCTTTGTGAGTGCAACGATGTACGGCGCCCTGACCGGGAGCGGGGTTCTGCCATGGAGCACCGAGCATGCACGATCGGTCCTTGGCGACGCGCGCTCCGAGGCTGGGTTTGACGCGGCGATTGCCGCTGTTGCGGATCTGGAGGCGGAGGCGCCTGTTGCGCCGGTGGCAGAGAGTGCGCGCGCGTCTGACCTGCCCGACAGTCTGCGCATGGTTTTGGAACACGGCATTGATCGTACGACCGATTTTCAGGACGCAGACTACGGCGCATTGTTCTCAGAGCGCGCCCAAACCCTGGTCGGGGCCGCTGACCTTGATGACCACCGCGCCCTGCACGCGGTCACCGAAGGGTGTCGTCGGCTGGCGCTTTGGATGGCCTATGAGGACATCGCGCGGGTTGCGGACCTCAAGACCCGGCCCGAGCGGTTCGAGCGCATCCGCGCCGAGATCAAGCTGCAACCGGGGCAGGTCCTGACGGTTACAGAGTTCATGAAGCCCCGGGCGGAAGAGATCGCCGATATGCTGCCCAAGGCGCTTGGCGCGCGCATGCAGGCCAGAGCCGAGCGTGGCGGGTGGTTCCCGTTCCTTGGGAAGGGGCGTTACATCCGGTCGAACGGCGTGGTTGGCTATGCCATGTTGCGCGCCGTGGCGCGGCTCAAGTCTGTCAGGCGCAGATCCCTGCGCTTTGCCACGGAAACGGCGGCGATCGAGGAATGGCTGGCGGCGATGCAAACGGCCCTTGCCCGGTCACCGGAGTTCGCCATGGGTCTGGGTGAATTGCCGCGCGTGCTCAAGGGCTATTCCGACACGCTTGTGCGGGGCAAGGAAGCCTATGCGCGCATCATGGACCACATCGTTCGGCCCGCCATCTCGGAGGGCCGTGAGGCCGAGTGCGCCAAGATGTTGCGCGACGCGATTGGCGCGGCTTTGGCCGATGACAGCCACGACAAACTGAATGGGGTGCTGAATGGCACGGCGCCAGTGCCGGAGATCCCCAAGCTGAGGCAGGTCGCGAATGTCTGAACCCATTGTCTCCCGCAGAAACGTCATGGTCGAATGGGGCGACTGCGATCCCGCCAATATCGTGTTCTACCCGAACTACTTTCGCTGGTTCGACGCCTCGACGGCACACCACTTCAAGTCGGTGGGTCTGCCGAAGCCCGAATTGCTTCAGCGCTACGGTGTGGTAGGGTTTCCCATGGTCGACACCCGCGCGCAGTTTCACGTCCCGTCAAAGCATGGGGACGCGCTGACAATCGAGACCCGGATCACGGGCTTCGGGAAGGCGAGTTTCACGGTGGAGCACCGGCTTTTGAACGGTGGCCGTCTGGCAGTCGAAAGACATGAAAAGCGCGTTCTGGTCAAAAGGGACAAGGACGGGGCGGGCATTGCATCCTGCCCGGTGCCTGAGGAGGTCAAGGCGCTGTTCGAAACACACTAACGGCAAGGCCCGGTTCACACGGGGCAATACGACAAGGTCAAACTGGGAGGTAATCATGACTGTATTCAAATCGGTAATGGGCGGTTTCGCGGCCCTTTGCATCGGCGCCATGGCGCATGCAGATGAGCTGAAGCTCGCGCATTTCTCGTCCACCAAATATCCGCTGCACGTGAAGGTCTTTGTGCCATTCGCCGAGGATCTCGCGGCGGCCACCGGGGGTGACACGACGATGCGCGTCTATCCGGGGGGCGAGTTGGGCGCCGGTCCGGTCAAACAGTATGACCGTGCGATCGATGGCGTGGCCGATATCGTCTATGCCTTGCCGGGTTACACCGCTTCGCAGTTCCGCAAGACCCTTCTGGTGGAACTGCCGGGTGTTGTGGCAGATGGCGTGGTCATCACGGCCGAGATCTGGGAAGACATCGATCACCTTGCCGAGGAATTCCGCCGGACCAAGCTGCTGGCCTTGTGGACATCGAACCCGGGCATGTTGCTGATGGCGGACAAGCGCATCGAGAGCATGTCCGATCTCGCCGGTCTGAAGATCCGAGTGCCGTCCAAGAACACTGGCCGCGTGATCGAAGCATGGGGCGCGACGGCTGTCTCGATGCCGATCACGCAGGTTTACCAGTCGATGGAAACGGGTGTCGTGGACGGCGTGTTGGTCGATCCTTCGGTGCTGTCGAGCTTCAAGCTGGGCGAGGTCACCAACCACGTCACGCGCGGCATGATCGGCACCAATTCCCTGTTCATGTTGGTGATGAACCGCGACAGCTGGGAGGATCTTGACGCGGACGCGCAGGCCGCGATCGAGGAGCTTGTTGGTGAGGGCATGTCCTTGAAAGGCCACCAGACCATGACGGACGATGGCATTCAGGCCCTTGAAGGCTGGATCGCTGGGGGTGGCGATATCGTCGACCTGTCCGCAGAAGCTGCGGCGGAATTCGATGCCGCCTCTGCCGGTTTGGCGGCCACGGTGATCGCCGAGCTTGAAGCCGACGGTGTCGCTGTTCAAGCCTGGGCCGACGCGCTCAAGGACTGAGCCTTGGATCTTGATACAAAGGAAACTGGCGCCCCGAGGAGTCTCGGGGTCCTTTTCTACGGCGTCGCCCTCATCGGCGGCGTCGTGCTCGTTGCGATCATGTTTCTGGTCAGCTGGTCCGTGTTCACGCGCTATGTGCTGAATGCGCCGATCCTCGGAGACCAGGAACTGGTCGAGATCGGCATGTCGCTGGTTGTCATGATGGCGATGCCCTTCGCGACCTTGTCGGGCGCCCATATCCGGGTCGATGTCCTCGACAACAAACTTGGCGTTGCGGGGCGTTTTGTCGGGGATCTGCTGTCGCGCGGGATCGGGGCCTATGTTCTCATCCTTTTGATCCAGAAAACATGGGACAAGGCGCTGGACGCTTACGAATACAATGACGTCACGAACATGATCGAGATCCCCGTCTGGATCGCCTACGGGGCGATCTCCATCGGGATGGGGTTGTTCGCCCTGGTTCTGATCTTGCAGCTGTTCAACCAACTTCGATCCGGGATATTCCGTCATGACTGAAACCGCGATCGGCGTTCTGGGCATTGTAGCCCTTTTCTTTTTCCTCTTTTCGCGGATGCCCGTGGGCATGGCACTGTTGGTCGTGGGCTTCGGCGGCATCTGGGTGATCGACGGCCAGCGCACGGCCATCGCCACCATGTCATCCGAGACCTATTCGTCGATCACCGCCTACAGCCTCTCCATCATCCCGCTCTTTGTTCTGATGGGGAACATGGCGGGCGCCGCCGGGTATTCGCAGCGCATGTACGAAGCCGCTTATGCCTGGATCGGTCGGCTCAGGGGCGGGCTTGCCTCGTCGACCGTGGTGGGCTGCGCGGCGTTTGCCGCCGTGTCGGGGTCCTCCGTCGCGACTGCGGTGACGATTGGCAAGGTCGCCTTGCCGGAGATGAAACGCTACGGCTACGAGGACGGGCTGGCCACCGGATCGGTCGCCGCCGGAGGCACGCTTGGCATCCTGATCCCGCCTTCCACGGGGTTTGTGCTCTATGCGATCCTGACCGAAGAGAGCATCGGCAGGCTCTTTATTGCAGGCATTCTGCCCGGCCTCTTGCTGGCACTGCTGTTCATTGCCGTGATTTTCATCATCACCTCGCTGCGCCCCGAAGAGGGCCCGATTGGCCCGAAAACCACGATGCAGGAAAAGCTGCTGGCGACGCTGAAGTCTCTGCCGCTTGTCGGCGTTATCCTTGTGTCTATCGGCGGCATTTATCTGGGTGTGTTTACACCGGTGGAGGCTGCGGGCGTTGGCGCAACACTGGTGAGTGTCATGGCGCTGGCCACGGGTGCTGTCAGGCTGCCTCATCTGCCCAAGATCCTCGCCGAAACCGTCACGATGACCGCGATGCTCTACCTGATCATCATCGGCGCACATGTGTTCGGCCCGTTTCTCGCCCTGACGCATATCCCGGAAACGCTGGCGACGGGGCTGAGCAATCTTGGCCTCGGGACCTACAGCACGCTGTTCATGATCCTGCTAGGATACATCATTCTGGGCATGTTCTTTGATGGGCTGGCGATGCTCGTTGTGACGATGCCCGTGGTCTTTCCGATCATTACCGGGCTTGGCTTCGATCCGATCTGGTTCGGCGTGATCTGCGTCATCGTGATCGAGATGGGACTGATCACGCCGCCGGTGGGCATAAACGTCTTTGTCGTCAAGGGTGTGGCCCAGGACGTGCCGATGCAGACGATCTTTCGGGGTGTCCTGCCGTTCTGGTTTGCGATGGCGGCCTGCCTGATCCTGTTGATCCTGTTCCCCGATATCGCGCTTTTCCTGCCAAACCAGATGAAGTGAGCGCCATCAGACAGCAGGGATGTGAAGCGGGCAGGGGGCCGCGACATGCCAAAACGACAGGGACTACCACTTGAAGTATCGCAATCTGGCGCCACTCGAAGTGTCCGCAACCGGGCTTGGGAGCATGGGCATGTCCGTCGCCTATGGTGCGCGCGATGAACCAATGTCGATCGACACCATCCAACGCGCTTTGGACGAGAACGACCGGATCTGTCATGTTTTGATGCGGCCTCAGGCCCTCATTTGCTTCCCTGCGCAAAGAACACCGTGGCCATCCGCTGGGAAAACGCCCCAATGGGGCCTTTTCTGATCCGGCTTCAATCCAGAACGTCCCACTCCTCCCGGAGCATCCGGATTTCCTTGCACAGCTCAGCGATATCGCCTTCGAGATTGGATTGGACGATTGGCTTCTCAGGATTGCGCCGATCCCGCTGGATCCGGCGGCTCAGCGTCGAGAAACCAACCCCCAAATCGGCGGCCACTTGTTTATGCGGCAACCCGCTCGTCAAGGCTATGGGCGCTGCTTCGGCGCGGAATTCCTCGGTCGGTCGTGATGCCATCTGTGTTCTCCTTTGCAAAACGATACGTGGTCAAAGGAGCGGCACAATTCCGTGACAGGTCCAGAGTGTTATGAGATGGGGGATCGCCCCAGAAGTCTCTCGCTACTCAAACACTCGATTCTATTGGAACAGCGCGGTTGTCAGTCACGTCCGGGCGGGCGTGGTCTTCCCCCACTGAAGTGGTCCTCCGCTATGTTTAGGAAAACGGAGGAAGACCAT
>JBELMB010000191.1:0-9786 GCA_042088665.1 Sagittula sp.
GCAAGCCCTTGTCGATATGGTCGGCCATGTCATGCAAGACGCCGTCGGGTGTCTTGAGGGCAAATTGGGGGGCCTTCCAACCGAAATCACAGATCGGGGCATTGTATAACATGAGACGTCTCCTTTTGGCGGTGCCGTCGCCCTCTTGAAGGTGGGATTGCACAACTGATGTCCTGGTCGCTTTCGGCGTTGTCGGCCAAATCTCCTTGTGCACAACGCATTTCGGATGGCCCGGGCGCGACTCTTGTGTCAGGCGGGCTCAGCAGGTGACAGGTTTGTTCACACCACCGCGGACGTATTGTTGCGAACCGACGAATTCGGGTTGATGATCCCAGATGTATCCTGGGCTGCCCGTCAGGCTTTGGTGCAGAAAACAGCGCTTTTTCTTGTTTTCCTTCACGGCCGCTGTCAGGTCATCCAGATCCAGCTTTCCAACCAAAGCGTCATGCAAATCGGCGACCAAATCGGCATGGTCGGGATCGTATACAAGATTGGTCATCTCATCGGGATCCAGAGCAAGGTTGATCAATATGCCGCCCCAACCGTGCACATAAGCGTATTTGAAGTCGCCGCGCCGGATCGAGAACCACGGGGCCTCTATGCCCGGCCCGAAATACTGCACGATGGCGGTGCCTTTCCAGGATGGGTCTTCGCCGGACAAAAGCGACGCGAAACTGCAACTGTCGGGGCTGCCCCACCTGTTCGAGGTCTCTTGCGCCCCTCCGATTTCGGACAGGGTGGGGCAAAGATCCGCAAGGGTGACGGGATCGGCCACCCGCCTCGGTGCCAGACGACACGGCTGGTGAAACACCAGTGGCACCTTGACCGAATGCTCCCAGAAGGTGCGCTTGAACCACATGTTCCGCTCGCCCATCATGTCACCGTGATCGCTGGTAAAGACGATCAGGGTCTCATCGTAGAGCCCGAGCAGCTTCAATTCGGCGACGATCTCTCCGACGAAGTCATCCAGATGGGAAATCATCGCATAATAGGCTTCACGCGAGGCGCGAATGCGTTCTTCGGTTGGAGGGTATTGATCAATGCCGTGATGCACTGCCAACCAGTCGGTGACCGGATTGGGAATGGGCTCTGATCCCAGCCGCGGGGGGGCGATGTCCATGGCCTTGTACTGGTCCAGATACTTCGGGATCGATTGATAGGAATCATGCGGTTGCGTGTAGGACACATGCAGGAAAAACGGCGTGTCCGGTTGCTCTAGGGCCTCGTAGCGCAGGAATTCGATTGTCCTGAACTGCACTTCGGAATCGTAAAGGATCTGGTTGTTGGTGCGACACGGCCCGGAGACTGCAAGTTTCTGCACAGATGTGCCGGGGCGATGGTCCACTTCCGGATCCCAGTCAATCGACCAGTCGAAATTGGACGGGTACATGTCCGTGGTCAGCCTGCGGTCGAACCCGTGCAACTGGTCCGCGCCCACGAAATGGCATTTCCCTGAACAAATCGTGCGGTACCCGGACGAGCGCAGAAAATGCATCATGGTCGGCGTCTGCGAAGGGAGTTCCGCGCCATTGCCCCAGACCTGATGGCTGGTCGGAAGGCGCCCAGTGAACTTTGAGGCCCGCGAAGGGCCGCACAGCGGGGAATTGCAGTAAGCGTTCTCGAACACGATGCCGTTCTTTGCCAGAGCGCTCAGATGTGGCGTCTTGGCCTGGCCATCAGGATTGCAGAAGTCGAGCGGGAAGGCCGCCATTTGATCGGCTTCTATCAACAGGATGTTGGGGCGATCTGACATATGGAGGATCCCTGTGCGCTGGTGTCGAGCGAGACTTGCAATGAGACCTGCAAAACCGGTCCGGAAAAGGCAGCTTTTGGCGGGCCCTTGGAACGTCTCTGCCCACACCTTGCGCAAGACCTCACCGTTTCTCAAGACCCCACAAATTTCATCGATACGCACAAGAATGTAAGCGGCCGTCCCGGACGTCTGTCTCATCCGTATCATTGTTGGCGGTCGTCTTTCGGGCGCTGACCATCAGGCGTGTCTTTGCGTTCGCCGGCCAGACGGCGCGTGCACTGTTGGTTACGCAAAAAATCATCCAGGCTGGAAAATGTATTGCAGTTAATCCAGCCATCTTCGCTATGGTCTTTTGCCAATACGCCCTGACCCATCAAGGCCGCCCAAATCCAGAGGATGAGTTCATGACAGCCCGCGCATCAACCGGTGTCTCGATCGTAACCGGAGCAGCCAGCGGGATCGGCTTTGCGATCGCCTCGCTCATGGCCGATCGGGGCTATGCGGTTGCCCTTGTTGATCTGGACGCAGAGCGCACCAAAGAGGCCGCGCAGCGTATCGCTGCAGCGTGTCAAGCCGAAACCTGTTGGTGCGCCGCGGACGTCACCGACCCCGATGCCTGTGCAGCAGCGTTGAAAAGGATAAAGAGCACGTTGGGACAGCCCTCCGTGTTGGTGAACAACGCGGGCATTGTGGTGCGAAAGAAGGCGCGGCTTGAGGATCTGCCCGTCGCGCACATCGAGGAAATGATGGCCATCCACGTCGGTGGGGCGTTGAATTGGGCGCGGATTGTCCTGCCCGACATGCGTGCGGCCGGGTTTGGACGGATCATCAATATCTCTTCGGTCAACGCGATAGCAGCCGTGCCTTACCGCATCGCCTATGTCACTGCGAAAAAAGCCATTCGCGGCGTGACCGAGGCGCTGGCTCTGGAAACCGCGCGTGCCGGGATCACCGTCAATGCCATTGCGCCGGGCTATGTCCTGACCGAGGTTCTGCAAGAACGCGCCAAGGCGGGTATTCTTGATCAGACCGCAATTGCCGATCGCACACCGGTCGGACGCTGGGGAAAGCCCGAAGAGATCGCGCAGGCGGCGCTGTTTCTTGCTTCCGAGGCGGCCTCCTTTGTCACCGGCACAACACTGGTTGTTGATGGCGGGTTGTCGATCCGCGGCGATGCCGGAGAAGATCTGGATCTCGCGCCCGGGGCGTGAAGTTCGCGTGCCTTGCCGTGTCAAGACCGCAATGTGACAGGGCCGTCCCACTGGCGCAGGCCAAGGCTCGAAATCGGCGCGCGACATTGCAGGAACGGGGTCCGGACGAACGACCGTCGGACCGTTGTGGGAGGGCCATCCGTGCTTGCGCGATCGCAGGGTGGGGGAGGCATGCGCCGACAAGTGAGCTCAATGGCCGATGCACGCCCCCAGACATGGATGACGCAGCAGAATTGCCCCCGGTGATGCAAAGACTGGACCCTGTTGCGCCATTGCTCCAAGTGACACTGGCGTGGGCACAATCACCAGCAAGGTGCCCAAGGTGCCCAAGGTGCCCAAGGTGCCCAAGGTGCCCAAGGTGCCCAAGGTTCCATGCATCGGCGCGTTGGACACCGGGACGGCCTTTCTTATGGGCGGATCACCACAGGAGAACGGCGACTGCGCGCGCTTCGACACATGACACCAGGAATGGTGTCTGAAGGCAGTGGTCTGTTGCGCGCGACACAGACAGCGCCGCTCTCGGTCCCCCGTTCAGACGTCCTGCAGGACCAAAAGCGCCAATTCGGCGCTGAACCGGGCCTGAACGGGCAAAGGCTTGATCCGGACGCGTCGGGTGCGCGTGTCCGTCATGTCCATCTCAAAGCGGTGATCTTCACCGTCAAAGAGGCAGGTCTCGAGGTGATCGCGCAGCACCGCGAAACCAGCGCCAGAGATATTTCCCGCGAGCGAGTGCAAGCCGACGCCACTGTCGCCATCCGGATCAAGGTGCATGAGGCGCCGGAAGGCGGGGTTCATCCTGAACACGATGAGGTCCTGATCAACAATCGCGACCGCGTCATCGAAGGCGCTGACCACGGCATCAAGTTCGGCCATGCCGTCCTCGAGCAAGGTCTGGTGTCGCGAGATTTCGGCATTCACGGCCTTCAGTTTCACGGACAACCCTTCGATCTCTTCTTCGCGCTGCTTGAGTTCTGATCGGGCGATATCGATGGCGAGCGTGCTGGCCTGCCACAACTGATGCGCTTCCAACAGATCTTGTGAACTCACCTGAAGGGCATCGTGCAGCTTGTCCAGTTCCGCATTCAGCCGCGCAATATCCGCGGTGGTTCCGGCGGGCTCTTCGGCTTTTGCCGGTGAGACCGGTGGATTTGGCAGGGCGACCAGACCGACCAACAAAGCGACGTCTTCGGACTGGAAGGGCGCGCTGCGGCAGACCACGTCGACCCTCTGATCCTGTTGCTGGTCGGTGCGCAGGGGCAGGCCGCGCTGTTCTGCCGTCCCTGTTTTCAGGGCTTCGGGCAGCAGTCGGCCAAGGCACTCTGCCAGTTCCGGCGTGACCAGATCGACAAGCGGCCCGCTGAATTCTTGCCCGCGTTCGAGACTGACAAAGCTGCCATAGGTCCCCAACATCCGCTGGACCCTTCCGTCGGCCGACAACAGGATGACCGCACAGGAGATGTCTGACAGGAGCTCGGTCATCGGACCGGCGAAAGCCAGCGGGCCAAGCGGATCCTGAAGCCGCGACAGACCAGCAGCCGGCAATGTTGGAAGGGCAGGGTGCGGCACCGTGGGAGCGATGGGCATGGCGCCGCCGGGCTTGCTGTCGGACCGGTCCTTGCGCTGGTTTATGAAAAGATGCGACTTTGGCGCCAGTTGGTGGAACCGGGACTTGTCAGTCAGCCCGCCCTCCGCCGCGCCGACAAACAGGATCCCCTCCGGCCGCAATGCGCTGAAGAAATGCGACATCAGCGCCTCGTTCGCGGCACGTTGGAAATAGATCATGACGTTTCGACACAACACGAGGTCAGAGCGGATGAAGGGCGGATCCCGCAAGAGATCGTGTTTCGAAAAGATGACGCGGCGTTTGATCTGGGTGTCGAGATCGAAGACTGTTCCGCGTTCCTTGATCAGGTCCGGGCGCCGAAATTTCCGTGGAATATCGACCAGTTTGGTTGCCGGATAACTGCCCTGCCGCGCCAGATCGAGCGCGGTCGGGTTGACGTCCGTGGCAAAGATCCGGAAATCGCGCTGGATGTCATTTTCCATGCGGTACAACTGGCAAGCCAGCGCGAGGCTGTAGACCTCCTCACCGGTGGAACAGGCGGCCACCCAGATCTTGACCGGGTCCACGTCCTGCAGTGACTTGCCGGAAAACAGTCTGGGCAGGGCTTGCGTGTAGAATTCGTCCCAGGCCGGGGCGTCGCGAAAGAAACTGGTCACCCCGACAAGGAATTCGCGGTGCAGGATCTCTACCTCTTCCGGGGAGGCGGAAACCACCCTGACGTAATCCTTGAGCGTGGCGCAATCGGTGATCGCCATGCGTCGGGTCACGCGGCGCTTCAGTGCGGGGTTCTTGTAGCGCAGAAAGTCGATGTTGCTGAAACCACTGACGATCTGCAACAGCGATTCAAAGGCGGCAGGCTCCGTCTCTTCGAGGTCGCGTGGCTTGGCCTCGGGGGCATACATCTGAAAGATCAGCTGCATCGCGGCGACCATCTGTTCAGGTGGTCCCATGCGGTCGATCATGCCGCTGGCAAGCGCTGCCTGGGGCATGTCGGCGAATTCGGCCGAGGCAAGGTCCTGCACGAGGACAAAGCCATCCATGCGCTTGATATCGCGCAGTCCATAGCTGCCGTCGTTGCCGGTGCCCGACAGCACGATCCCGACCGAACGAGACCCGGCGGCATGGGCCATCGAGGAAAAAAGCTTGTCTATCGGTCGGTTCTGATACGTGGAGGGCGCATTGGGCTCGATCTGAAAACGCAGGTCCGGCGCGCCCTTTTTCGCGTGGTTGACCACGGTCACGGTGCTTTGCGGGGAGCGCACGTAAACGTAGCCGGGGCGCAGGGGCCTGTTTCGATCGGCTTCGACCACCCTCAGCGGGGTCTCCCGTTGCAGGATCTGGATCATGTTCGAGACCTTCGCACTTGGATAGTGCAGGACCACGACGAAGGCATGCGGAAAACCCGCAGGCACGCGGGCGATCAGCCGCTTGATCGCGTCGACACCCCCGGCGGAGGCACCGATGCCGATGACGAACATGGCGCGTTCCGGCTGCGGCGCGCCCGTGCCCGGCGCGCATTCAATTTCCTTGACTGTCAAAGGTCCCCCTCGTTCCGTCTGTCAATGGACAGACTGCGAACTGGTGTGCGGGGTATGCCCCAAAAGGTTGTCTCGCGCTGTTGACGCGCCTGCGAACTGTTGCACAGGTCGCGCCGGATACCTAGCATTTTACCTGTATCAGCCACCACTATAGGGTGAGTGGACGGGAAGAATTTCGCAAATCGTGCGATGCGCGCGCATTGGCGGCTTTGCATCTTGGCCCTTGCGTCGGCGTCATGGCGGGGCAGAGACTCTGTTTTGCCCGCACGGGGTGGACCGCTGCACCACCCGTTCAGGCCCGTTTGCAGACATGCCCTACGGCCTCTGTACCGAGATTTGGAAGGGTTTACCCTATCGCCGGCGACGCGCGCTCAGCCTTGGCGTTCTCTGACGTGAAATTGCCAAACCCGATGGCGACTGGTTGTGCGCCGCCATCGGGGCCCACAGGCTTTGATTTGATCAAAGTGGTGAAGGTGCGGTCTGACACGAAGTTGAAACGAAGCGTTCCATCGTCTTGATCTGATCAATGCATGTCTGGATGCAGAGCCCGTCGATACTGGCGCGCTGACACACGTCATCCGGATAGGTGGAGCTTGACGATCTGCTGTTTGGCAAACGCGACACGTGTCGGATTTGGGCCCTGAACCAGCCTGCACGCCCGTCGCCCCTGTGGCATCGTCGGTACGCGCAAAGTTCTGGCAAAGGTGGCCGGTGACCTCAGAGCATGGACCGCCCTTCACCTCGCCGCTGCGATCCTCTGGGTGTCGCCGCTGATCCCCGGTTGGGAAAGCCTGCTGCGGTTGATCAGGTTGGATTGGCTGGCTCGGGACGTCAGCATTTTGTGGCGTCGCCAGAGAACGCGCAGCGAGAGCCTGCCTCATGGCAACGCAACCGGCTCCCTGACTCTTTTTTCGCGCTAGTGACATCACGTCGTGATGCGCTGCCGAGCGGTGGACAGCACCGGCATCAAATCCGCGGGAGAAGGCGCGCCAATGCTGCCAGAAGCGCTGAACCGATTTCTGACCAATCGGTTTTAGACCGCGTTGTTCATGTTGAAATCCATGGCCGCGGCCATTGTCTGCATGACCGAAGCCGTTCCGGCCAATACCGCCAGTACAACCACCCTCCTTCGGCATGATCATCTGCATCCTTCTGACCGTTGGTTTTGGCCCCGTGACCGGTATCCTTCTTGGCACGTTGACCTTCGACAAGGGCCTCGAACTGTCCTCTATCGGGCTGCTTCTGCTTACCGCCGTTCTGACGCATGAGACGTTCCTGCATCTGGCGGTAAACGCGTCGAACCAAGGGAAAGTGAGGGCCTGATCCGTGTCTGGCAAGACAACTTTTCCCGAGACGCGCACCGTCGAAATGCACCGGGAACATTGGCACGGTCAGCGTCCTTTGCGACATCTCATTGAGCGTCAGTTAAGGCGAAGTGCTTGACCTGCTCGGCAACGTTGGCGTGGGAAAATCGATCCTCATCAAGACCCTGTCTGGCACCCTTCAACCGACAGGTGGCCAGACATTGAGCTTGCTGCGCGCAACCGATGTGATGCCGAACCCTGAAAAAGGAGCCAAGCCATGTACCACATCAAACCCCATGCCGATGGCACCCGCGCGATGAAAAAAACGTGGCGAAAATTCTCGATGTTGTGCGTCACCACACCACAAGAGGCTGCCGCCAGCGGGGGAGGCATTCACATGCTTTCTGTCCACGGCAGGTTCCTTGATGCATTGGGATCGTGACGAGGCAGATTTCGTCATGGGGCCTCGCCCGCGTCAGTGACCGCCGTGGGATCCCCGATCATCGGTACCCGGATCGGGGAGGCCGGCGACGTCGACACCGCCGCCTTTGCCCAGTCCTGAACCGATGGACGGATCGCCGGGATCAAGAGCGCGCTCCATGCCGAATTTGGCCATGACCAGCAGGTCGAGCTGCCGGGCTCCTCTGGCCTGTTGCAAGGGCAGAACGTGCTCGAAAACTCCGTGGGCACATCGACCAGCGCGGGTGTGGCCCGGGCCTCGCCGATGCCTTTCTTTCCTGAGCGTTCAATGCCCACCTGCGCCGCCGAATGCGCGGGTTTTGTGGATGCCATACGCACGGGGCGGCCTTCCCGGTGAACCCGGGCGACGGCATCGCGGTGTCCTAATGGCCAAAGCCGCGATGCTCCCCGTCCGAAATGGTGTGCCCGTCCCCCTCGTTGAGGGTTTGGCCTGAGTTCCAAGCGCGATGTCTTCGCCCGGGTGTGCGCTGGCGTCAATACGTGCGCGGGCGGGGCAGGAGGCTTGCCTGTCCCGTTGCGCTGCGGGGCCGGTGATGCGCCTGCTTGGCGGTTTCCTGCAGGTTGCGGCTGTCCCATACAGGTGAATTTCGCACGAGAGATCAGCGCCCTGCCTTGCCGGGACACATCGCGGGCGCTTTATCCCGGGGTTCGAGATCCGACGGCGCGCTGGGCGATGCTCAGGCACAGGGCGGTGGCCTTGGCCATGTCCTGCACCGACACCCATTCCAGCGGACCATGCACGTTTTGCATGCCGGTAAAGAGGTTCGGACAGTTGACGCCCAGTTCCGTCAGGCGCGAGCCGTCCGTGCCCCCGCGGATCGGCACGGAGCGTTCCGCGATGCCCAGATCGGCCAATGCGCCGCTGGCAAGCGCGACCGCGGACATGTCCTCCTGCAGCCAGTAGCGCATGTTGCGATACTGCGGCGTGATCTCGCAGGTGATGGTCGCGCGCGGTTCCGTGGCCCCAATGGTCTCGCAGACCTGTCGCAAGAGTGCGCCTTTGGCCGCCAGCCCGTCCAGTTCGAAATCGCGCAGGATGAACCACAGCTTTATCTCGGAGGCACCGCCGCGCATCTCCACGACGTGGATGAACCCCTCGTGGCCGTCGGTTGTTTCGGGGGTCATCGTGACCTGCGGCAGCGTATCGACGATTTTGGCACCGAGGTGGATGGCATTGACCAGCTTGTCCTTGGCATTGCCGGGATGGATCGACACGCCGGTGACGGTCACGACGGCAAGATCGGCGGAGAAGGTCTCGTATATGATTTCGCCCAGTTCCTCACCGTCAAAGGTATAGGCAAACTCTACCGCGAGGTCCTTGGGCAGGTCTTCGTGCACGCCGCGACCGATCTCTTCGTCCGGGGTGAAAGCGAGCCGCAGCGTGGGGCGTTTGATCCCCGGGTTTTCCAGCAGGTGCCGCGCAGCGGTCATGACGATAGCCACGCCAGCCTTGTCGTCAGCGCCCAGCAGCGTCAGCCCGGAGGCCGTGATGATGTCATCACCGACCTTTTGGGCAAGGTATGGAAAATCTGCCGGATCAAGGCTGAGATCGGGCGCGTCGGGAAAGGTGATCGGGAGGCCGTCGTAGGCCTCTATCACCCTCGGCTTGACACCGGTTGCATTGAATTGCGGGGCCGTATCGACATGGGCGAGAAAACCGATTGTGGGCCCCTCTGCGGTCCCGGGGATGGTGGCGATGACGGTGCCATAGGGGGTCTTGGTCACGTCGCTTGCGCCGATGTCCATCAATTCATCGACCAGAAGGTCCAGCATCTGATGCTGACAGGGGGTTGAGGGCGTGGCGGCGCTGGAAGCATCGGATTGGCTGTCCACGGCGCAATACCGCATGAGGCGGGTTTTCAGTTCAGTGGCAAAGTCGTCCATGGCGGTCCCCTCGCTGTTGAGGGCGACTAAGCCTCAACGCGGCAGGGGGGTC
>JBELMB010000192.1:0-9732 GCA_042088665.1 Sagittula sp.
GTGTGCTCTTCCGATCTCGTATGCCATATCTGCCTGTTCGAAGAGGTGTTCACGCCCGAAGGGATCGCCGCACTGTCGCGTTTTGCCAATGTCCCGGTCGATGCGGACGCCGGCGCCCGCTCCGTCAACGCCCGCGCGAAGGGGGCGCCTTTGCCTCAGGATCTGGTGGCCGAAATCGCGCAGCACTACCAGCCGGTCTATGCGGCCGTGGCAAAACGCCTGCCTCAAGTGGCAGAGCTTTGGCCCTCTGCCCGCTTTGCCCTCGACGCGGGATGAGAGGCGCGGTCGGATCCGCCCTGCCCGCGCGCGGGCCTCACCAGCGCATCAGGCCGCAATCCACAAGTTGCTGCGGCCCCTCGTATCGCCGGGACGCCGCGTCGAGAAACCCATCCGGCTTTGCCTGCATCCGGTCCAGAAGTTCCGCGTAATAGCGGTACTTTGCGGCGCCATTTGCATGCGCCCCCCAAGCCTGCGCGCGGGCGATCTTTTCGGCGAATTGCGCGGTAAAGACGAAATGCGCCACGGTCAGCAGCACCTCTGACGAAGGCGGGCGATTGCCCCAATGGGTGCTGGCCAGCCAGTTCGCGTCATCGCGCAGCAGAATGGGCGTCTTGTGACGGGCCGATTTCTGAAACTCCTGCGCTTTCTTGGCTTTCGACGGCATCCAGATGCGGTGCCAGCCTTTGCGCACAGCTTTCGGTTTGACGTTGAAGCTTTTGAAAAGACGTGCCGTTTTTGATTTTCCCGTGATTTCGGGCCGAGTGCCTGCGCGCAGCTCTACAAGGGGTTCGTCCTGAAAGTACGGATAAGCCGCGATCAGCCCAGACAGGCTTTGCGGCAGATCCCCCTGAAGGGCCGCGACATCGCCCGGAAAGAACTCCACCACGGAGGCCACCACCGAGGGCGCAGCATCGGCGCGCAACCGGTCCACGACCTCGCCCACACGGGACACGCCGGGCGGCAGGATCAGGAACTCATCCGCATCAAGATAGCTGACATAGGCCCCCGGCAGGTGCACTTGCGGCAGCGCGATCTTGAAGTAGCTGCCCGCGCGTTCGCTGCGCAGCGCGCCTGTCGGGTCACGGTAGCGGACGGGACTGCCAAAGGTCAGATCCTTGGCGCGCAGAACCACCACATCGGCTTGCGCGCAGAGATACTCGAACCCACCGTCGCCGGAAAAATCGTCGAGGATCAGGAATTGCTCAAAGCCGATCTCGCGGTGATGGGCAAGCCAGGCGGGCAGAAAGCCCATCTCGTCCTTCATGACCGAAAAGAGCGTCAGCCGCGCCGGATCCACCGCCCCGCTGACGACCTGCGCCAGATCCTTGCCATCTGCGATTCCCACCGTGTTCATGGACGGCTGTTTAGGCCGCCTGTCGCGGTCGTGAAACCCGATATCCACCCGAACGCCGGAAAGCCGCCGCACGGCGGGAGACCCCTGGCCGTGCCGATCCCGGTTGTTTGAGCTACGCATTGGGTCGCACGCCCTGCCCCACGCGCCCTGAGAAACGCAAAAAGGGCGGTCCAAAGACCGGTTGCGGTTTAACGCTTTGATGTTCGGTAACTAAAATATATTATCAAAATCAATTATTTCTTCAGAGTGCGCCATATATTCTAAAAACCTGCTTATGATTTACATTCCACGTTACCATATT
Organism: Sagittula sp.; assembly: GCA_042088665.1. GTDB lineage: Bacteria > Pseudomonadota > Alphaproteobacteria > Rhodobacterales > Rhodobacteraceae > JBELMB01. The sequence goes on from JBELMB010000192.1 coordinate 1,656, forward strand.
TTTCATCGCATTTCTGTTCAGTGCAGGCAGATATCTGTGCATCGCGTCTGCTTGCATTTCTATCAACAGTTCGCACGGCTGGTGTTGTGTAGTACTCAGTTCTCATAATTTGCGTGCAATTTGTATAGGCTGTATATCCATAGCCTGTTGTTGTGCAGCTGGTTTGTCCTGTTGGAACTTGACGAGAATGAAATTGATTGTACATTTCCTGTTCGTAACGAGGTGGTATTTTTTTCGCCCAAATGGCGGTGCAAATACCCTTTTCTTCCCTAAACTCAGTTGTAGAACAACTTGCTAACAAAAAGCCCACCCCCAGCAACGAAGTCTTTCTCAGCATTTATCAACACCTCTATTCAATTCAAGAATCACCACGCCACTCATCCAAAGCAGCCTTTACCCTACCTGCCGGATTGTGACACATAACGTCAACAAAAACAGCGTCTGCTACAATTCTGCGACGCACAAAAAAGGGCTGCGAAATACGCAACCCTTGGTTTTATAAAATAAATTCGAAGATCCGAATTTAACGCTTGGAGAACTGGAAGGAACGACGCGCCTTGCGCTTACCGAACTTCTTGCGTTCCACCACGCGGCTGTCGCGGGTCAGGAAGCCTGCTGCCTTCAGCGGGCCGCGCAGGTCGGGATTGTAGAGCTGCAGCGCCTTCGAGATGCCGTGCTTGACCGCACCGGCCTGACCGGTCAGGCCACCGCCCTTGACGGTCGCCATAACGTCGAACTCACCTTCGACACCGGCGACCTGAAAGGGCTGACGCAGGATCAGCTGAAGCACGGGACGGGCAAAGTACTTGTCCATCTCCTTGCCGTTCACCACGACCTTGCCGGAACCCGGCTTGAGCCAGACGCGGGCCACCGCGTCCTTCCGCTTGCCTGTGGCGTAGGAACGCCCAAGGCTGTCACGGACAGGTTCGCGCGGGATGACGGTCTCTTCGACCACCGCTTCGACGCCGGCTGCGGCGCCCAGCTCTTCGAGAGAGTTGATCTGATCAGCCATTACTGTGCCACCCGGGTGTTCTTGGAGTTCATCGATTTCACGTCCAGAACCTCGGGGTTCTGGGCCTCGTGCGGGTGCTCGGCGCCCGCATAGATCCGCAGGTTGGTCAGCTGCTTGCGTGTCAGGCGATTGCCCGGCAGCATCCGCTTCACCGCCTGAAAGACGACCCGCTCGGGGTGGGCGCCGGTCAGGATCTGCTCTTTCGTGCGTGATTTGATCCCGCCCGGGTGACCTGTGTGCCAGTAGAAATGCTCCTGGCGCTTGTTCCCGGTCAGCTGGATCTTTTCAGCGTTCACGATAATGACGTTGTCGCCCATATCCATGTGCGGGGTGAAGGTGGGCTTGTGCTTGCCGCGCAGCCGCATGGCGACGATCGAAGCGAGACGGCCCAGAACGACGCCCTCAGCGTCGATAATGATCCATTTCTTCTCGATGTCTGCCGGAGTTGCAGTGAAGGTTTTCATCAGCTCGGTCCGTTTGACTAAGAAAGGCCAGGCGATCGCCCGGCCCCGAATTCGATGGAGGGGTTATACAGACCGCCGCGCACAGGTCAAGGGCGCATCGTGCGAATTTCATGTGTGATTTCAGCGGACTAGTTTTGAGGTATCCCTATACCCCAATTTATGATCCCTCTCTGCCCCCCACCCGGGCGCACAACCGACCCCTGCTCGCACCAGCCCTGACCATCACATTGAATCAAAACCGATTCACTGACCTGAAGATAGGGTGAATTCGCCACGACATCTTCAGCGTTCATTAAACTGCTGGCCCCAAACCTGCGGAGGGCGCGCATGCTTGCGGCGCGTGGTTTCATGGGGATTCCGGATCATGCCACGATTGAGGACTGTCACAATGCAGCTTGTTGTGCTGTTCGCTCTTGGGCTTTTGGCGACCGTGGGCACCGGGGCCTTTGGCGTTCTGGCCAGCCTCGGGCTGACGCGGGAAATCTCTGATGTTCTGTCCACGGACATGCCGCGGGCCCGAGCGGCGGCAGAGGCGTCTGAGCGGCTCTCGCAGTTCGAGCTGGCGAGCATGGTCTATCTGGCCCAGCCCCTGCACGACCCCGAAGCCGAAGCGCGGATCCGCAGCTTGGCGGCCGGTCTGGGGGAGGCCGGTACAGGGCCGATCTCCGAAACAGAGGCAGGCACCGATCAGGATCCATCGCCCGACGCCCGCCCCCTCGGCGCGGTCACGCAGGACGCCCTGGCCGCGCATTCGGCCGCCGCGCGCTTTCAGACCGTCGTCGATGGCGCAGTGATCAAGGTGCCCGCGTTTCTGGCCATCGTGGCCCGCGAACAGGAAGAGTACCTCACCCTTGTCGGCAGCAAGGGCGTCAAGGGGCAGACCCGGGGCATTGCAACGGATCCGACGCAAACCCGCTTTGCCCTCTGGGCGCAGAAGTTTGACACGGACAACCCTGATATCGCCGCGCTGATCACGCGCTATGGCAAGCAGGAGGCGCTGATGGTGAACAAGGTCGCCGAGGACATCGCCTCACTGGGCAAGGTTGATCCAAAAACCGCCGCCCGGTTGCAGCGGTCCGCCAAGATGCGGCTGAACATCGCCCTGAACAACCTGATAAAGGAGGCGACCGCCCGGGTCGATGCGCTGGAAACCACCCGCAACGCCGCCATTTCCGACCTGCAGCAGGCGCTCACGCAGCACGCGATTGAGGCGCGCGAAGCGCATGGCTCTGCCCTTGATGCACTTGTCGATGTCGTCGGCACCACGCGGCGCCACGCCAATGACGCAATGATCAACATCGGAGGCGCGCTGGCCGCGAGCGTTCTGATCACGCTGGGCGCCTGTCTTTACGCCTGGAGCGCCCTTGGCCGGCCCCTTGGCAGGCTGATCAAGGTGATCGCGACCCTCGCAGACAGGGATTATACGCTGCAGGTGCCGTTCCTGCACCGCGTTGACGATATCGGAGCGATTGCGCGCGCGGCGGAGACACTGCGGGACACCGGCCAAAGCCACGAGGCTGACATGCGCGCCATCGAGGCGCAGCGCCGTGCGGAACATGCAGCCGCCTTGTCGGCCTTGGCCACCAGCCTACACCGGCTGTCCGAAGGCGACCTGACCTGCGCGATCCGCGATCCCCTTGGCGATGACTACGAAGCGCTGCGCAGCGATTTCAACACTGCGCAGATGGCGCTGCATCGCGCTGTCGTTCAGATCTCCGAAAGCTCGGCGACGGTGAACCGAACCGTTGGAGATATCTCTTCGGCCACAGAGGATCTGTCGCGCCGGACCGAAAGCTCTGCCTCGGCGCTGCTGCAGACCTCCGAGACGCTGAACGCCTTGACCAAGCTGCTGGAGGGGGCTGCCGCCAGCGCCGCAGAGGCCGACCAGATGGCCAGTTCCGCCAGCGCGCGGGCCGAAGCAGGCACCGCTGTCCTCAACGAGACGGTGGCAGCCATGCAGGACCTCGACCAGTCTTCCGGACAGATCATGAGCATCGTCGACGTGGTGGATGACATCGCCTTCCAGACCAACCTGCTGGCCCTGAATGCCGGCGTCGAAGCCGCGCGCGCAGGGACCGCGGGCAAGGGATTTTCCGTCGTTGCTGCCGAAGTGCAGGCCCTCGCGCTGCGCTCATCCGAAGCGGCGCGCGAGATCGGTACATTGTTGCGCGACAGCGGTCAGCGCATGTCCCGCGGCGTGGCACTGGTGGATCGCGTCGGCCAGTCGCTGTCGGAAATCGCGGTCGCAGTCGAGGGCGTTTCCGGTCATATCTCCGGCATTGCAGAAGCCACCCGCAACCAGAGCGACGGTCTGCGCGAGATCAGCGGCGCGGTTGGTCAGCTGGAACAGACGATCCAGCAAAACGCCGCAATGTTCGAACAGACCTCCGCCGCGACACGCACCCTTTCAACGGAATCACAAAGCCTGACGCGGGCCACGAGCGCGTTCCAGACCAGTGGACAAACGACGGGCCATCCCATGGGCCAATCCACTGACGACTCCACGGGCCAATCCACCGGCCAGACAACCGATGACGCATCGGCAGCCGCCTAGCCCGAGGCCGGATGTGGTGCAACAGACAGGCGCCGAACCCGACATGGTCGGAAACCGGCCAGCCGTGGAGGGCAAAACGTCAACCCGATCGGATCTGCCATCAGCGCCAGCCCCCCGTGAGCACGCGCAGACAGGACGACGACCAATGCGGATCCCGTCGCATCCACATGACCGCAACATCGCACGCGCCTCAGGCAAAGGCCCATAGATCTGTTGCGCCGGACCGGCCCGCAAAGCAGGCCAAGGCGCGCCTTCAAACACCCACTCCGAGACCAGCCATGCGTCAAGCGCATTTCGGCTATGCCGAAAACAGCTTGATCGACTCGTGTCCGCCCTCTATCTCACGCACACTTTCGGAACCGATCCCAACCCGTGGCCTAACAGGGCCTTTCTCAGGGGGGCGCTAAGGAACCGACTGGAACGTCACTGCTGGCTTGAGGAGGATGTGTCATGACAGACACCAACCTCTTCCAACTGGGGTACGGTCTGGAGACAGGCGCCCATGAGGAAGACACCGGGGGACTCCCCGCAAACGCGATATCCGCGCCCACAATGACGCCCAAGGGCGACGTTATGGACGAGGCCCGCGACGATCATTTCATCCGCCGCGACGGCGCGGTCTTTGCCGGAACGCATCTGATCATCGAAGTGGTCAATGGCCACGGCCTTGACGACGAGGCGCGCATCCAGCAGGCCTTTCGCGACTGCGTGAGCACATGCGGCGCGACGCTCTTGCACCTGCATACGCACAAGTTCTCCCCGCAGGGCGTGTCCGGTGTGGCGGTTCTGGCGGAAAGCCACATCTCCGTGCACACATGGCCCGAGATCGGCTATGGCGCATTCGATGTCTTCATGTGCGGCGAGGCGCAGCCCTGGCGCGCCGTGGATGTGCTGTCACGGGCCTTTGGCACCAAGGACGTGCGCGTGCGTGAATTGCGCCGCGGCGAAGGTGTCGTCACCGAAGCCGGGGTCGCCGCATGAGCGACTGGACCCGGGAGACGCTGCATCCGCACTACGCGCAGGCCTTTACGGTCGAAGAGGTGTTCTACGACAGCAAGACACCGCATCAGCGTCTGAAGGTCTTTCGCAACGAGACCTTTGGCCGGATCCTGACGCTGGACGATGTGATCCAGACCACTGAGCGCGACAATTTCATCTACCACGAAATGCTGACCCATGTGCCGATCCTCGCCCATGGCGCGGCGAAACGGGTCTGTATCATCGGCGGTGGCGACGGGGGCATGGCGCGCGAAGTGCTCAGTCACCGGGACGTGGCCCATGTGACCATGGTCGAGATCGACGCAGGCGTTGTCTCCTTTGCCAAGGCGCATTTGCCGATGCTCAGCGCGGGGGCCTTTGACGACCCGCGACTTGAACTGGTGATTCAGGACGGCGCGGAGTTCATGCGCACGACCGAAGGCGGCTACGACGTGATCATCGTCGACAGCACCGACCCGATCGGTCCGGGCGAAGTGCTGTTCACCGACAGCTTTTATGGCCATGCCAAACGCGCGCTGGCCGAAGGCGGGATCCTCGTGACGCAGAACGGCGTGCCCTTCCTGCAGCCCGACGAACTGACCAACACGATGCGCGCCTTTCAGGCCCTGTTTGCGGATGCGACCTGCTATCTGGCAACGGTGCCGACCTATGCAGGCGGACCGATGGCCTTTGGCTGGGGCACCAATGGCGGGTCGCGGCACACGGATCTGACCACGCTGCAGACGCGCTACTTCGAGTCCGGGATCAAACCGGATTATTACACGCCGGAGGTCCACATCGCGGCCTTTGCCCTGCCCGGCTACGTGTTGAAGCAGATGCCCTGACGCGAACGGGGCGCTTGGGTGCCCCATGTGCCACCGCCAGTCGGCTTAGCCCAATCCAGGCCCCCGCAATTCAGCTGTACCGGTTGACTGGCGGGAGGCCTCGAACCTCATGACTTTTGACAGGTTGCTCCGTGCTCCCGTCGCTGTCACGCGCCCGCAAATCCCGCGGCCCTGCCACCAGTGACCTAAAGCTTCATCGTCCCGCGGCGTTCGCGTGCGCCACCGCGTCGGCGCGGCGCTGGCAGGCGCAGCGGCAAGGGTCGCAAAGGGCGCCGCAAGCTTGCGCGGATCAGATCGCAGAACACCGCCACGGCCGGGTCGGTGTCAATGAAATCCATCGCCAGCAGATAGGCGCGCACCGCCTCTGCCTCGTAATCCGCGCCTCCGCGCAGGGCGCCGAGCCATTGCAGATAGCCCATCTGCCCCAACTCTTGCGCCCGTTCCGGATCCTTCGGACAGGCTTGCAGTTGCGTCAACGTATGTTCCAGAATCATAGTGCCCTCCGCACATCTGGTGGCAATGGGTGCTCAACGACCTAGCCAGAGGGCCTGTCGTGGCCCAAGGCTCAGACCGTCCAAGGCGCCCCGCCCGGGTTGCGATCATGGGCCCTGAAGCCCCCTGTGATGGCAGGTCTCCTGACTCGCGGGTCGTCGGTATCTTCCTGCCTTCCCGGGCGTTTGCCCAGTGGCGCATGTGAGAAGACCCTTACCGCTTACAGTTGCGGGGGCAGTCACGGAGTTTCACCGCGTTCCCTCTTCGGATCATTGGACCACCCCGAGAGGCAGCCCGATCACCATCACGCCCAGTGAACCCCGAATGCTGCAGTGCGTCAAGCGGCGCTGCGTCGCAGCCCGGCCGTCAGCCCTTTGGCGGGATCGAATAGGTGAGCGACGCATGCGCCACCGGCTTGGCCATCCCCTCGCTGTAAAGCAGCACATCGATGACCGCCAGCGCGCGACCCAGCTTCAGCATCCGCGCCTGAGCAACGACGTCCACGCCGGCGGCGGGTTTGCGCATGAAGTCGATGGAGCAATGCGTCGTCACCGCAAGGGCCTCTCGTCCGACAGCCGCCAGCACCGCCACATAGGCCGCGACATCCGCGAGGGAAAACATCGCGGGCCCCGAAACCGTGCCGCCGGGGCGCAGGTGCCGGGGATCCTGAAGCAGCCGCATCACGGTCAGGTCCTCATCCAGTTGGTCGATGGCGAACATCCCCTCCACCTGTGGAAAGACCTCGCTCAGGAAATCCACCATCTCGTCGCGCGTCATCTGCAAAGCCATGCTCTTTCCTCCCTCGCTGCGCACAGCTAACCTGCGCAGGAAAGGGAGAACAAGATGGCCATTCTCGAACGTCACGACAGCGATGGAATCGCGCGGATCCGTCTCAACGCGCCGGAGCGGCTCAATGCGCTTTCGGACGAGATGCTGGCCGCCCTGCAGGCCGAAATAGACGCCCTGCACACGGACCGCGCGACCCGCGTCGTGGTGCTGTCCGGCGCGGGCAAGGCGTTTTGCGCCGGTCATGATCTCAAACAGATGCAGGCCGGACGGCAGGCCGAAGACGGTGGCAAGGCCTACTTTGCCGACCTGTTCACCCGCTGCGCCAGCGTGATGACCGGTCTGACCCGCCTGCCCCAACCGGTGATTGCCCAGGTGCATGGCATCGCCACCGCAGCCGGCTGCCAGATGGTTGCCTCCTGCGACATGGCGGTGGCTGCGCAGGATTGCCGATTTGGTGTGAACGGGGTGAACATCGGGCTGTTCTGTTCGACCCCCATGGTGGCCCTGTCGCGCAACATTCCGCGCAAGAAAGCCTTTGAAATGCTGACAACCGGGCGCTTTGTCAGCGCTCAGGAGGCCTGCGCCCTTGGCCTCGTGAACACGGTCGCACCCGCCGACACCTTGGAGGAAACGACGCTGGATCTGGCGCGAACGGTGGCGGGCAAGCTGTCCGCCGCGGTGAAGATCGGCAAATCCGCCTTTTATGACCAAATGGCCATGGATCTGGATGCCGCCTATGCCTTCACCGGTGATGTCATGGTCGAGAACATGATGTGGCGCGACACCGAGGAAGGCATTTCTGCCTTTCTGGAAAAACGTCCCCCGGACTGGGCATGATCCGAACCTGACCGGGTCCTGACACGGGTCAGACCCGGTCTTTGGGCCCGACGCACGCGCGCCCCTTGGAAGAGGCGCGCAATTCTTCTACATGGCTCTTCATGGC
>JBELMB010000193.1:0-9626 GCA_042088665.1 Sagittula sp.
GGGTCCTTGATTGGCCTTGCGTGGAAGGGCGCCCCTTATCTGGGGGTGATCGAGCATCCGATGACCCGGGATCGCTGGGTTGGCGTGGCGGGGACTCAGGCCCATTTCAACGGCGTGCCTATTCGGACCCGGGCCTGCGCGTCGATTGAAAACGCGCTGGCCACCTGCAGCAACCCCGATTTCATGAGCGACACGGACCGCGCAAAGTTCGATCTGGTCCGCCACCGCGCGCAATATGTGCAATATGGCGGGTCCTGTTACGCGTATGGGGTTCTGGCGTCTGGCCGGACGGATCTGGCGCTGGACTGTGGGCTCGATGCCTTTGACATCTATGCGCCCGCCGCGGTCATTTCCGGCGCCGGGGGCAGGGTCACGGATTGGAACGGCAATGCTCTGTCCTTCGACATGAAGGGCAACGTTCTGGCTGCAGGGGACACATCGCGGCTGGCAGAGGTGCTGTCACTCTTGCAGGGCTGATCCGCTGCCGCGACGTGGCATGACCGACAGCAAAAGCCTGGGCGGCCAATAACTCAGCGAGTGGCCCAGCCTTGCCACAGAACGTCGCGCTTGCAGGTTTGCTGTCTCGGCGGGATGATCCGTCGGACACGGCTTGACCCGTGTTTGCCGGACGGGCGGGGGCGTCGCGACAAGGCTGGGGCGTCAAGACATTGCCATGGGCGACGGGATCTGGAACCCTCGGCGGCAAAACGGAGACATGACATGAAGATCGAGCCCTTCGGCGTCGAAATCTGGATGAACGAGTTCGAAAACCATTGCGAATTCAATCTGGCCGAAACCTGTGTCGCCTCGCTGACGGTCCAGCAATTGCTGGAGTTGTCCGGCAAGAATGCCGATGTGCTGCACGATCTGATGCCGATGAAGCTGACCTATGGCGCAATCGAAGGCTCGGACCGGTTGCGCGACGCGATTTGCACGCTTTACGCCAGCCAGAGGCGCGAGAACATCGTGGTGACCCATGGGGCCATCGGCGCCAATGCACTGGTGCATGAAACACTGGTAGAGCCGGGCGATCACGTGATCTCGGTCCGGCCCACGTATCAGCAGCACTACTCCATCCCGGCCAGCTACGGGGCCAGTGTCGACATACTGCACCTGCGTCCGGAGAACGGGTTTCTGCCCGATCTTGAGGATTTCGCCCGTCTGATCCGACCCGAGACCAAGCTGATCGCGATCAACAATCCGAACAATCCCACGGGGGCGCTGATGGAGGCAGGCTACCTCGAAGAGTTCATCGAGATCGCGCGCAGCAGTCAGGCCTATATCCTGTGCGACGAGGTGTATCGCGGCACGGCGCAGACGGGTGACGGGTTTTCCCCAGCCATTGCAGACCTTTACGAGCGCGGGATCAGCGTGGCGGGCATGTCGAAGACCTTTTCGCTGGCCGGGCTGCGCCTTGGCTGGATCGCGGCCTCCAAAGAGGTGCTGGAGGCGGTCTCGGTCCATCGCGACTACACCACGATCAGCGTCGGCATGCTGGATGACTATTTCGCGGCCCTCGCGCTGGAAAGCAAAGACCGCATTCTGGACCGCAGCCACCGGATAACGCGCGGCAACCTGCGCATTCTGGACGCGTGGGTGCATAGCGAACCCGCGATATCCTACATCAAGCCCAAGGCAGGAACGACCGCGCTGCTGAAGTATGATTTCGACATGCCGTCGCGCGATTTCTGCGTGGCCTTGCTGAAAGATACGGGCGTCATGTTCACCCCCGGGTCGGTGCTGCACATGGAGGGCTGGTTGCGCATCGGATACGCCAACAATCCCGATGTGCTGACCGCCGGGTTGGCAAAGGTCAGCGGATTCCTGAAAGGGTTGCGGGACAAGGGCACGCCACCTGCAGCCAAGGAAATCGGAGCACAGGCATGACGGCGCGCATGGTGCATTCTGCGGCCCGCTCGGTACAGGCCCGGCGGCGTATCCGAGGTATGATCTATGAGACCCCGACTCTGCCCTCGCAGGCCATTGGGGCCAGAACCGGCTGTGATCTGCGTTTCAAGGCCGAGAACTTTCAATTGACGGGGTCGTTCAAGATGCGCGGTGCCGCCAGCAAGATGACCGCGCTTGAGCCGGGTCAAAAGCTGATCACCGCCTCATCTGGCAATCACGGCATTGCATCCTCCCGCGCCGCCTCGCTGACGGAACAGAAGCTGACAGTGGTCCTGCCCGAAACCGTTGCCCGCGCCAAGCTGGAGAAGATCCGGTCCTACGGGGTCGAGATCATCCTGCACGGTGCGGAATCGGGGATGGCTGAAACGCATGCGCAAGGCCTCGCGTCAGGTGGCGGCTATACCTATGTGTCGCCCTACAACGATCCTGATGTGATCGCGGGACAGGGCACCATCGGCCTTGAGATGCTGGAACAGGTGGACCGCATCGACACGGTCATTGTTGCGATGGGTGGGGGCGGATTGATCAGCGGAATCGGGTCGGTTCTCAAGAGCTTTGGCAAGGACACCCGCGTGATCGGTGTCTCTGCGCAGAACTCAGCTGCGCTTGCGGCCTCCATGACAGTGGGGCAGGTGGTGGACACACGGCATCTCGAAACACTTGCGGATGGTGTTGCGGGCGGCGTCGATGCCGATAGCATCACGCTCCCCCTCGCGATGGATTGTGTGGACGAGGTCGTGCACTGCACCGAGGCGGAAATCGCCGAAGCGCTCAGGCATATGGCCATGGAGGAGAACATGCTGGTCGAGGGGGCGGCGGCCCTTGCTTTGGCAGGCTTCCTGCAGATCTCCGACCAGTTGCGCGGGAGGACCAGCGTCGTGGTGCTCTGTGGCAGCAATTTCGACTGGTCCAATGTGGGTCCGCTGATCAACGGCTGACCACCTGCCGCCCATTGCGGTGGTTCGATGTCCGCGTGGCTTGCCGCGCGATGTGCGCCCGGCCCCCCATGTCGCCCGTGCTGCTTGGCCGACGCTTGCGTGGCGGGCGGCGGAGCGATTCTGTGCCCCGTCCAAGGACAGGCCCCAAGCCGGGATCACCTTCGTGATGTCGCATCAGCGCGCATAAGGTGCGGCCTTCGGCAACTGGTGCGCGAAGGGGCTTTCTGGGACCCTGTCGGCAGAAAGCCAGACCTGAGCACTGGAAGCCAAGACAATGAAAAACACCTCATTCGGCCAGAACGCCCTTGTTGCCATCACCTGTGTCAGAACCGCCGATACGTGGCGCGCCGCCGTCGCAACGCGCGTTGCCGGTACCGCAAGCCGAGGGTTCGGTCCCGGCCCGGTCGCGGTTGCCGTTCCCCACATCCACCGCGCGCGAAGTCCGGTCCACCGGCGCCCGATCCAGACCTTCCCCGTCAAGCCCAACAGCACAGGAACAATCCGATGAAGATCCTCGCAGTCGCGGCCACGAACAGCCGCACGTCCATCAATCGCGCGCTTGTCACCTTTGCAGCGGATCGCCTGAAGGCGCAGGTGTCCCCCGAAGCCGACATCGCCTTGGTTGATCTGAACGCCTTTGAGATGCCGATCTATTCGAAAGACCGCGAAACCGAAGACGGCATCCCGCAAGCGGCGCACAGGCTTTTTGGCCAGATCGGTGCCGCGGATGCGATTCTGGTGTCGTTTGCCGAACACAATGGATCGGTTACCTCCGCCTGGAAGAACATCTTTGACTGGATGAGCCGGATCGACATGAAGGTCTGGCAAGACAAGCCCGTCGTCTTTCTGGCCGCGACGCCCGGCCGCCGTGCGGGTGCAGGCGTTCTGGGCGGTCAGGAAAACATGGCGCCATACTTCGGGGCCGACCTGCGCGCCGTGCACGGGGTCGGCACGTGGTCAGAGTCCTGGGATGCCGAGGCTGAAACACTGGTGAACGATGACGATATCGCGGCGCTGGACGCCGCGCTGACCGCGCTGGTGGCCGTCCCGCAGATCGAGGAGAAAGTCGGATGAGCACGGATGTCGTCAAGGCAAGGCTTGTCATCGTCGGCGGTGGCTATCTGGGCGCTGATCTGGCCAAATCTCTGGACGGTGACATGGACGTCACGGTGATCGAGCGCGCCACCCATTTCACCCACACCCCCGCCATGATCCGCGCCATGGTTGATCCGGCGCTGCTTGACAGGGCGCTCGTGCCTTATGACCGGCTGCTTGACAAGGGGACGGTCGTTCGGGGCGAAGCCACGTCGGTTGACGGCTCAGGGGTCACACTGGCCGACGGAACGCGGATCGAGGGCGACTATATCGTGCTGGCGACGGGATCGTCGAACGCCGCACCGTTCAAATCCGCGACAGGCGACATCGCGGGCTTGCGCGCGGACGCTGCCCGCTGGAACAGCGCGCTGGGGCAGGCGGCGCGGGTGATGATCATCGGTGCGGGCGCTGTTGGCACCGAACTGGCGGGCGAAATCGCGCATGCGCATCCGGAAAAGACGGTCATCCTCGTGGCAAGCGACCCGGCCCTCTTTCCGGGTCTGCCACCAAAACTGGGCACTTCGCTGAGGTCGAAACTCGAGGATATGGGCGTCGAAGTGATCACCGGCGCAAGGGCCCAGTCCTTGCCGGGGCGCGACGCGCCAGAAGGCGGCATTGTCACCCTGTCGAACGGGCGTGAGATCGAGGCCGATCTGATCGTGCCTGCCGTCGGATCCCGTGCCCTGACGTCTTTGGCAGACACGCTGCCAGATGTGAAACGCGCAGCCGACGGCCGTCTTGAAACCGACACCCACCTGCGCCCGTCCTCCCTGCCCAATGTGTTTGCCGCCGGAGACGTCGCCACCGCGGGCGACGCCATGACCATCGTCGCGATCTCTCGCCAGAAGCCGTGGCTGGAAAAGACGCTGAAATCCGTGGCAGCGGGCAAGCCCGTTCAGGACCTCAAACCCTATGTACCCTGGGGCGAAAAGGCGCCGATCCTTGTGCCACTGGGCCCAAAGCGCGGCAACGCCTTTCTGATGATCGCCACGCTGGGCGATTGGGTCACCAGCCTCATGAAGGGCAAGGACCTGTTCATCACCAAATACCGCAAACTGCTGGGTCAAACCTGACTCCCCGCCAACCTCGGAGACGATACCAATGTCTGCAACATGCTCAACACCTCGCCCCATCTTGCTTGTGGCGGCTGTCAGCGTCGCAAGCCTGTCGCTCGCGCTGCCCGCCCATGCGGATGGCCCCGAATGGGAAGAGTTTTCCTATGATCCCTATCCGCTGGCCCGCATAGCCGAGGACGCGGACCGCTATCCCGAGGCCGCCCCGCAGTCCTTGCGCGTGAGCCAGCATGGCGAGATCGAATATCTCGGCGATGGCGTCTTTGGCACCCATTGGTTCGTCGATGCGGATCAGATCGAGGGCGGTCCGGTCTGGCACTTTGTGACCGCTGGCGATCCTGCGGATGACACCGTTTTGATGATCCACGGCTATCCCGATACATGGTGGGCCAATGCCGAAGTCATGGCGTTGCTGTCAGATGATTTCCACGTCATCGCCGTGGATGTGCTGGGCTATGGCCAATCCGACAAGGGCCCCGAGATCGATGTCAGCTATGCTGCGGCGGCGGCCAGTCTGTCCGAGTTGCTGGATACAATCGGTGTCGAGACCTTCAACCTGATCGGCCACGACCGTGGCTCTATCGTAAGCGAAAACCTGATCACCATCGACGCGATGAGCGAGCGCATCAGCGCCTTTGTCCGCATGCAGCAGTCCTTTGACAGGCCGCATGGCCTGCCGCGACCGCCACATGCCGCCATGGCCACGCCGCAGTTCCAAAGCCAGCCGAACCTGGCCCGCATGGCCTACACCAGCAACTACGGATCGGTCCAGTTTCCGGAACGCTTCCTGCAGCGGCTGGATTGGGAGTTCAGCTTTGAAGGTACGGCGGAGGCGGCCGCGCGCACCTTTCAGGGCACCAGCTTCGACATTGAACTCGCGTTTCGGCAAGAGCATGTGATCCCGAAAATGACCATGCCGGTGTTGATCATCCAGGGGGATCGCGATCCCGGGCAGAAACCCGAGGAATACATGACCTCCGCTGATGTCGTGCCCGATGCGCGCGTCGCCTTTGTCAATACGAACCACTTTATCCACGCCGAAGATCCGCATGCCGTCGCGGAGCTTGCCCGAGAATTGTTTACCAACGGCAATGCGAACCACCCCGACAAGGTCTTTTATCATCCGGTGCAATTCCAGTTCCCGGTCAAGGAGTAGAACCCGGACCAAACCTTGTCCTGCAGTCTTGCGGTCTCGCCCCGCGCCCCGCCGCACCGACGCCGGGGCAGGGCGGCCATCTTTGAAAACTGAACCAGTCAGGGACTGAACAGCGAGCTGCTGTTCGTTCCGAACACAGGAACCGCGTGGTCAGGACTGTCCATGCGCCCCGCCTTTGGAGAAACAACAATGACAAGCGCGCAATCGACAACACTCAAGATCATATCGGTCCTCTGGGTCGTCTGGGGCCTCGTTCATGCCTTTGCCGGCGTGATGACCATTTCTCTGGACGCGCCCGACGCCGTTGCCGGGATTGCGGATGCCGTTGACCCCGCGCTGCTGGTCGGTCCCTATCACGAGGCCGCAGGAGGCTTGATCAACCAGCACGGTTTCAACCTTCTTTGGATCGGAGTGTTTACCGCATTCGGTGGGATACTCATATGGCGCGGCGATCTCACCTGGCTGTTTTTCACCGCGCTGGTCGGTGGCCTCACGGACGTGGGGTATTTCCTGTTCATGGATCTCGGTGGTTTTGTGCATTTCGTTCCGGGCACGGTGATGACGCTCATCTCCGCATCCGCCGTCCTGCTGAGCCTTTGGGTCTGGTTCTCGCGAAAAACCTGAATACTGGCGAGGTCTGTCCCTGTCTCGGCAAGTCCTTGACGCACCTTGATCAAATTCCACCTGCACGTCGGCTCCCCCAATCCACGCAGGGTTGCCTTGGCGCTCAAAGACCTCGGGCTCGATCACCAGATCGAACCCGTCAACATCTTCACGCGCCAACAGCATGAGGATGCGTTTTGCGCCGTGAACCCCAATGGCAAGGTGCCAGCGATCGAGGACCGCGGCGAAATGCTGTCTTGGTTGATGTTCGTGGCGATCAGGCTGGGGCCTCAAAGCGGTCAGTCGATCAACGTCAAGACCGCTCGCTGGCGCGGCAGAGGGGGCAAGCCTGCTGTCAATGACACCGCAGCGCCTGCGGTGCTGCCGTCGAACGTCAGCTGAGGCGGCGGCCTCGCATGGCTTCGCCCCGCAAGGCGGACACAGCAGTTGCTTCGGGCGGGGGGCACCCTGCGATCGCCGGAGTGCGACATGCCTCGGCCCCGGGTCGCGGCTGCTTGCTGTCACGCGCGGCTGCTGTCCTAGGCGAACTTGGCCTTTGCCATCCCCCGATATCAGAAGGGATTTACAGGCCATTGATTGTGATGGCGATTTTGTTGGGCACGGGCTGATTTTTAGAAGTAGCGTCCGCGCGACTGTCAAATTGGTTCCGAGGAAAACCCCATGTCATATCTGCGCCGGATGGCTTGCACTGTTGCACTCAGCTTTGGACTGGCGTCTGCCAGCTTTGCCCAGGGACTGGATTTCTGGGGCACCGCGGGTGGCTGGGACATCTTGGTCGATCCTTCGCTCGGCTATGGCTGCCTGATCCAGGCGGAATACGAGGACGACATCACCGTCCGCATCGGTCTGGACCGCAATGAGGGCAATGGTTACGTCACGGTCTTCAACTACAACTGGGGTTATCTCGATGAAGGCGCGGTTTACCCGGTCTTTATCGAACTCGACGGTGAAGATTACCGGGGCGAGGCTTACGGTATCTATCTGAATGACGTCCCCGGCGCAGATATCATTTTCGACAACCCGGATTTCCTTTGGGACATTGCCGCAAAATACACCATGACTGTGTATAATTCGGACGGCGAATACGTTATGGCCATTGATCTTGGCGGCACAATGGTTGGTCTGGACGGTGTGCTGGATTGCCAGGACGAGATGGGATAACGCCCCGGCCAAATGGTCGCTTTTGACGGGCCGGGTCAAACCATTTGGTGTTCTGTCGGTTTCTTGTCTTATCGGTCTGGGCCATGAAAAGACATTGGCCTGGACTATCTGCCGGGATGATCAGTCCCCAACTCTTGGCATGCGCATGTGGCGCCAACAGAATGCCCGGGTTGCGCTTTTGAACCGCTTTACCGGGTTTGGCGTACCGGTGACCGAACCCGCAGGATAAATCCGTTCGGGGCAAGGCGAAGCACGCCGTTCAACAAGTTTGTGCAACAAAGCCCTCTTCCGGCGCTCAGCCCGTGGATCAGATCAACAGGCCGTCCATGCGCCGTATTTCAGCGGTCTTTTCTGCCCAAACATCGGCATATTCGTTCATCGGAGGCCGAAGTCGCTCTGCTGACGGTATTCTGACGGTGCTTGACCTGTTTTCCGGATGTGCTTTTCGCACCAGCAAGGCGGCGCCTTCGCTTGTGCCGGTCAGACTTTTTGATGCGCGAACGTCTGTTGCCATGTCCGCGGCCAGCACTTGAAAAGAGATGCGATTGCTCGCGAAAGGCGCTTCGAGGACAATAGGTCCCTCGTGGCCGATGTTTTCGAGACAGCGCGCCGAGACAAGCGCGAGACAGAGCGTCACCGCTGCACCACGCCTTGGAAGGGACCGGACCCCCGCTCGATGGCGGGAAGCAATGACCCTGTTGCGCAGCACGGACTCGAGTCCCTCTTCCGTTGCAACCGAACAGGTCTTGCCCGCAGCGAGATCATGTTCTCGCCCGCCCGTGAAGCACGCCGAAGGGCCGGGTTCTTCCATCGCGTTGACGCCGATGAGCACGTCGCGCGCGGGATCCAACCAAAGCCTTGCCAATTCCGCCACCAGAAATGACCAGATGCCTTCGATGTCGAAATGCGGTCAAGGCGTCCCGGGCTGCGCGGTGTTGGGGCGGGTCATGATCGTGGCTTCGGACATATCGGCAAGGTTTACCAATACCACCTTGGCGTTGGTTTCGCCGATATCGATGACGGCGACGCGACCGGTTTTCATGGCATGTGAAAGACGCATTCCAGACCCAACGCGAACGGTTGACTGTCGGGCGCTGTCTCCATGATGTCGGCCATTTGCGCCCACCATTTGTGCATGAGGTCTGTGGCGGGCAGGGCCTCCATGCCATGATCCTCTGTCCGCCAGAGCACGCCGAACAGTATGTTTTTCTACGGGTCGAGATGGTTGGAATAGTCCGAGACACCGGCCTTCAGGAGCAGCACAACAAGCTCGGGCCAGATCTCGTCGTGGCGACGGCGATACTCGGCCTACCACCCGGGGTTGAGCCGCATCTTGAAGGCGTGCTTCTCCATCAAAGGTCTCTCCATATGGCCCAAAGCCGCGGGAGCGCGATCGCCCCGATCAGCAGAGCTTCGATAGCGATCGACATCACGATCCCCGGCACGTTCAGCAGACCAAGGCCAAAGGTCACCAGCCCCGTGACAAAGGTGGCGATAACGATGCCGGGAAATGTCCCCGATCCTCCGGGAATGTTCACTCTGCCCAGGACCACCATGGTGACCACTTCCAGTTCCCATCCAAAGCCAATCGAGGGCCGTGTCGACCCCAACCGCGAGGTCAGGCAGATCGCGGCCACTCCTGCGATCAGTCTGGTCAGCAGGAACAGGATG
>JBELMB010000194.1:0-9603 GCA_042088665.1 Sagittula sp.
GGAGACCCGTTCCGCGTGAAAGCCATAGGCCTTTGCGAGTGCGACAAAATCCGGATTGACCACATCTGTTCCGGAGACCCGTTCCGGGTAGTTGCGCTCCTGATGGGCGCGGATCGTGCCGTACATGCCGTTGTTGAGGATCAGCACGATGGGTCGTGCGCCTTCCTGCGCGGCGGTGGCCAGTTCCTGGCCGTTCATCTGGAAATCGCCGTCGCCGGCAAAGCAGATCACGCGGCGCTCGGGGGCGGCGATGCAGGCTGCGATGGCTGCAGGCACGCCGTAGCCCATGGCCCCGGCCTGTGGCGCCAGAAGGCGCGCGCGCGGCCCGTATTTGAAGAACTTGTTGGGCCAGACCGTGAAATTTCCCGCGCCATTGGTCACGATGACATCCTCGGGCAACACGTCCTGCAAGTGGGCGGTGACCTTGCCCATGTCCACCGGGCTGGGTTGATCGCCAAGGATCAGGCCATCCTCCCATGCGCGACGTGCCTCGGCGCGCCAATTGGCCCAATCGCCCTGCACCGGGGTCAGTGCCTGCACAAAGGCGTTGGGCCCGGCCTGCACGCCGAGTTCCGGCTGGTAGACCTTGCCCAGTTCGGCCTCTGACCCGTGCACGTGGATCAGCCGCTGCACAGGCACTGGCACATTCAACAGCTGCCAGCCATCGGTGGAGTTCTCGCCAAAGCGGTTGTTGATCGCGAGGATCATGTCCGCATCGGTCATCAGTCGGCGCACCGCGGGCGTCATACCCACCCCGGCCTCGCCGCAAAAGCAGCGCGAGAAGTTGTCGAACTGGTCCTGGTAGCGAAAGACCGAGACCACGGGGATGTCAGAGGCTTCGGCGAAATGTTGCAACGCGGCAGAGCCTTCCTCAGTCCAGTTGCAGCCACCGTAGAGGATCAGGGGGCGCCTTGCCTCTGCCAGCAGGGCCTCTACGCGTGCCAGGGTCGGGGGTGTGGGGGCTGGTTCGGGATAGCTTGCCGGTCCGGTCAGGGGGGCGACATGCGCCATGTCGGACGCCTCGCCCGTATCGCCCGAAATCATGTCCTCCGGCAGCGCGATGACCACCGGGCCGGGGCGGCCCGTGGTGGCGGTCTTCCATGCGCGTGCGAGGATCTCGGGGATGCGTGCGGCATCGTCGATCTCGACCGCCCATTTGGCCATGGTGCCAAAAACCGCCCGGTAGTCGACTTCCTGAAAGGCTTCGCGCCCGCGCATGTGACGGCCGATCTGTCCGACCAGCAGGATCATTGGCGCGCTGTCCTGCATCGCCGTATGCACCCCGATCGAGGCATTGGTGCTGCCGGGGCCGCGCGTCACGAGGCAGAGACCCGGTTGGCCGGTCAGTTTGCCCCAGGCCGCCGCCATGAAACCCGCACCACCTTCGTTGCGGCAATTGACAAAGTCGAGCTTGCCATCCGTGTCGTGCAGCGCGTCCAGCACCGAAAGAAAGCTCTCGCCCGGCACGCCAAAGGCCTTGGTCGCGCCAAGCGCCACAAGGCACTCCACCAGCAGATGTCCCGCGTGTCGTGTCATGGCCCTTGCTCTCCTGTTGTTTTGCGCATGGCGACCTGCCATGCAGTCAGATCATGCCGCAGGTGCCGGGCGGCGGAAATGCCGAAAACGCCCCGCTGGCAGAGTTTGCGCGCCGACCGTGGGCATCGCGCTCAGCGCATTGCATTTTTTCCTCGAATGGAGAGACATTCCGTGCATTCTTGCCGCAAGGGCCGGAGAAGCCCGGTAATTTGTCGACCCGGAGGGGCAGCCCTCCGACACTTAAAGGAGGATTTCATGAAACGTTTTTCGAGCGTCGCCTGCGCGGTGGTTCTGGCCTTGCCGGCCTGGGCCGGGGATGTGGAGCGCGGTGCCTATCTGGTGGAAGGGCCTGCGGGGTGCGGCAACTGTCACACGCCGCTTGGGCCGCAGGGCCCTGTGCAGGGAATGAATCTGGCGGGGCGTCTGGTCGAGGATCTGGAGGTCTTCACGGCCATAGCCCCGAACCTGACGCCCGCGGGGCGCATCTCGGACTGGAGCGATGCGGAATTGGGCCGGGCCATCCGCGAAGGGATCCGCCCTGATGGCTCGTTGATCGGACCGCCCATGCCGCAGATCCTTTACCGGGGGCTGTCGGATGATGATCTGTCGGCGATCGTGGCCTATCTGCGCACGCTGCCCGCGGTCGAGAACGATCCCGGCACATCCACCTATCGCATTCCGCTGCCGCCCGCCTATGGTCCACCGATCACCAGCGTGGCAGCGGTGCCGCAAGGAGTGACGGTAGAGTACGGCGCCTATCTCGCCGGTCCGGTGGCGCATTGCATGGAATGCCACACCACGCCCGGCCCCCGCGGCCCGATGTTCGACACGCATTTCGGCGCCGGTGGATTCGAGTTCCACGGCCCCTGGGGGGTGTCAGTTGCGCCGAATATCACGTCGCACGAGGATGGTCTTGCCGGGTACACGGATAGTGAGATCAAGGACATGATCCTCGGCAAACGCCCGGATGGCGGGCCAATGCTGCCGCCCATGCCTTATGGCTACCTCGCGCAGACCACCGATGCCGATCTGGATGCCATGGTGCTGTACCTGCGCAGCCTGCCTCCGCTGCCGGATCCTTCGTGACCATGCTGGCCCGCGCTTTTGTCTGACAGATGACAGGGGCGGGCCAGGCTCTTGCCCTTGCCGGAGGTGGTCCTGAGCCTCTGGCAAGCGGTTGCCGGTACCTCGCGACGTCTGACCGTTGTTCTGGTCAGCCGGGGTCCGGTTTCGGCGCGCGCATTTCGGGCCCTTGGGGGCCAAGGCGCACGCCGCTCCGCAGGTGCTTGTAGGGGACGTCCGGCAAGTGACAGGCCAGCGCGTCGGGCGCTGCGACATTCAGGATGGCGCCCGCGATGGGGGCAAAATCCGCGCGGAAATGCACCGTAGATTTCACACATATGATCGGCGTCTGGGCGGGTTCCACGCCAAAATGACGCAAAAGCGCGAGGTCCAGACACTGGATGCGGATGGAACTGACAAGGATGCGGATCGGGGGTACCGCGCCTTGGGGCGTGCTTTCCAGCGCCAGCAGACAGCTTGGGCCAAGGGTCGCCGTGGCGCCGCCGTAAACCTCCCCGGTGTAGTGGACCAATCCGTCACTCAGCTTGAGCACTTTGAATTGGCCAGCAACGGGCCCGTGGCCGGGGCGGGATTTGGCCCATCTGCAGTTACGTCGTCACGTGACGAGGCCTCGGGCGGACTGAACCAGTCGCCGAACCGGCCTCCGACATGGCTTTGGACCACCGCGGCTTCGCCCGCTGCATGTGCCGCCTGCGCAAGAGCCGGATCCCAGAAGATCCCCATGGCAACCCCTGGCGGGCGTGCTGCGATCACCGTCCGCAACAGATCTGTCGTTTCAGACGTGCCGCCGGTGCCGGGGGTGCCCTGCACATCCGCCAGCACCACCGGATGGCGCGCGTGAAGGGCCTTGGCCTCTAGGAGCGCCTCGTCGGGGGTCAGCAGGCGGGTGTCGAAATCGGGTTCACGGGACAGGAGCAGACCCGGAACCTCGTCCGCCAGCGCCGCGGCCGCCTCTGGCGTATCCGCATAGGCCAGAATGGCGGGGCCGCAGTCGGGGATGTCCGCTGCGGTAAATCCCAGCGCCATGTCAACGAAGGCACCCGGCTTGGCAGAGCGTTCTTCGACAAGGTCATAGAGATCCCGGCAAGGGGCCAGATCCGTACATTGCGCATGCGTGGGAATGAGAAAGGGGCTTTGGCGAAACGCCGGACACAGACGCCCGCCGTCCAGCATGTGCAAAAGCGCGTCGATCGCCCGCGCGCCGGTGTCGGCCATGTCCAGATGTGGATAGGTGCGAAACACCGTGATGACGCTGGCCAATTCCACGAAATCGGCAGAGATACTGGCATGCAAGTCGAGGCTGACCGCGATGGGCAGGTCTGGGCCAAGGACGGCGCGCAGACGGCGCAGCATTTCGGCCTCGCCGTCAGGGTGGCTTTAGGTGACCATGGCGCCATGCAGATCAAGGTAGACAGCGTCCAGCGGCGCCTGCGCGCGCAGGCCGTCAAGGATCTGGCCGGTGATCGTGTCAAAGCCCTCATCGGTGACTGCGTCGGACGGTTCGGCAGCGCACCACAGGACGGGCAGCGCTGTGACCCGCCCGCTGGCTTGGGCGGCGGCAAGCGCCCCGGCGATGGGTATGTTCATGCCCGCCGTGCCGTGCACAACCTCTACGCCGGTCATCAGTGACGGCCAGCTGTCGGCCATCCGGAATTCGGCCAGCCCTGCGCGCCCCGGGGCCAAGGTGTTGGTTTCATGCTCGAAGCCGGCAAAGGCGATGCGTTACGCCATCACGGGATCCGCGCAGCCTTGGGCCTTGCGCAATCCCGTGGCACCTCTGAGCCTTGACCCGTCACGCGGTCAACAGGATATCGCGCAGTCGCGCGGCCACCACATCCGGCTGATGCCGCACCATGGAGACATGCCCGAGGCCGGAGATCTCGTGGAACACCGCCTTGGGCGCGAGGTCAGAGACCACCTTGCACATCGCGGGCGCGGTCTGCACGTCTTCGGAAAAGCTGATCACATGCATCGGCACCGGGCAGGATTTCAGGCCCTCGCGGCAGTCAAAATCGAGACAGGCCTGCCATTGGTCGATCAGGTCCCTGGGGTCCCGGTTGGCAAAGCGCGTCGTATAGACGGGCTTGATCTCTGCCCAAAGCGCGGGGTCGTGCAGGGCCTTGGCGGGAAAGGCAAAAGCGGCGTAGTGCGGCGCAAGGAAGTCACCGGGCAGGGTGATCCCGGCCTTGCGGATGTCGATCTCGGACTGCATCCAGTCGAGGGTGAAGCCGTCGGTATAGGCGGCGGTGCCCATGGGAATGGCAAGGCGCACCTTGTCGGGGAAATCGATCGCCACCTGTTGCGTCACAAGCCCGCCCGGCGACAGACCCACGACGGCCGCCTTGCCCCCGCCAAAGGCATCGATCACCGCGGCGCAATCACGCGCATAATCCGCCATGGTCCAAGGGGCAGGGGGATGTTGTCTCTCCGGCGCCGCGCGGGTCATAGGAAATGCAGCGAAAGCTGTCCCTCAGGCGGGCGAATTGCTGGGACTACCCTGCGGCGGTGTGATCGCCGCCGGGGATAAACACCGCGTCCGGCCCCGTGCCTTCGGTGACGACGCGCATGGTCACACCATTGGCGGTCAGCGAATGGGTTTCGGCCCCGGGGCCGAAGGCGGGAAAGGCACTGATGCGCGGGCTCCTTCAGACTTCAGACTTCGATGTTTCGGGGGCTAGACAAGATCGCGCGGGATATCTTCGCGCCAACTGCGCTCTGTGACGATCCCCTCGGCATCCTCGGCGACCAGCCGGGCCTCGATGGCCCAACTATCGGCAAGAGCGCGCACTGTGACCTCGGTGCGGACCTCCGCATGCCAGTCGCCGCGGGCATAGGCCTTGCGCCAGCGGCACGTGCCGGTCGCGGAGTTGGGGTCGTCGGGATGGATCGAAAAGCTGTCCGAAGAGGTGTAGTGCACCGTCATCCCGCTGTGCAGATGGGTCTCTGCCCCGGTGTCAGAGGCGTATTCGATGGTCTCGACGCCCGTCGCCTGATCGATGGTCCGCGTGCGGCTGTAGCTGCCTTCGCCCTGCTGTTCGGTCTCCAGCGGGGGCGCGCTTTCGGGGCGTTGGAATGGGGACAGATCTGCGTCCGAGGCGCGGGCAGGCCGCTGTGGCAGGTCAAGCCGCGCGTCGCTGACCGTCAGGGTCGCAGTGCATTGCGAGGGCCAGATCACCGGCCAGAACGCCGTGCCCAGCGACAGGCGGATCTTTTGTCCCTTGGCGATGCGCTGGCCGCAGACGTTCAGTTGCACGCTGACCGGCTGCGGCGTGCCGGGGGGCATTGGCTCTGGCGTGGCGTGGCTGTTGCGGTGGGTCAGGTTCAGCACCCCGAACGTCAGCAAGGTGGCGCGGCCTTCGGCGTCCACTGCGCTGAGCGTGGCCACCAGATTGGCCTGCGGGACGTCGCTGGCGACCTGCACATGCAGCATCGGAAAGCCCAGCAGCTCGACGTCTTCTTCGAGAGGCGCGCTCTCGAACGCAGAGAGGCGGCCCTGCTCGTCATTCTGATCCAGCGGGCCATCTGCGCCAAGGCCATAGACGCACCAGACCCCCGCCGCCGACCCGGCGTTCTGCGGTGAGCACAGCGTCAGGCTTTGATCCGTGGCCGCCTCCGAGAGACCGTTTGGCCCCGCCGGATCAACATGCAGGCTGAGCACGTCGACGGCAGTGCCCTGCCAATGCGGTTCTGCCACCCAACGGCCCTCGCGGTGCGCCCGGTAGGGGGCTGGTGGGGCCGGCTCCTGGACAAAGGCGCGCAGTTGTGGCTCGTCCATGATGCCGGTGTCCTTGCCCTTGAGATGCTGGTCCCACCAGCGCAGACATTCTTGCAAGAACCCGATCCGCGGCCCCGGCTGGGCGAAATGCGGGTATTTGTGCGCCCATGGGCCGACCAACCCCTTCTTGGGCCCGGGCAAATGGTCGAGCGTGCGAAACACGGCATTTGTGTATCCATCCGCCCAGCCGCCGACCATGTATACCGGCACGTCGATGTCGGCATAGTTTTCGCAGACCGATCCATGCGCGTAAAAGGCGTCCCGCCTCTGGTGGCGGAACCAGTCGAGCATCCACAGCCCGTTGTTGTCCAGCCGTTCGCGCCACATCTCGCGCCAGTTGTCACCGACGATCGCAGGGTCTGGCGGCGTGTTGCTGATGGAAAAGGCGGTGGCCCCCCAGTTCAGTTTGTCACACAGCACCGCGCCCCCCATGAAGTGGATGTCATCGGCGTAGCGGTCATCGGTCGAACACAGCGAAATCACCGCGCGAAGCGCCGGAGGGCGACGTGCGGCGATCTGCAACCCGTTGAACCCACCCCATGAAATCCCGATCATCCCGACCTTGCCGCTGCACCACGGTTGCGCTGCGAGCCAGTCGAGGATGACCATCGCGTCATCCTGTTCCTGTTTCAGGTATTCGCCCAGACAGACGCCGTCGCTGTCACCGGTACCGCGCATATCGACCCGGACCCCGGCGTAGCCATGCCCGGCGAAATAGGGATGCGTGAGCGCGTCGCGGGCGACGGTGCCGTCGCGCTTGCGATAGGGCAGGTATTCGAGGATGGCGGGGACCGGATCGTCCTCGGCATCTTCGGGCAGCCAGATGCGGGCGGCCAGCCGCGTCCCATCGGGCATCGGGATCCATGTGTTTTCAATCTCACGCGTCTTGCGCGGGAAGTCGGTGATGACCGCGATATCGCTCATGTCATGTCCTTTCCACTTGTGCTGATCCGGCGGCGGCTCAGGCCGCCCCGGGCCGGTCCCGCGTCACTTTGGGGCAGACCGGATGGTGTTCCAATAGCTTGCGGGGCCAGATCGCCGGTTTCCCCGCACCGCAAGTCTTGCCCGCACCGCAGGTCTTGCCCGCACCGCTGGCCGGTGCGGGGCCGTGCCGCGCGCTTTGGGTGCGCCATGGGGGGCAGTGTGCAGGGGCGGCAACGCGATCCATGGCCTACATTCCGTTGCGCGGGATCACATGATCCCAGTCGACGTGGTGGAATTCCGTCTCGCCGTCCCAGCAGGTCACCGTGGCCTTGAGATGGAAATCGGTCTTGGTCGCGGTCATCTCTGCCGTTGTCTTGATGGTCACTTTCCAATCGCCGCGCTCGAACAGGCTTTCCTGGTCCATCGTGGCGCGACACGACAGCGGATCATCGGCGTGAATGCGGTAGATCCGGTCCGAGATATCGCCCATCTCGGTGCCGATATCGTCCAGCCGCATACGCCCTACGGGGCCAAAGACCCCACCATCTAGGAAGAACCGCGCCGAAACTTCGCCCGTCATCAGATCAGTGTGCAGCGCGCGTTCCATGGCGCCATCCCGCAGCTTGGTGACCGGGCGCCTGACCTTGCGCTCTTCGGGTTCGGGCAGGGGGCGGGGCGTGTCGGCCACCGCGCCACGCACCGGCAGATGCAGCTGCGAGGCACCGGGCTGCAGTGTCAGGGTGACAGGCTCCGGCGCGGGCCAGAGGATCGGCCAATAGGCAGAGGCGACCTGCACCACCAGCCGGTGCCCGGCTGCCACCCGGTAGCCGATGCCATGCAGCGGCACCGTGATCTGCAGGGTCTCTCCGGGGACCACCGGGGCCGGCGCCGTGTCAGAGGCCCGGTGCATCAGGTTGGCAAAGCCTCGGGTGATCAGTGTCTGGGCGCCGTCGGGCGCCTCGTCGGTCAACAGCACCGCGACAAACCCCTGTCTGCGGTCCGCGGCCAGCTGCAACGCGACGCTTGGCTGACCAAGGATGTCCAGAGGCTTCTCCTGCGGCGCACCGCGGAACGACAGCGCGCCCGCCGCATCGGCCCGGCAATCGCCGGGCATGTCGCCGGGGATCGCAAACGAACACATGTCGCCGCCCAGAGCGCCAAAGGTCTGGGGCGAGCAGACCGACATCGCAGCCCCGACCTCGGCCTGTGCGCCCAGCTCACCCTCGTTCAGCCACAGCACCTGTTGGGTGACATTGGGCGAGGGCCATGCGGCCTCTTCGACCCAAGTGCCCCCCCGGGTCAGATGTGTCCCCGAGGGCGGCACGGAGTCCTGCAGGTAGAACCGCAGGGGTGGCTCATCCATCAGCCCGGTGTCCTTGCCCTTCAGTGTGTGATCCCAGAAGCGAATCAATTCGCCAAGGAAATCCATGCGCGGGCCGGGCACGCCCTCGTGCGGGTAGAGATGCGCCCATGGGCCCATCAGGACCTTCACCGGGCCCTTGAGGTTCTGTGCAATCCGAAACGGTGTGTCCCGGAACAGATCCGCCCAGCCGCCAAAGAAATAGACCGGGATCTGCACGTCACCGTAGTTTTCCGAGATCGAGCCGCGCCGCCACATCTCGTCATGGGTCTGGTGCTCCAGCCACATGGCCGGCCAGAAGGTCATGGCCTCCAGCCGTTCGCGCCACATGTCGCGCCAGCGGTCGCCGACGATCTCGGGGTCGGGGGGCATGGCATTGTAGAGCTGCATGATCGCGCCCCACCAGAAATTGTCGCTGGCGAGTTGGCCGCCATAGAAATGGATGTCTTCCAGCCAGCGGTCATCGGTGCCCATCACCGGTGCGATGGCCTTGAGCGCCGCAGGCCGTCTGGCCGCCACCTGAAAGGAATTATACGCCCCCCATGATTTGCCGAACATGCCGACATTGCCGTCGCACCAGTCCTGCGCGGCGATCCAGTCGATGACATCGACGCCATCGCGTGTCTCGACCTCGGCGTATTCGTCCAGCATCACCCCCTCGCTGTCGCCTGCGCCGCGCTGGTCCACCCGGATCGCGGCATAGCCTGCTTCGGCGAAATGCGGATGTGCTGCCTCGTCGCGCAGGCGTGTGCGGTCGCGGCGGCGATAGGGGATGTATTCGAGGATACAGGGCACAGGTGTGTCCCGCGCGCCATCCGGCAGCCAGAGCCGTGCGGCCAACTTCGTGCCGTCGGGCATGGGGATCCAGACGGTCTCGATCACTTCGGTCATGCGGGGGTCTCCGGTTCGGGGGGTGGGGTGTCTT
>JBELMB010000195.1:0-9589 GCA_042088665.1 Sagittula sp.
TCAATGTCCTGTTTTATGGCCGCGCGAATATCGCGCCAACGGTCTCTGGTCATGGTTCAATTCATTCGGATGATTTTAGGTACAAGCGGAATGCTACAACCGCGTGTCGCAGGCAAGACGGTTTTGCTACACCGCTCCGGAAATTCTCTGCCGCAGGCCATGATGCAAGACAATGCATCGCGCAATGTCGGGCCTTTGCTCACGCACCAAGAGACACATCACCAGCAATCAGCCAAGGCTCATCGTCTCAATGACAAAGGACATCCGGCTTTCAACGGAGCCTTTGGGCAAAGGACGCGTGAGAGTACCCAACCGGAAAAACGCATCGACAAGCCGGTGGTATTCGGCCTGTGCCTCGGCAAAGCCGTGTTGGCGTGCTGCATCGCGGGCGTAGATTTCGGGCCAGGGTGGTGCGAGGAAGACCGTCTCGGCGTAAGAGCGCAGCGGGCCGAGGGTTTCGATAAACGGCGGCCCTCCGGCATGGGCCAGCGCCACGGCCGCATCCACCAGCCCGCGGTCAAAGAAGGTGACACCGGTGTTCTTGGCCGCTTGTCTCAGATCGGAGCGTGCCATGGCCACGGCGCGCTCCGCAAAGGCGCGCGGATTGACCCAGGGCAGCGCATCGCCGCCGGTTTGCTGTTCTTCGCGCACAATCCTGCGGCCCGGTTCGGGCACGCAAACAAACCCGCGCGCGGTCAGCGCCTCCAGCAGGGTGGACTTTCCCCCGCCGGAGCAGCCAGAGATGACGATGAAACGCTCAGCCATCTGCGCGCTGCTCCAACTCGATCACGTTTCCTTCGGGATCGCGGATATAGACAATCTCGACAGCATGCTCCGGTCCGCCAAGTGTCGTGATCTTCCCTTGCAGGCTGCCACTCAATCGCAGCACCGCATCAATGGTGGCCCGCAGATCGGCAACCTCCAGCGCGATATGGCCCCAACCCGGCGCATTGACGGCGCGCGGGTCGGACTGTTCGGCGGGCCTGTAGCCGAGGATTTCAAGGAACGGGCGCGGGCTTTCGGAAAAACAAAGCCATATGGACCGGATATCCGCGCCGGGCAGCCCGTTGCCGCGTTCCACCGCCTCTCCGGTCAGTTGTTTGGGCGGCCTGCGGTCCACCAGCCCAAAGGCATCACGATAAAACTGCGCAAGGCTGTCTGCATCACGGGCGGTCAGGCTGACATGCGTAAGGCGCATCGCGAAGCTCCCGATCAGGGGGCCGCAAAGGTCACCCACACCGGCCAGTGGTCGGAGCCTTTGGCCTGATCGTCAACACGCACCTCTGCGACGTGGTCCGCAAGGCAGGCCGAGACAAAGCAATGGTCGATCCGGGTCTTGGCATTGGGATGGGTCGACCCGCTGTTTTCCGCATGACCCGCCAGCACCCAGGCGTCCAACAGCCCGCGTCGGTTGGTCAGGCGGCCATGGCCGGGGGCCGTGCCGCCGATCATCCGATCGTATTCGGGCATGCCGGGCGCAAAATTCATATCGCCCATCAAGATGGTGGCCTCGGGCATGGGCGGCGCGTCTTCTTCGATCCAGCCAGCGTCCGGGTTCGGGTGGCCCCCGCACCATGCACCGCCTTCGAAAGGTGCGTCGCGGATCACCTCCATCATGCGGTCGATCTGCGGCAGCCGCGTCGCGCTGCACAGGTGGCTGAGATGCACGGAATAGACCCGCACCGGCCCAAGAGGCGTGTCGATCACCGCTTCCAGCAGCCCCTGCTGGATCGAATGATGCTGCCGGTCGCCCCATTTCGGCAGGGGAAAGTTGCGCGAGGACAGGATCGGCCAGCGCGACAGGATCATCGTGCCGAACTGCTTGCGGCGGTGGATCAGGCGCTCGCCGTCGCGGTAGCTCGCCTCCATGTCCAGATTGGCGCCATAAACCCAGCAATGGTCTGGCAGATGCTCGGACAGCACGGCGGGGCTGTCGACCATGCCGCTGCGCGCCCAGAAGCGGTCCACCTCTTGAAGTGCGATGATATCGGCCCCGGCGACCTCGGCGGCGATGCGCGGCAGGTCATAGACGCCGTCCGCGCCAAGCCCGTACTGGATGTTGTAGCTGACGCATTTCATGGTCGTTCCTCCAGCACCGACAGGGCCACGTCCAGATGGTCGTGGTTGATGTAATCGAGCCCCGCATCGCGGTAACGGCGGAACACCTCGGCGTCGTCGGAGTCGGTATAGCCCATGACCTCCAACCCCTCGGCGCGGGCAGCCTCGATGATCGCGGGCTGGCATTCGGCGGCTTCGATCTCGATCAGGCTAGCCCCGTAGAGCGACTTTGCCACCGAGACATTGCGCGCAATCGACAGGGTGATCATCTGGCGCAGGTCCGGGGCGGCGTCGCGCATGGCCATGCGCATCTCGGGCTTGAAGGAAAAGCTGAAGCAGGCCTCGGTCATGCCGGTCTCGCGCAGGATGGCAGCACAGCGCGCGGCGTCGCACCACTTGATCTCCACATAGGCTCCGGCGCCACGACTGCGCAGGTGGTCGAGGTAGGCATCCAGACGCGGCACGCGCTGGCCTTCGAACTCCGGCGCGAACCAGCGCCCGGCGTCCAGCGCGTCGATCTGCGCAGCACTATGATGATGGATCGGACCGGTGCCATCGGTGGTGCGGTCCAGCGTTAGATCGTGCAGCACATATAGCACGCCATCGGCGCTTTCGCGCACGTCCAGCTCGATCATATGCGCGCCCTTGTCCAGCGCGGCATCCGCAGCGGCAAAGGTGTTTTCCGGCGCGATCAGGCTGGCGCCGCGGTGGCAGACCAGGCGCGGGCTCATAGCGCCACCTTTGCGGTGATCAATTCGTGATCCGACAGGTAGTCCCCCCGGTCGCAAACGGCAGCAAGGATCGCAGGATCCGAGGCCGAGAGGCCCCGCACGAACAACCAATCGAGCTTTTTCAACGGATAGCGCACCGACCTTCCCGGGGCCGCGCGGGTGGTCATGCCCGGCGCGTTGGCCGATTGCCACGCAAAGCCTGCGTCCTGAAACGCGGTAAAGGACGGCTCGACAGGCGCAGGATTGGCAAGGATCTCGCCCCCCGACATCGGCAAATCCGCAAAAGCCGCAGTGTTCAGGTCACCGCCGATCACACAAGGGCCGGACCCATATTCGGCCTCGATCAGATCAAGCATGCGCCGGGTCTGGTCTGCCCGGCCCTGCGCGTCGCTTTCGCTTTCATAGTGAACCGCAACGAAGGTCACGCCACCAATCTGCGCCGCCATGGCCATGCGCCCGCCAATGCGAAACTGGCCATCGTTCTTTGGCGTGCCGGCAAACCATGTGCCGCCTTCGTCAAGCGGCAGCAGCGCCACGTTCTCAAGCGGATAGCGCGACAGGATCGCATTGCCATGCAACCCGTGGTCATTCGGCTCGTCCGCGAACAGGCTGGTTTCGTAAGCGTCGCCGGTGCCCAATTCGACGAATTCCACGCCAAAGGCGTAGCCCATCCCCAGCGCTGCGGCCAGGTCACGGGTCGTGTGATGCTGGCTTGATCGCGCCATGCCAAGGTCCATCTCGGTGGCCAGCACAATGTCCGCGCCGCTCTGGCGCAACAAATCGGCGCTCTCAGGAACGCGCTTGCACCGCTCGATATTCCATGCCGCAACGGTGATTGTTGCGGGCACATCCGATGGCGTGGGCTGTTGCACCTCCAGATGGGTCAGGCAGTCCCAGTTGGCCAGCAGGCCCGAATGCGTCTGCAAGGATCGCGGCCCGGAGGCCGCTTCCCTGCGGGCGTCCTGCGAAGGTGTGGGCAGCGATGGGGTTGTCTCGCGCACCGGGTCACGCATGGGTCTGCTCCGTCATACGGGCGGTTGCGTTCAGGATGCGCGCGCCGGTTTCATCGAAAAGGATCGCGTCATCCTGCGCCCAGGTCAGGTGCAGGGTTTCCCCGGCCTGCCAGCGGGGCTGGGTCGTGGCTTCGAGAAAGCGCATGGCACCCAGCGGGGTCTGCGCTGTCGTCAGAACCTCACGCCCCATGGGCTCCACATGTGTGACCTGTGCGGGCAATCCGCTCTCCGCCGGGCGCAGCGCTTCGGGACGCAGGCCAAATGTGCGGGCGGATGGCACAGCCTCCAGACCGGGTTGTGGCAGCGGGATCAGGTTCATCGGCGGCGATCCGATGAAGCCCGCCACGAACAGCGTGTCGGGGCGCAGGTACAGGTCTTCGGCGCGGCCCACCTGTTCGATCCGGCCCTTGTTCATGCAGACCACACGGTCGGCCATGGTGGTGGCCTCCAGCTGGTCGTGGGTCACAAGGATCGTGGTGACGCCCAGATCGCGGGTGATGCGCCGGATCTCGGCCCGCATGGTGAGGCGCAGGGTGGCGTCGAGGTTGGACAAAGGTTCGTCCAGGAGCAGCAGGTTTGGCCGCTTGATCAGGGCGCGCGCGAGCGCCACGCGCTGCTGCTGCCCACCCGAAAGCTGTGAGGGACGGCGGTCCAGCAGGTCCGAGATCTGCACCATCTCGGCCATCTCGCGGGCGCGCTTGTCGGCGTCAGGCAAGTTTTGGAACCGGGTGGGGAAGAGGATGTTCTGCAAGACCGTCATATTGGGATAGAGCGCGTAGCTTTGGAACACGATGCCGATATTGCGATGCCGCGCCTCGACCTCGTTTACGCAGGTGCCGTCGAACAGGATCTCGCCGCCCGTGGGCAGGTAGATCCCCGCCAACATGAACAGCGTTGTGGACTTTCCGCAGCCCGAGGGGCCAAGGATCGCCACGAACTCCCCATCCGCGATGGTCAGGTTCATGTCCTGCACGGCGACCGCGTCATCCCACGTTTTGTTCAGCGCCTTCAGCGTGACCTGTGCCATCAGCCCTTCACCCCTCCGAGTGTCATTTGCGTCAGATATTTCTGGCAGAAGAGGTAAAGGATCAGCGCCGGCAGCACGTAAAGCACCGCCACGGCGGCGACCATGCCGTAATCCACGCCCATCACGTCTTCGCGCACGTAATACAGATAGGTGGACATCACCCAATAGCTGTTGCCGGTGCGCAGCCCGTTGACAAAGACGTATTCTTCCCAGCCCTTGATGAAGGCAAAGACTCCGATGGCGATCATCCCCACGCGGACCTGGGGCAGCACCACCATCCAGAAGGCCTGACGGCGGCTGGCCCCATCTGTCATGGCCGACATCTCGATGTCCCAGGGCACGGCGTCGAAGAAGCCCTTCATGATGAAGATGAAGAACGGCAGCTCCAGCGCGGTCAGCACGAGGATCGGGGCATAGAGCGTGTTCAGAAGGCCCACCCAGAAGACGATCAGGAAGATCGGGATCACCAGGGTGATCGCCGGAAAGGCTTGGAGCACCAGCAGCGATTGCAGAAAGCCGCTGCGCCCGCGAAAGCTGAACCGGCTGAGGTAATAGGCCGCCAGGGTCGAGACGGTGACCACGATCACCGTTTGGGTGCCCGCCAAGATCAGGGAGTTGGCGAAGGCCTCCCAGACCCATGGATATTGCCCGCCCACGGTGCCTTGGCCATCCAGATCCTCGATGATGTTGGGGTTCACCATGAAGCGGAAGTTCTGCAGATGCAGATCTCCGCCCAGCAGGATCAGCCCCAGCCCCAAAGCCACCGTGACGCCTGCGGCGATAGCAAGACGCTCGCGTTTCAGCCAGAGCAGCGCAGCACCATAGCTGCACAGGCCCGCCACGATCAGGATCAGCGCGGGCCAGAGCGTGCCGGTTTCCGCCATGCCCCGGCGCGAGGTGAAGGCGATCATCACCATCCAGATATAGGGCACCGCGATGGGGATCGAGACGGCGGCCAGAAAGACCGTCAGCGCGCCAAGCCGCAGGCGGCGGGCGCGGACGGATCTGCGGGCGAGCGCGCTCCAGTCGGTCATCAATTCACCTCGATCCGGGGACGCTGGAGCAGCGATTTCATGTTGGTCAGCCGCCACATCAGCAGGGCCACGACGATGCCAATGACGATCAGGATCAGCGCGATGGCCGCGCCATAGGCGTATTGTCCGCCGCCGATGCCGGGGGCGAGGGTCTTGGTATAGCTCAGCATGGCCATGGTCATGGTCGACCGCGCGGGCCCCATGATCAGGAAGATGTATTCGAACGACACCAGCAGGGCGAGCGCCTGGTAGATGGTGATGTAGCTGATCGGCCAGCGCAGGGCGGGCAGCACCACATGGCGCACGATGGACATCGGCCCGGCGCCATCAGCGCGGGCGGCATAAAACAGGTGCTCCGGGATTGACCGGATGGCGCTGGTGAAGATGATCATGCCCAGGGAGGCCCCGATCAGCCCGTTTGCCACGACGATCACCGCCATTGGGTGATCCAGCCGCAGGTTCAGGGGCTCGGCCGCAAACAGCATCCAGATCTGGTTGAGCAGCCCAAGCTCAGAGCTGTCCACCACCCAGAGCCAGAGCAGCGCATAGACCACCGAAGGGCTCATGCGCGGCAAAAGCCAGATCGCCCGAAACACCGCCCCCATGCGCTCCGGCACGGCGGTGGTGGTGAGCGCGAGCACCAGCGCAAAACTGACGTTGAAGATGAAGAGCGTCAGAACCACGAATGTCGCCGTCAGCGCCAGCGCGCGATAGAACGATCCGCGCAACTCGATGCCCAGAAACGCCTCCGGGTCCAGCTTGCCCAGCTTGTTGAATTGTTGCGTGGTCGGGAATTCGTCGAACCACACGGTCTGGTTCATGTCCGAGAAGGCAACAAGGACATTGACCACGATCGGGGCCAGGAAGAACGCCAGCATCAGCACCACGGCGGGGCCGAGGAACAATAGCGTATCAAGGCGTTGGCGGGTAAACATCCAGGTCTTTCCGAAAGGGTCGCGCCCCGGATCAGACCGGGGCGCGAAGGTCTGCAAGCGCAGGATCAGTCGAGGATGATCACGTCGTCGCCCAGTTCGATCTCGAGCTCTTCGAGCACCATCTCGACGGCCTCTTCCGGGCTCATCTCGCCGGTCTCGACCGCCTGAACGCCGGTATAGGTGATGGCGTTGTACTGGCCGATGCTGGCGTGGTTCGGCATGAACTCGGCGTACTTCAGCATCGGCGTGCCGGCGATCAGCGCCCAGCCACCTTCGATGAATTCGGGCATGGCCACCTGACCATAGTTGATCGGCGTGTGGTTGGTGCCGACCGCGTGGCGGGTGTTGGGCACGTGCTGGCTGGCCATGGCGACCAGTTGCGCGGCCAGATCCTTGTTCTCGGTGTCGCCGACGATGTAGACGATCGGGTGCGACAGGTTCTTGGGCTCACCGCCTTTTTCACCGGCAGGCGCGTGGATCCATGTCAGCTTGTCGAAGTATTCTTCTTCGCCGTTCAGACCGAAGGCCTCAAGCTGTGCGCCCACGTTCCAGATGCCGTGGAACTTGCCCATGGCGTCGCCACCGCGGAAGGCGGCATGTGTGCTGTCCCAGCTGAAGGTGGTCATGTCGGCAGGCAGCGAGCCGTTGTCGACGCAGTACTTCAGCCAGCCATAATACTCGGTCAGGCCCGACTTGGTGATCTGCAGCTTGGCTTCTTCATCGTTGTAGATGTCGATGCCGAACGACGCCATGGCCATCTGGAAATCGGGGCCGACGTTGGGGCGGTGCACCCAGCCGATCTTGGCCGCGCCTTTTTCCACCGTGTCGGCAGCAAGGTCACACCAGTCATACATGGTGAACTCGCCTGCTTCGACCTTGCCGGGCAGTGCGTCGATATAGGCCTGATCGTAGCCCGCCGCGCGCAGGATGTCGTTGTTGACAAAGAACATGCGGATCTCGCTGTCCTGCGGGATGCCGTAACGCTCGCCCTTGTACATGACGCTCGTCCAGAGCTCGGGGATCATATCGGCATACATCGCCTCATTGGCGGCGATGTGGTCTTCGAGGTTGGCAGCAAGACCCGCCTCGACAAAGGAGCCGATCCACTCATGGGCGGCGATGGCGATGTCCGGGGTCTCGCCCACGGAATGCGACTTGAGCAGGGCCAGCGCGTCGGCATCAAAACCTTTGTGGTTGGTCTCGATCAGGTTGATGACAACGCGTGTGTCTGAACCGGCGGCCTCGAACATGCGGTTCATCTGCTCGGCGGCGGCAACGATGTTGCCGGGGCGCAGCGGGCCGGAGCGGTCGGCGCGCGACCACAGGTCGATGGTGACGTCGTCGGCAAAGGCAGGTGCGACAAAGGCCGCTGAGGCCGCAAGCAAAGCTGCCGCGGAAAGCGTTTTGATGGACATGGAATTCCCCAGGATTTTACGGTTTGGCACCTGCAGCTACGGCCATTTCTGTAACGCTCATATGTCATCCGGATGAATTTTCGGATTTGCAATCCAGTCCAGGACCCCGCGGCAACCCCCGCGCAATGGTCGCAAACCTGACTTGGATCGCGCTGTACAGAAGGATACTGCGGTGGCTCCCTGACGCCGAAGACATGGCTCGTCTCTGACGCCCGAGTTGATCAGCCAGAGGCGTCTGGCTTGCGCCAGACCGAGACATGCGGCCAGCTGGTGGATGTAAATGGCGTCTTGCCCCAATCCGCCCAGCATTGGTCGCGTTCCAGACCGGCGAGCCGCGCCATCAGGACAAGCTCGGATGGAAAGACATGGCGCATGGGGATCGAAACCATTCGATTTTTGCCGCCCACCGTCCGGATATGGTGGCTGGCAAATCCATAAATATTTCTCGTCCGCGCCCATATGCTCGGCGACACACTCAAGGGCCAGCGGGCGCTCCCCTCCGGCAGGCGAATGCAAAGCTTTCTGCCGAGAGGGGGCCCAGAGTTTACCGCTGAGGCCGCCATCCCGATGGACCGGAGGCCAAACTGGACGCGCCGCAGCCTTTCAAGTCAGCTTGAAAGTCGCGAACAGCTGTGAGTCATTCGGCGAAACTCTCGACAACCGACCTGATCCGCTATTCTCAGCGCGTCTTCCAGTACAAGGAACAAGGCTTTTTTCTGGAAGGTGAATTGACGCTGTTCTGGTGCAGGCGGCTATTCACCTCGATACGGCTTTACCGCATTGCGAAGTTTTGGGGTCGAAGACGCTCAGACGCTTTCCGGCGTATAGATATCAAAGCCGAAAGTGACCCGGTGCGCACCAGCATCGCGGCCGCCGCTCTTGGCTTTCATCAGGGTTTCGATCGTTTCGCGGGCAAAACGTTTCATCGGGTGCGAAATGATCATGGACAAGGTGCCGTCGATCAAGGCAGCGCGCGTATCGTCAAAAAGCTCGTAGCCAACAGCAACAAAGTCATCGCGTTTCGGCATCGCCCTCAGGGCGGCAATTGCGCCCGTGACCCCGCCGCCGGAAATGTACAGGCCGCAGAGGTTCGGATGGTCGGTGAGCAGTTTTTCCACGTGTTCCCGCGCGACGGCCGCCGATTCGTAGGTCGGAAGAGGCTCGAGAACCGAGAAACTGGCGTTGTGTTCGCGAAAGTAGGACCGAAACCCGCTTTCGTTCATTTCCTGATTGCGAAGCCGGTGAGAGCCGACAAGAACCCCGATCTTGCCGGGGGCACGCACCATCTTGTCAAAGGCCCAGGCCGCCGTTCGCCCGACCTTTGAACCGCCCCGGTTTTGCCGGAGACTGTGGATTTCGTATTTCAAGCTGCGACT
>JBELMB010000196.1:0-9587 GCA_042088665.1 Sagittula sp.
GGGCTAGGCGGTATTCTGGGCTAGGCGGTATTCCGGGGCAGGCGGGCTTCGGCTTGGTCAGTGGACCGGACGCAGGACACGGCCCATGCCGTTTCGCGCGACCAGGGGGGATGTTTGCGACCGGGCTTGGGCGGAATGCCTCCGCCACCGTGCGGCGGTTGTCACTGGTGTCCCGACACGCAGGGCATAGATCGGCGCGACGCTGAGGGCATCGCGTGGGGTGTTTCGAAAAACCCTGTGGATGTGCCCTTCGGTGCCCCCGATAGCTTGTCCCGCGTCACCTGAGCGCCCTTCGGTCGACACTGCATATCCGATGCCCGTCTGTCATGCAGCATCGCGCGCGGCGCGCAACCGCCGCGCATTTGCATTTGCATCGCCGCAAGGATCCATGCATCCATCGGGGCACCCGGACAATAAAGGCATTGCGCGCTGCTGTCGGGGAGGGGCGGGGCCAGGCTGCTCGGGATGATCCTCCATCCGCGTTGCGCGCTTTCGGCTCCTTCATGTGCAACAGGCGGCGCGCCGCCGGGACCGAACGAGGGTGTCTTGCTACACAACGACCAACTGGACCAATGGGATCGCGAAAACTTCTTCCATCCCTCCACGCATCTGGCGGAATTCGCCCGCGGCAACCTGCCGAACCGCGTGATCACCGGCGGCACCGGCTGCCACATCGAAGACCGCGACGGCAATCGCATGCTGGACGGGTTTGCCGGGCTCTATTGCGTGAACGCGGGCTATGGCCGCCCCGAGATCGCCGAGGCCATCGCAGAGCAGGCCCGCGAACTGGCCTATTACCACGCCTATGTGGGCCATGGCACCGAGGCCTCGATCACACTGTCCAAAATGATCCTCGAGCGGGCCCCGGCGCATATGTCAAAGGTCTATTTCGGGCTGTCCGGCTCTGATGCGAACGAGACCAACGTCAAGCTGATCTGGTACTACAACAACATCCTCGGACGGCCCGAGAAGAAAAAGATCATCTCGCGCTGGCGCGGGTATCACGGCTCTGGCCTGATGACCGGGTCGCTCACCGGGCTGGAGCTGTTTCACAACAGCTTTGACCTGCCATTGGCGCAGGTGCTGCACACCGAGGCGCCGTATTACTACCGCCGTGCGGATCCCGACCAGAGCGAAGCGGATTTCGTGGCCCATTGCGTGGCCGCCCTCGAGGCATTGATCGCACGCGAAGGGGCCGACACCATTGCCGCCTTTATCGGGGAGCCGGTGCTGGGCACCGGCGGGATCGTCCCGCCGCCCAAAGGGTACTGGCCCGCGATCCAGGCGGTTCTGGAACGCCACGACATCCTGCTCATCGCGGATGAGGTGGTCACCGGCTTTGGCCGTCTTGGCACCATGTTCGGCTCGGAACACTATGGCATGACCCCGGATCTGATCACCATCGCCAAGGGGTTGACCTCGGCCTATGCGCCGCTGTCCGGGACGATCGTGTCGGACAAGATCTGGGCGGTGCTGGAACAGGGCACCGATGCGCTTGGGCCCATCGGGCACGGCTGGACCTATTCGGCGCATCCCATCGGCGCGGCCGCAGGTGTGGCCAACCTCAGGCTTCTCGACGCCCTGAACCTGGTCGAGAACGCAGGGTCCGTGGGCACCTACCTCAACACCGCCATGACAGAGGCCCTTGGCGCGCATCCCAATGTCGGAGACGTGCGTGGCGAGGGCATGCTTTGCGCGGTCGAATGCGTGGCGGACAAGGACAACCGCGTGTTCTTTGATCCGGGGGACAAGATCGGGCCGCGCATCGCCGCCAAGCTGCTGGAGCAGGACAGCGTGATCGCGCG
The DNA here is from genome assembly GCA_042088665.1 of Sagittula sp. GTDB lineage: Bacteria > Pseudomonadota > Alphaproteobacteria > Rhodobacterales > Rhodobacteraceae > JBELMB01. The sequence goes on from JBELMB010000196.1 coordinate 1,806, forward strand.
GGCCATGCCGCAGGGCGACATTCTCGGCTTTGCGCCGCCCTTTTGCCTGACACAGGCCGAAGCGGACCGCATTGTCGCGGCGACCCTCCGCGCCGTCACATCCGTGCTGGGGCAGGGAGACAGGTCATGACCACGACGGCAACACCAACCAACGCCCCGTTTTCGCAAGCGGAATACCAGCGCCGCCTTGCCGCAACCCGGGCCGCCATGGCCCGCGCCGGTCTTGAGGCGCTCTTTGTCACGGATCCGTCGAACCAGGCCTGGCTGACCGGCTATGACGGCTGGTCCTTCTATGTGCATCAGGGCGTGATCCTGACCCTTGAGGGGGAGCCGATCTGGTGGGGACGCCATATGGACATGCTGGGCGGGCGTCGGACCTGCTGGATGGACCACGCCAACATCATTGGCTATGGCGATCACTACGTGCAATCGACTGAGCGCCATCCGATGCAGGACCTCGCCGCACAGCTTGCGGCGCGGGGTCTGGACCGCGCGCGGATCGGTGTCGAGATGGAGAATTACTATTACTCCGCCAAGGCCCACGCGGTGCTGGCGCAGGCGCTGCCGGGGGCCAGCCTGATCGACGCGACGGCGCTGGTGAACTGGCAGCGGCTGGTGAAATCCGAAGACGAGATCGGGTTCATCCGCAAGGCGGCACGGATCTCTGACAAGGTTGTGCGCACCGCGCTGGACCGCGCCGCGCCGGGCGTGCGCAAGAACGATCTCGTGGCGGACATCATGCATGCAGGCATCACCGGGGTCGGGGAGAACTGGGGCGACTATCCCGCCATCGTGCCGCTGACCCCCTCGGGGCTGGATGCCACCGCTGCCCATCTGACATGGAACGGCGCGCCGATGCGCGAGGGCGAGGCGACGTTTTTCGAGCTGTCGGGATGCTACCGCCGTTACCACGCGCCGCTGTGCCGGACGGTGTTCCTTGGCACACCCTCGGACGAGATGCGCCGCGCGGAAACCGCGCAACTCGAAGGGATCGAGGCCGGGCTTCAGGCCGCGCGCGCGGGCAATCGGACCTGCGACATCGCCAATGCCTTCATGACGGTGCTGGCGCGCTTCGGGATCGAACGTTCCGGGCGCATGGGCTATCCCGTGGGCCTCAGCTATCCGCCGGACTGGGGCGAGCGCACCGCCTCGATCCGCAGCGAGGACGAGACCGAACTGCAACCGGGAATGATTTTTCACTTCATGCCCGCGCTCTGGATGGACACCTGGGGTCTGGAGACCACGGAAACCATCCTGATCAAGGACGACGGCCCGGCAGAGCCTCTGTGCAGCCTTGAGCGCAAGCTTTTTGTCAAGGATTGAGCAATGATCGAAGAGACCGTGCAGATCTTGTCCGACCTCGTGGGATTTCCGACGGTTTCATCGGACAGCAACCTCGAGATGATCGCCTATCTCGCCACCCGTCTCGAGGCCTGCGGCGCGCGGGTCGAGATCATGACAGACGAGAGCGGAGGCAAGGCCAATCTCTTTGCCACGCTGGGGCCGGAGACAGACGGCGGGCTGGTGTTGTCCGGGCACTGCGACGTGGTGCCCGTCACCGATCAGGACTGGAGCAGCGATCCCTTCGTGATGGAAGCCCGGGACGGGCGGCTTTACGGGCGCGGCACTTGCGACATGAAGGGGTTCATCGCGGCCACGCTCGCCATGGCGCCGCGGTTTGCCGAAACGCCGTCAGAGCGCCCGTTGCATTTTGCGTTCACCTACGACGAAGAGACCGGCTGCATCGGGGCTGGGCATCTGGCGGACGTGCTGGCAAAGCGCGGCCTGCGCCCGGCTGTCGGTCTCATCGGGGAGCCCACGATGATGCGCGTCATCGAGGGGCACAAGGGATGTTGTGAATACAGCACCCGGTTTCAGGGGCTGGAGGGGCATGGCTCAAACCCCGGGTTGGGTGTGAACGCGGTCGAATACGCCGCCCGCTATGTCACCCGCCTGATCGAGATGCGGTCGGCGCTGATGGCCAAGGCCCCTCCGGGCAGCCGTTTTGAACCGCCATGGACCACAGTGAACATCGGCGCCCTGCATGGCGGCAGCGTGGCCAATGTGATCGCGCCGCGTGCGCAGGTCGACTGGGAAATGCGCCCGGTGCAGCCCGGCGACGCGCGGTTTGTCATCGACGCCATGGCGCGCTTTTGCGAAGACGAGTTGCTGCCGGCCATGCGCCGGGTGTTTCCCGAGGCAAGCATCGACACCGAAGTCATCGGCGAAGTGGCCGGGCTGGTGCCCAGCGATGACAACGCCGCGCGCAACTTGTTGCTGGAGCTGACCGGGGCCAACGGGGCGGATGTGGTGCCGTTTGGCACCGAAGCGGGCCTCTTCCAGGCGTTGGGGATGGACGTGGTGGTCTGTGGCCCGGGCAGCATCGAGCAAGCGCACAAGGCGGACGAATTCCTGTCTCTGGATCAACTCTCCAGCTGTCTCGACACGCTGGGCCGACTGAACGCATGGCGGGCCAGCCAAGACGCAGATCCGTCGCTTTGACTTGTGGTCAAAGTTGCGGGGACATGCTGCGCAATCACTGGCCGGGCGCGCATGGCAAGGGCGACTGGTCTGTCAGGCCGTAGGTCCAGGCACAATCTCACGGGCGCTTGCGTTGCCTTGCGCAGGCATTGGTCGCCTTCGCAGTGTCCCGAACAAGGACCGCGGTCGAAAACGCCGGGGTCAGCCGTTGAGACCTTCCGCCTGCGTGGTCTCGATACCGCCTTGCCGCAGACGCGTGGGCGACTGGCCAAGGCGCTTTTGACAATGATCCGCAAGGCTGGCCCCGCTGGAGAACCCCGTGGCATAGGCCACTTCCGTCACCGACCGGGTGGTGTGTCGCAACATCCACGCCGCAGCCCTCAGTTTCGTGTCCACGAGGTAGGCCTTGGGGGATCTGCCCACCTGCGTGCGAAACAGCCGCAGAAAGTGACGCTCGCTCAGACCCAGCGACCGGGCCAGTTCCGCGATGCTGGGGGATTGCGTGGCCTGGGCGTCCAGCAAGACCAGCGCTTTCTGGATCCGCGGGTCGGTGATGCCTTCGTGTTTCCGGGGCACCACCGGCGGCGCATCCCCTGACAGGTCAGGGGCGGGCAGGGTCATCTGGTGCACCGTCTTGGCCGATCGGTCCGACCCGAAATGCGCCCCGATGATGCGCAACATGAACGACAGGATCGAGACGCCGCCAAGCACCGTCGTGATCTCGCCATCGCAGACGTAGTCCTTTGTAACGATCAGCCGGTGCCCCGGCTGGGCCGCGGTGAAATCCCGTTCGTGATAGGGGTGCACGCAGACCGGCCGCCCTTCGAGCAGGCCCTCTTCGGCGAGCACAAAGGATCCCGTGCAGACGCTGATCAAGGGGCGCCGCGCGGCGCGGGTGGCATGAATATAGGCCCTGTGGCGCAGCGGCGCGTCTGCGAGGTCGCGCAGCAGCCCGCCGATCACAAAGACATAATCGTAGCGCGCCGGGGAGGGGTAGGCCGCCGTGGCGTCCACTTCGATGCCGCAACTCGACGCGATGCGGCTGCCCGGTGCCCCCAGAATGTCCCAAGTGGCATAGCGGTGATGCGAGGCGTCGCCATGGTCCCCGGCGTGGCGCAGGCTTTCGACAAGACCAGCCAGCGACATCATCGGAAAGGAGGGCCAGAGCAGGATCCCAACCTTCAAGGGCGCGTTGCCGAAATCGCGAGAGGCCTGCGGGTTTGGTCCGCCTGCCTGATCGTGAGGCTGGCCCGGTGCCTGAAGACCGGGCTCGGTCCCGGAATGCGCCCCAGACTGGACCCCGGACAGGCTTGCTGACGGGATCACTGATGGGGGCTCAGGCGGGGTCTCGGCCTCTGTCCCGGACCGGGGGCCGAAATTGGTGGACGCGCCTTGGTTGCCGGGCCGTCGGTTCGGATCGCGGCTCCTTGCGCACGTTCCTTGAGCATGTGCTGTCGTCTTTGTCATTTGCACACCCCCGATGTCCGATTTCTGGCAACAATGGCCGAAACTCGAAAGACAGCGGCCCGTTTGGAAGAACACTCTAGCATGATGGGCTGCGAAACACAGGCGTTGGCGAATCTTCTTTTGCGAACGCTTGCGCCGGGACACCAAAGACACTCTGCTTCGCGGACCAGATCAGACTTGCAGAGCGACGCGCCCTTAAACGCGCGCGCATCAACACGGGAGACGATTAATGACACAGACAAAGACACGGCGGCTCTTGCTGGCTTCGGTCGGCGTTCTGAGCATGACGGCTGGCGCAGCGCTGGCGCAGGATTGCCCGATCAAGATCGGCGCGCTGGCGCCCTTGTCCGCGCCGGGAACGGTTGTCGGGGGCGAAGCCATGCGCGCCGCGATGATGATCGCGGAATCCGACATCAACGCGGCAGGCGGCGTATTGGGCTGCGACATCGACGTGGTGGTGGGCGACAGCGAAGGCCTGCCCGAGCGCGCCACCGCAGTCATGGAACGCCTGATCACCCAGGATGGTGTTGTCGCGGTGGGCGGTGGCTATCACAGCTCCGTCGGCGTGGCCTCCAAGGATGTGGCCGACGCGCGCGGCATCCCGGTGGTCTTTGCCGAGACATGGAACGACACCATCACCGGCGACAAGCAGAAGTACATCTTCCGCATCGCGCCGCTGTCGTCCTGGGCCTCTGGCGTGATCTGGCAGTTTGCACTGACCGTCCCGGGCGTTGAAAAGGTCGCCATCCTGACCGAGAACACCGACTACGGTATCCCGGCCAGCCAGGAAACCAAGGCCGGTCTGGCCTCCGGTGACGTGGACAGCGTGATCTTTTCGGTCGACATCGGCACGCAGGACTATGCGGGCATCGTCGAGCGTATCAAGGCTGAAAGCCCGGACATGATCGTCACGCTGGTCACCGGCGAAGCGGCCTACAACTTTACCCAGCAGGCTGCGGATGCGGGCATCGGGCCGCTTGATCTGCCCTTCGTGACCGGTCAGGACGCGCTGGAATCCGGCTCCTACTGGACCAACGTGCCGGACGGGCAGTACGCCTTTGTTCAGCGCATCGGTGTGCCCGAGACGCAGTTCACTGAAAAGGGCAAGGCCTTTGCCGCCGCCTACAAGGAAGAGACCGGCAAGTCCGACGTCGAAAGCTATGCCATGGAGGCCTACGACTCCATCGCCATCATCGCGCAGGCGATCGAGGAAGCGGGCTCAACCGATGGCGATGCCATTGTCGCGGCGCTCGAAAGCATCGAGCACGATGGCACGCTGGGCAAGATCTACTTCCCCTACGGCACATCCAAGGATCCCTCCGAGGATGGCAAGGGCGACGAGTGGTGGCACCAGTGGCCCGATCCCGCGATCACGATGATCCAGTACATGGAAGAAGGCCAGACCTCGACCGATGCGGCCATCGTCTATCCCGACGCCTACAAGACCGACGACATGGTCATCGTCAACGAGTGATCGTTGACCTACGGCCCCGGGTCGTTGTTCTGTGTCTTTGATCCGGGGCGTTGATCTGTGTCGTTGATCCGGGCAATGGGCCTGCGCTGGGGGCTGCCTCAGCCCCGATCCTTGCCAGACAGGATGCGTCGGGGGCGACCCCCCGGCGCGGTCCGGAGCGAAACGCATATGGCCCGGCCGGGGAATAACTGCCCCGGCCGGGCCACATCAACAAGACGTCCGGGGAAAAACCCGGACAGGCCAAGGGGACAGACGTGGAAACACCCGCCATCTTTTGGGGCGTCATCCTGTGGATGATTGCCTGGGGCATCATCGGCAGTGTGGCCTTGCGCCGCCGCTATTTTGCCCGCGACCTCGACACGTCCAACGCCAGTTTCGTCGGCGCCATGTCCGGCGCTGCGCTGGGGCCGGTGGGCGTTGGTCTGCTGTATGCGCGGACCCCGGAACTGTCCGGACGCATCATCACGCTGTTCGGCATCCTTGCGGTGGTGCTGATCGCTGCCGCCTTTGCCTTTGCCGACCCGCAGAACAACTGCGTGGCCAATGGCTCCTTTGTGGCGAGCCAGATCACCAATGGCCTGATCATCGGCATCATCTACGGGTTCATGGCCCTCGGCCTGACGCTGATCTTTTCGATCCTCGGCGTCGTCAGCTTTGCCCATGGCGAATTCTACATGATCGGCGGGATGCTGGTCTACTACATCACCGTGGTGTGGTTCCCGGGTGTGAACCCGATGATGGGCATCCTTGGCGCCTGCTTTCTGGCCTTTCTGATCGGCGCCCTGTTCGAGCGCGCAATGCTGACGCCCATGTACAAGGGCAAGGTGGACCGTCCCGTCGAATACGGCATCCTCGCGACCTTTGGCCTTGCCTTCACGCTGCAGTACTTTGTTCAGGCGGTGCACGGCGCGAGCCCGGTCAAGGTTCGTCGCTACATCGATTTCCCGCGCATCCGCTGGCCCGAGGACGCTGATCCCCTGATCATCAAGACCTCTCGCGGGAACCTCACCCTGTTCGAGACGGTTTCGATTTCCAACCCGAGGTTCATCGCCGCGATCACCTGTATTCTCGTGCTGCTGGCGCTGTTGTACCTCTTGCACCGCACATGGACCGGCAAGGCGCTGCGCGCCGTCAGCCAGGACCGCGAAGCGGCGGCCATCGCAGGGATCGACCCCAACCGCATGAACATGCTGGCCTTTGCCCTTGGTGGCATGATCGCCGCTCTGGCGGGCGCGCTGCTGGTGCAGGCCTTCTCATGGTTGCCGCAGGTCGGGGCAATCCCGGCCATGCGCTCCTTTGTCATCGTGGTGCTGGGGGGGCTTGGATCCTTGCCCGGGGCCTTTATCGGCGGCATCCTCGTCGGGCTGGTGGAGGCAGCGGGCACCGGCTGCGTTCCGGATGCGCAAAAGGCCGCCTCCTATATTCCGGCCTACGGCATGATCGTTTTGACGCTGACCTTGCTGCTCAGACCCACCGGGTTGTTCGGCAGGCGCTTTGCCTCTGGCATGCATGGGCAGGGAGGCTGACATGAGACAGGTTCCCAATATCGCCGGGCTGCTCTTGCTGGCCTTCTTCGCGGCCTTTCCGCTGGTCTACCAGGGCGCCAACTACGACTACGTCATGCACGTGCTGATCACGGCCTTCTTCTATGCAATTCTCGCCAGCAGCTGGTCCATGCTGGCCGGATATGCGGGTCAGTTCTCCTTTGGGCACATGGCCTTCATGGGGATCGGGGCCTATGGCACGGCGCTGTTTTGCCACTACTTCTACATCACGGCGGAACCAACCGGGATCTGTACGGAATTCGCCTTCTTCGGCAGTTATTTCGTGATCGTGAACGCCATTGGCGTGACCTCCACGACGCTGGACCAGGATTGCCTGCGACAAGCGATGGAGGTCTGGGACGGGTCGGTGAAGGTCACGCCGATGCCGGTCCTTCTGGGCATCCTGCTGGGCACCATTGCGGGCGGTCTCGCGGGCCTTCTCGTGGGGCTGCTGGTGCTGCGGTTGCGGGCGGCCTATCTGGCGCTTTTCACGCTGGGCTTCTCAGAGATCATCAAGGCGGTGATCTCGGCGGAAATCCAGATCACGCGCGGTCAGGCCGGCATGGAACTGCCGGCACTGTTCGAAAGCGGGGTAACGGTCCTTGGCACCTCGTTCGAGCGCACCGACAAGATCCCGCCCTATTACGCGATGCTGGCGCTTCTGGTGCTGTGCCTCGCGATCCTGACATGGCTGGCGCGGTCGCGCTTCGGCCTCTTCATCCGCGCCCTGCGCGAGGATCAGGACGCGGCGGCAGCACTGGGGGTCAACACCACACGCTACAAGGTCTATGTCTTCACCATCACCACCGCGATGGC
>JBELMB010000197.1:0-9584 GCA_042088665.1 Sagittula sp.
CGCGATCCCGATCTTTCTGATGTACCGAAATCTTGGTCTCTCGGACACGCATCTCGGCATGATCCTGCTGTACACGGCGGTGAACATCAGCCTCGCGGTCTGGCTGCTGAAAGGGTTCATCGACGAGATCCCGCGCGAATACGAAGAGGCGGCGCTGATCGATGGCTACACACGCTTTCAGGCGTTCTACAAGGTGGTGCTGCCTCAGGCCGCAACGGGCATCGCCTCCACCGCGATCTTCTGCCTGATCTTCGCCTGGAACGAATACGCTTTCGCGGTGTTGCTGACCTCGGCCACGGCGCAGACGGCACCGCCCTTCATCCCGACGATCATCGGCATTGGCGGATTGGACTGGCCAGCGGTGGCTGCAGGCGCGACCATCTTCCTGCTGCCGGTCATGATCTTCACCATCCTTCTGCGCAAACATCTGCTGCGCGGGATCACCTTTGGCGCGGTGAGGAAGTAGCGATGGCAGCCCCTTGCGCAGATCTTGAGAATGCCCCGCCCGAGATCATGACAGAGCGCGGCTTGCGGCGCGCAGAGACCGCCCTCGCCCTCGCCCTCGCCCTGAAGCAAGAGGCCGGGACCCGCATCGCGAACCAAGCCTTCTCTGGCTTCATGTCCCATGTCAGCTGCGTGACCCACAAACCCGGAGGTTCCTCATGAGCAATTTCCTCACCGGCCTGATGCGCCTGCGCCGCGGCCCATGGGAAATGGTCGCAACCATTCTCATCGCCCTCGGGGTTGTCATGCTGATGCAGCCTTTCGTGCTCTGGGCCTTCACCTATTCGTTCATCGTGACGCTGGTGGGCACAGTGATGTTCATCGTCGTCAGCCACTTTCCGGAGGACGACAGATGAGCCAAGTGTCACGCACAGCGGCATGTGCCTGCGGGGCGGTCTCGGTCGCGGCGACAGGAGAGCCAAGTCGGAACTTGCTGTGCAGTTGTTCCGATTGCCGCCGCCTGGCAGGCACGGCCTTCAACTGGTCATGCTATTGGCCCGAAGAGGCCGTCAAGACCACTGGCACGGTGCGTTCGTTTCGCCGGGCCTCGCAGGGCGACCGGTCGCTGACCTACAGCTTTTGCCCCACTTGCGGCACCACGATGTGGTGGCACGCGGATTTTGCCCCCGCCATGATCGGCCTTCCCGGGGCTGGTTTCCAAGGCCCGCCCATCGCGCGACCGGATCAGGCCTACTGGACCGAAGGACGCCCCGATTGGGCGCTGCACCTGTCGCAGATCCCCGGCAAGGAGAGGCAATAGAATGGCAAAGATCGTCATCAAGAACCTGAAAAAGCAGTTCGGCGACTTCACCGCTGTGCGCGAAAGCTCCTTTACCATCGAGGATGGGGAGTTCTTCATGCTGCTGGGGCCCTCTGGCTGCGGCAAGACCACCACGCTGCGGATGATCGCAGGGCTGGAGTTGCCCACCAGCGGCGAGATCTATCTCGACGGCGAGGAAATCAGCCAGCGCCCCCCAAGCGAGCGCGACATTGCCTTTGTTTTCCAGATGTTCGCGCTGTACCCGCATATGAACGTGCGCCGCAACATCACCTATCCGCTGGTCAGTCAGGGGATGCCGCGCGACCAGATCAAGGCCAAGCTGGCCGAAGTGGCGGGCATACTCGGCATCGAGAACATACTGGATCGCCCCGTCGGTGGCCTCTCGGGAGGGGACCGTCAGCGCGTCGCACTCGGGCGCGCCATCGTGCGCGAGCCAAAGGCCTTCATGATGGACGAGCCGCTGGGTGCACTGGATGCGGAGTTCCGCGAACAGATGGCCGAAGAACTGCGCGCACTGCATGACCGCATGGGGGCGACGACGGTCTACGTGACCCATGACCAGCTTGAGGCGATGCAGATGGGCGACAAGATCGTCGTCATGAACAACGCCGTGGTCGAACAGTTCGGCACCCCGCAAGAGATCTATGACAAGCCCGCGACCATGTTCGTGGCGGATTTCATTGGCTCTCCGGCGATGAACTTCCTTGATTTCAAGGCGCAGATGGCCCCCGGCGACACATCGGTCCTGCTGGACGGCCAGACCATTGGCGTCCCCGCCCTGCGCGAGGGGGCACAGGGCGACCTCGTGCTGGGCGTGCGTCCCGAACACGTGAAATTCAGCGATGCCTCGACCTACCGCGCGCGGGTCGTGACCTCTGAATACCTCGGGACCACGCAGATCGTGACGCTCGACAGCCCGCAAGGCCACGTCAAGGCACGGCTGGGTTCCGATCTGCATGTCTCTGCCGGAGAGAACGTCGGATTGACCTTCAACCCGTCGACCGTGACGCTCTTTGATCGGGCGGCCGGGGGACGGGCGCTTTGCTCGGAACTGAACGAAGGAGTGCTGAGCCATGGCTGAGGTAGAACTCGCAGGCGTGACCAAGCGCTTTGGCAAGACAGAGGCGATCACAGATATCTCCATGACGGTGCCTGATGGCAGCTTTGTGGTGCTGCTCGGCCCGACGGGGGCGGGCAAGACGACCACGCTGCGCACGATCGCCGGGCTGGAAAAGGCCGACGCCGGCACCATCAGTATCGCGGGCCGCGATGTCAGCCGCGAAACGCCCGCGCAGCGCGACGTGGCGATGGTGTTCCAGCAGTATTCGCTTTATCCGCATATGTCGGTGCGTGAGAACCTCGCCTTTCCGCTGCGGTCGCCGATCCTGAAGACCCCCGAAGACGAGATCGCCCGCAAGGTCGCAAAGGTCGCCGAGGTCCTGCACATCCCGCACAAGCTGGACAACAAGGCCACGGAGCTGTCCGGCGGCGAGATGCAGCGCGTGTCCATCGGGCGGGCGCTGGTGCGCGATCCCGCGATCTACCTGATGGATGAGCCGCTGTCCTCGCTGGACGCCAAGCTGCGCGCCAACCTGCGCATCGAACTCAAGCGCATCCATGCAGAGCTGAACGCGACGCTGCTTTACGTGACCCATGACCAGATCGAAGCCATGACCATGGCCACCCATGTGGGCGTGCTGGACGCGGGCAAGCTGGTGCAGTTCGGCACCCCGCGCGAAGTCTACGAAGAGCCCCGGACCGCCTATGTCGCTGCGCGACTGGGCCAGCCCAAGGTCAACCTGCTGCCCGCCGGTCTGTTTGGCGGGGACACGCCCCCCGGGGCCACGCGCATCGGCCTGCGCCCGGAACATATCGCCACTGGCACGGGCCGCGAGGCAAGGATCACGCGGGTGGAACATCTGGGCGACCAGACCCGCCTGCACCTGCATCTGGACGGGCACGACCTGATCACACTGACCGATCCCCACACCCGCCTGATGGCCGGGGAAACCCTGGCCATCGCGCCGAAGAACCCCCTGTTCTTCGATGCCGAAGGCAACCGGCTGACCTGAGGAGGAGCGACCGATATGGCCCAATTTGTGAATGAAAAAGACGCGCTCGTCACCGAGGCGATCGACGGCCTGCTGGCCACTTCGGGTGGCAAGCTGACACGCCTGGACGGCTATCCCCACATCAAGGTGGTCTACCGCTCTGACTGGGACCGCGCCAAAGTGGCGCTGATCTCGGGTGGCGGGTCGGGCCATGAACCGGCGCACGCGGGGTTCGTGGGGGCCAACATGCTCACCGCCGCGGTCTGCGGAGAGGTCTTTGCCTCGCCGTCGGTCGAGGCGGTGCTGGCGGGGATCCTCGCGGTCACCGGCGAGGCGGGCTGCCTGCTGATCGTCAAGAACTACACCGGTGACCGGCTGAACTTTGGCCTCGCGGCGGAACGTGCGCGAGCGCTTGGGCGCAGGGTCGAGATGGTCGTGGTGGATGACGACATCGCCCTGCCCGACCTGCCGCAGCCGCGCGGCGTGGCAGGGACGCTCTTTGTGCACAAGATCGCGGGCGCCGCGGCCGAAGCAGGCGAAAGCCTCGCCGAGGTCACCGCCAAGGCGCAATCCGTCGTCGACCGGGTCGCCTCAATCGGCAAATCGCTGGACACCTGCACGGTGCCCGGCTCGCCCAAGGAAAATCGTATCCCCGCAGGCAAGGCCGAATTGGGGCTGGGCATCCACGGCGAACCCGGGGTCGAGCAAGTGGATTTTGCCGGGGCTGAGAATGCGTTGGGGATCATGCTGGACCGGCTGGCGCCAAAGATGACCGGGGGGGGCATGCGCGTGGCGCTGCTGAACAACCTCGGGTCGACGACGCCTCTGGAAATGTCCGTCTTGGCCCATGCGCTGGCCAACGCCGGAGGCCTGTCGCACATCGTCGGACCGGCACCGATGATGACCTCGCTCGACATGCATGGCTTTTCGATTTCCGTACTGGATGTGAGCCCCGAGGAACTGGCCGCGCTGCAGGCCCCGGTGGATCTGCCCGCATGGCCCGGTGTCTTCGAGATGGTCGCACCACCGGTCAGCCCCCTGCCCGATGGCCTGACCCCGGTGGATCCGATCCCCTCCGAGAATGCCTCCGTGCGCCAGACGCTGACCCACGTGGCCAACCTGCTGGTCGCCTCAGAGGGCGCGCTGAACGCGCTGGACGCCAAATCCGGCGATGGCGACACGGGCAGCACGCTGGCCACCGCGGCGCGCGCGCTGCTGGGCGGGGTGGACCGGATGCCGCTGGCGGATCTGACCCAGCTTCTGCCAGCCCTCGGCAATGAGCTGAGCCAGACCATGGGCGGGTCCTCGGGCGTGATTCTCGCGATCTTCTTCAACGCGGCGGGCGACGCCTGCGCCAATGGCCAGACGGTGCCGCAGGCACTGCGGGACGGCCTGCAACGGGTGAGCGACGTGGGCGGCGCCAAGGTGGGGGATCGCACGATGATCGACGCCCTGTCTCCGGCGCTGGATGCGCTTGGCGACGGGCTCGCGGCCGCGGCGGCAGCCGCGCGCAAGGGCGCGGACAGCACCGCGGCCATTCATCGCGCGAAAGCGGGCCGCGCGGCCTATGTGCCTGCGGAAAACCTGAAGGGAAACAACGACCCCGGCGCCGAAGCCGTGGCAATCCTCTTTGAAGGGCTGGCGGAGGTGACAGCGGCCTGAGCGTCGCGCACCCCACATCACATGGCACCCAACCCTCCTCCGCCTCCGGGCAAACCGACCGTCAACGACATTGCGCGCGTGGCAGGCGTCAGCCTCGCCACCGTGGACCGCGTTCTGAACGCGCGTCCCGGCGTGCGCAAGGTCACGGTCGAAAAGGTTCAGAACGCGATCACGGAGCTCGGCTATGTGCGCGACACCGCCGCCGCCAATCTGGCGCGGCGCCGGGTCTACAATCTGGTCTTTGTACTGCCCGAAGCCGACAACCAGTTCACCCAGGCCCTGGTCGCCCAGGTCACCAGCCAAAGCGAGAAACTGCGCCACGAACGCACGCTTTTGCACACGCGCACCGTGCCGGCCTTTGGCACGCTGCAACTGGTTCGGACGCTCGACGCCATCGACCCGCGCGACACCGATGGGGTTGCGGTCTTTGGACCGGAAACACCGGCGGTGCGCGATGCGGTGCGGCGGGCCCGGGCGCGCGGGATTGCGGTCGTGGCGCTGGTTGCCGACCTGCCCAGTTCCGAGCGCGACCATTTTGTCGGGATCGACAACGTCGCCGCAGGGCGCACTGCGGCACGGCTGATGGGGCGCTTTGTGCGCAACAGCGGTCAGATCCTCGTCATCACCGGCTCACGACTCGCCCGCGACCACCTCGAACGGCGGCAGGGCTTTGACCAGGTCATGCAGGAAAGCTTTCCCGAGTTGGGCGTTCTGGCCTCCATCGAGGGGCGGGACGACCCGACGCTGGTGCATCAACTGCTGCCCGCCGCCGTGGCCAGTCATCCCGACATCTGCGGCATCTATGCCTCCGCCGGGGGCAACGCGGGCCTCGTGCGGTTTCTCGAAGAGACCGGGATGCGCAAGGACATCGTCGTCATCGCGCATGAGTTGACCCCGCTGTCCCGAGACGCGCTTGAGACCGGGGTCTTCGATGCGCTGATCTCGCAGGACACTGGCCACCTTGTGCGCTCTGCCGTGCGGTTGCTGAAGGCCACGGTGGACAGCGCGCCCTGGAATCCGACACAAGAACGTATCCGCATCGACATTTACCTGAAGGAAAACCTGCCCAGGGAATGAGGCAGAAAGGGAGGACACCATGAAGACCATCAAGGGACCCGCGCTGTTTCTGGCGCAGTTCGCAGGCGACGAAGCGCCGTTCAATTCCTGGGACGCAATCACGAAATGGGCCGCGGACTGTGGCTACAAGGGCGTGCAGGTGCCCAGCTGGGATGGCCGCCTGATCGATCTGGCCACCGCCGCGCAGAGCAAGGACTACTGCGACACCTTCAAGGGGCAGGCCGCCGAGAACGGCGTCGAAGTCACGGAGCTGTCGACCCACCTGCAAGGCCAGCTGGTCGCCGTGCATCCCGCCTATGACACCGCTTTTGACGGGTTTGCTGCCGAAGACGTGCGCGGCAACCCCGCGGCCCGGCAAGCCTGGGCAGTGGATCAGGTGAAAAAGGCGCTCTCGGCGTCGAAACACATGGGGATCGGCGCCCATGCGACCTTCTCCGGCGCGCTGGCCTGGCCCTTTGTCTATCCTTGGCCACAGCGCCCCGCGGGCCTTGTCGAGACCGCCTTTGACGAGTTGGCCGCCCGCTGGCGCCCGATCCTCGACCATGCGGAGGACTGCGGTGTCGATGTCTGCTACGAAATCCACCCGGGCGAAGACCTGCACGACGGCGTGACATTCGAGATGTTCCTTGAACGGCTCGACGGACACCCCCGCTGCAACATGCTGTATGACCCGTCGCACTACGTGCTTCAGTGTCTCGACTATCTCGACAATATCGACATCTACAAGGACCGCATCCGGATGTTCCACGTCAAGGACGCGGAGTTCAATCCGACCGGGCGGCAAGGCGTCTATTCCGGTTATCAAAGCTGGGTCGACCGCGCGGGCCGTTTCCGCTCCCTTGGCGACGGGCAGGTCGATTTCGGTGCCGTCTTTTCCAAGATGGCCGCAAACGGGTTTGACGGCTGGGCTGTGGTGGAATGGGAATGCTGCCTCAAGCACCCCGAAGACGGCGCCCGCGAAGGCGCGCAGTTTGTCTCTGACCACATCATCCGCGTCACCGAAAAGGCCTTTGACGATTTTGCCGGGGGGGGCACCGACGAGGCCGCCAACAAGAAGATGCTCGGCATCGACTGACCGTTTCAGCCCGGGGGGCGCTCCTTGCGTGTCGATCCACTGCGCCCCCCTGCCCTCTTTTCAAAGACCCGTTTCCCCGAACTGTTTTCTGCCCGATCGTCAGCCAGAAAGGACCCTGACATGACCCGCATTCGCCTAGGCATGGTTGGTGGCGGCAACGATGCCTTCATCGGCGCCGTACACCGCATCGCCGCGCGGCTTGACGACCGCTATGAACTCGTCGCCGGTGCGCTCAGCTCCAGCCCAGAGAAAGCCCGCGCCAGCGGCGAGGCCCTCGGCCTGCCCCGGATCTACGACAGCTTTACCGCCATGGCCGCCGAAGAAGCCGCCCGCGACGATGGCATCGAGGCGGTGGCCATCGTGACCCCCAACCACGTGCACTACCCCGCCGCGAAAGAGTTTCTGACCCGCGGAATCCACGTGATCTGTGACAAGCCGCTGACCTCAACCCTTGAGGATGCCAAGGCCCTGACAGCGCTGGCCGAAGAGTCTGACGCGCTGTTCGTGCTGACCCACAATTACACCGGTTACCCGATGATCCGTCAGGCCCAAGCGATGGTCGCCGCCGGTGAGCTGGGCACCATCCGCGTGGTTCAGGTGGAATATCCGCAGGACTGGCTGACCGTCGAGCAGGATTTCAAACAGGCGCTCTGGCGCACCGATCCGGCGCAATCCGGCAAGGGCGGCTCGACCGGGGACATTGGCACACATGCCTTCAACCTTGCGTGTTTCGTGACCGGGCTGGAAGTGGAAAGCCTTGCCGCCGACCTGCAGGCCTTTGTTCCCGGGCGGCGCGTCGATGACAATGCGCATGTGCTCCTGCGCTTTGCCGGGGGCGCACGCGGGATGCTCTGGTCGTCGCAGGTGGCACCAGGCAATGAGAACGCCCTGCGGCTGCGCGTCTACGGTGAAAAAGGCGGGTTGGAGTGGGCGCAAGAAGATCCCAACGCCCTGTGGCACACCCCCTTCGGCGCGCCCAAGCGCGTGATCACACGGAACGGGGCCGGAGCAGGAGCCGCCGCAGGCCGCATGGTCCGTGTGCCGCCGGGCCATCCGGAAGGCTACCTGGAGGGGTTCGCCAACATCTATTCCGAAGCCGCCGAAGCGATCGTCGCGGCCCGCAGCGGCGCTTCCCTGCCCGAGGGCGTGGTCTTTCCGACCGTCCGCGATGGTCTGAAAGGCGTGCAATTCGTGTCGGCCTGCGTACAATCCTCTGAACGCGATGCCGCATGGGTGGCGCTGGATCACTGACGACAGAGGACCCGATGACCACAGCGCAGACCGGACACGTCGAAAGTCTTTATCGCTACCCGTTCAAGGGGTTGACGGCGCAAAAGCTGCCTTTGGTGGATTTGACGCCCGGACACGGATTTCCCCATGACCGTGTCTTTGCGCTGGCCAAGGCCGGGGGCGGCTATGACGCGACCGCGTTTCGCCCCCTGCCAAAGAACCGGTTCTTTGCGCTGATGACGGATGCCGCCCTCGCGCAACTGGACACCCGCTACGATCCCGAAACGCAGCGATTCACTGCGCGCCTTGCTGGCGAGGCCCTGCTCGACATTGCGCTTTCGGACCCGGATGCAGAGGCCCGGGCGGCCCAGTTGATAGTAGACCATCTGAACCTGTCCCCGGATCAGGCGCCGCACCTTGCCCGGGGCGGCGAGAACCGTTTCACGGATATCTCGGTGGTGTCGCAATCCATGATGAACGCGATTTCGCTGATCAACCTCGATACAGTTCAGGATCTGGCGGCCCGCGTGGGCGCACCGGTCGATCCGCTGCGGTTTCGAGGCAATCTGTATTTTTCGGGATGGTCGCCCGGCTCTGAGTTGGATCTGGTCGGGAAGGAGTTGCAGGTGGGCGAATTGCGGCTGCGGGTGGTCCGCCGCACCCAACGCTGCCCCGCCACCCAGGTCAACCCGGCCACCGCCGACCGCGATCTGGACGTGCCAGCCCTGATCGAACGAGAATTCGGCCATCGCGACCTTGGGATCTACGCCGAAGTTCTCTCAGGTGGCCGCCTCACACCGGGAGACCCTCTCAGCGTGGTTTGAACCGGAACGACGCGGCCCCGATGGACCACCCTTGTTCGACCAAAGTCGGTCTGCTGAGGCAGGTCGGTGTTGACCGGAGAGCACCGTTCAAAGCGTCCGCGACGGCCAAGGCAGTGGTGCAAACGCTTCACCCATAACGAAGCTCACTTGCGTTCTGCGACACTGGCGACGTGGCTAATGATTTGTCACCTCTGGGTAGGGATCACCAAATTCTCGACGGCTCGCGTCGTGTCAAATGCTGAATGTGCTGTTCAACAGCGGACCGGACCGAAGCTAATCTCCTGATATCAAACCCTTACCTTGCTTTGTGCATTACGCAGCAAAAGGTGTAAGCGTCCGGTCTGCCTGCTCTGACGCGGCTTAGAGTGTGTTGATAAGTG
>JBELMB010000029.1:0-41927 GCA_042088665.1 Sagittula sp.
GGGGTCAGCGCATCGGCAAACTGCCAGTCGGTGTCAGGATCCAGCCCCGTGCCCGGCGTCTCCGGCGGGACAAACCGCACGACCTGCGCCAGATCCAGCAGTTGCGCCGTCTCCAGCAGCACCCGGGGCGGCACCAGCGCGCAATCGGGATGGCTGCGCAGGGCGTGCAGCGGCGCGCCGGGCTGCTCTGCCGCATCCAGCAGCGCGCGCACAACCGGTGCCCCGACTTCAAGCTCCGCAGGACCACAGGGCAGGACATGCGGCAAGTTCTGCCGCGGCACCATCAGGGCCAGCGTCATGTCCCACAGCGCAGAGTCCTCCGGCACGCATTGCTCCGGACGCTGCCGGGCGAACAGGTCACTGCGGAAATCATCGTTGCGCAGGATGCTGATCCAGCTTTCGCGCTCTTCCGGGCGGCCCATCTCTTCGAGCATGCCCTGCAGGAAGGGCGGCTCGTTCCATTTGGGCAGCGCATAGAGGCTTTCGGCCTGCGACAGGAAGTGCAGCCCATGCGCCCCCGCCTCCTCAAAGGCCTGGCTGGCGTAGATCGGGCGAAAGTTCTGGTTGCAATACTCATGCGCCACATAACGCAGGTCTTCGGACTTGAGGTAGTCGAACTGCCCGCGCACGGCGTCATTGTCGCGCATCACCGGCACCTCCTCGTTGGAGAGCATCTGCAAAAACGCCATCGCCTGTTCTGTGCGCTGCACCGATGTGCCCTGCATGCCGCCCGCAAAGCGGTTCACGATCTGCCACAGCGCCTCTTTGGCCCCCCAACCCGGGAAGGCATTGTAGGACATGTAGAACACCCCGTCCGGCGCAAGGTGCTGACCGACAAAGCCCAGCATGGCTTGCTGCACCTCGGGCGCGACCCAGGTGTAGATCCCGTGGGCGGTGATGAAATCGAAAGGCGCACCGGCCTCCTGCATGTCATCGGCAAAATCGGCGCAGATGAACTGCACGTTCTCGACACCATGCCGCGCGGCCATCTCCTGCGCCCAGGCGATGTGATCGGGGTTGATGTCGATGCCGGTGAACCGCGCCTCCGGGTGGCAGCGGGCGAGGATCAGCACCGTCAGGCCAAAGCCACAGCCGAGATCGCAGTAAGAGAAATCCGACCGCTGCGCCACGTCATGCCCGGCCATCCGCAGCGAATACAGCATCCGCCCCGGCGATTGCAGGTCAAAGAACCGGTTGATGTAGGCGTCATCGACGATATAGCCGCGCGCATCGACCTGCCGGCCATCCAATGTGACGTAAAAGCGATCTTGCATGGTCATCCTGTGCTGTCCTCGATGATATGCGCAAATTCGAACAGATTGCGATGTGCCAAAGGGACCTGTTCCAGCGCGCTCTTGCGGATCTGCAACGGTGCCTGCGTGTCAAAGTTGCTCGCATCACGGAACCAGCGGCGATGAAACACGATGCTCAGCACAGGGCGATCCCGCGTTGCGGCATTGCGTTCGCCGGAATGGAACAGCCGGTAGTCGAACATCAGGCAACTGCCGCGGGACAGGCGCGCGGCCTGCCGCGGCATCTTTTGCCCATCCTTGTGCCCCGCCTTGTGAGACCCTTTCAGCACATGGGTGCCACCGATGTCGGCGTCGATGTCGACCAGCGGGATCAGCACCGTCACGGCAAAGGCAGGCGCTTCGGGCTGCGGATCCATTTCCGGGTACAGTTGAGCGTGGTCGATATGCAGATGTTGCTCTCCGGCCCCCGGTTCCGATGTCACGAGGGTGAAGCTGCCGATCACCCAATCCGTCCCCAGAACCCGATCAAGGATGGCCTTGAGCGGGGAGGCCGCATAAAGCGCCGGGTCATTGAACGGACCCTGCACCGCCTGCGCGGTCATCGCGCGCTTGTCGCCCACGGGCAGCGGGATCCCCGTGGCACCGCTGCCATGGGTGCGGGTGTGGGCGAGACAACTGTCGATCAGCGCCGTCGGAAAAAGATCCGCAAGCGCGAGGCATCCATGGGTCCGGAAGAGATCCGCGCCAATGCTGGCGAATTCGGTCTGCTCCTGTGTGCCCTGCAGGTTTTCGGGATGTGACGGCAGGGTCGGGCAAATGTCTGGCCGCAAGGCTTCGCGCATGGCCGTGTTCAAGCCCAGAACGCGCGCCACGTTGCGCGCCTGCGCGCCCCGCGGCACCAATTGCCCGGCTGGCAGCCCGATCACGTCCTCGGCGCGGTGCAGCAGCAGCGCCAGTTCCTCGCTGCGCGCCGCTTGCGAAAACAACGCCGCAAGACGCGCAGCAAGCCGCGGCGATTGCGCGGCGATCAGCGTGGCAAAGCCCCTGAGCACCCGCAAAAGCTGACGCATATGGGGTTCGGTTGCGGCGAGATCCTCGGTGCTCTTTGGCATGAAGCGGCGATAGGCGAGGATCCCCTGCAGGATCCCCATCATCAAGGCGGGCATCATCGCGCGCCGCAGGGTTTCGCCTCCGGCATATCCCTCGACGTCCAGCGCCTGGATCCAGGCCTCCAGCACCAGCGCCTCGGGGGCGTCGCTCTCGGCGCCGTCGAAACGCCCCGCGGCATCGGTGCCCGCAACGAGTCCCGCGGGCGCAACCGCCAAGCCGGTCAGGGACAGGCCCGCAGGCCCCCAGAAGACCACGTCCCAATCATGGATGCGCACCTCGCCCGAGGCCCCGAGGGCCGCATTGCGCGCATGCAGGTCGCTGTGATTGAGGCAAGGCGGCAGCGCCAGCGCTGCCCCGAGGTAGATGGCCAGATCCACGTCCAGCGCATCCAGCATTGCAAGATAGAACCCGGCTTCGGCGTCGCCGATGAAATTCGCAAGCGGAGCGGGCTGTGTCTCCGAAGGCGTGCAGAAGGCACGAAATGCCTCGATCAGCGCACGCGGCTCCAACCGCTGCGCCCCGTCCGGCACCGCGCTGAGCGCGCTGCGCGCCTGCAGGCGGGCCATGGTGCCGATCAGGGCCAGCAAACTGCCGTCATGCGGGTTGGGCCGGTGACGGGCGCGGTGATCCTCCAGCAGCAGGAAACCGCGGGTCGCGTCATGGGCCAGCACGTCGGGCGCATGGCCCGCGGCGAACTCTGCCGCGATTTCCGATGCCCTGATGGTGGTGGTGTCGTCTGCGGGCAGCACCTTGAGATAGGCTGTGCCCTCGTCACCGGAAAGGTGCAAGGTCGCGCCCCAGGGCGTGTCCGTCACCTGCAGGCAGTCTCGGTAGCAAACATGCTGCGCGGCCCATGCGAGGGCCTCCTGCATCAGTGCGCCGTTTGGGCGTGTGTCAAAATCGAACATGTCGCGGCATCCGTCACGAATGAGAGAGGTGGCCAGAACATGTCTGGCCACCCGTTGAGATCAGCACCAGGGCCGGTGGTGTCCACCCTTGCCGGCTTTTCCAGCCTTGCCGCCACCAGCGGACCAGCCGTGACCATATCCGCCCTTGCCAGCCTTGCCCGCTTTCCCGGCCTTGCCGCCACCAGCAGACCAGCCGTGACCATATCCGCCCTTGCCAGCCTTCCCGGCTTTCCCGGCCTTGCCGCCACCAGCAGACCAGCCGTGGCCATATCCGCCCTTGCCAGCCTTGCCCGCTTTGCCGGCCTTGCCGCCACCATGCGACAGGGGTCCGCAAGCACCAGCCTTGCCACCTTTGCCCGCTTTGCCACCGGGACCAGCCTTGCCCGCTTTGCCGCCTTTGCCAGCCTTGCCAGAACCGGATGGGACATGACCGCCCTTGCCAGCCTTGCCGCCCTTTCCAGCCTTGCCGCCGCGACCAGCCTTGCCGCCCGGTCGACTGTGCCAGATGTTTTCAAGCCAGCCGGTTTCCCACGATGGTTCATAGCCGTGGCTGTCCACACCTGCGTCGCCGCCGTGACTTCCTGCGTCGCCATGGTCATCCGACCCGGCATGCGGCCCGTGGCCTCCCGTTGGGCAGCCCCCATCGCCGCCACCATCACGACCGCGTTCGGCCTTCAGGTGTTCCGCCGCGCTTTGCAAAGCCTTCCGAAAGGAACTGGCCCCGCTGCTGTCCGATCGTGAGACATCGTCTGCGGCGCGGCCAAACCCCCCGCCATCAATTTTCCAAGTCATTCATTTAAACCCCACACGAAATATCGCTGGGTTCACTAGTCTGCGGCGCACTGAATCGGTCAAGGAAACAGTCTGTTTTTCAATTTCAGATCAGCCCCTTAGACCTCGAACCCGAAACAATCGCCCGATCGGAGCCTCCCCTTGAGGCCGCGCATCCTGTGCCGCTCAATGCATTTGCCACAGGGTCATGGCATCCAGCCACATGCCATGCCTCTCTCTGTTCGCACAGCAGAAAACCAGCAACTGCGCCGCCTGTCGTCCTCGTTACACGCCGGCACCCCGCATGACGTCGGAAAGAAAAGTGACACAAATCGAACCATTTGCACCGGCCTGCTTCGGAATGGTACGGGACGTCCTGTGCAAACCTCTTTGCCACAATCGGCCTTTGGCCTCCGCTCAGGGACACAGGCAGCGCCAGACCAGCCGTCCAGGCAGTCCCGGTGCCAAACCTCACACGCCGCGCCGTTTCGAATTTGGAAACAGGTGGATCGCGCGGTCAGGCCGTCGCCTCCGCAGATCCGATGGCGCAACGACGTGCTCGCCGCCAATTTGATGACGAAACGACTCACTTTTGAACAGATATACGGTTCAAGACCCGATCACCGGGCAAAGATCCGCCACGTGTCACGGCGGCAACATCGCCTTGCGAAACCCCCGGTGCTAGGGTGAGGCAAGCCGAGTGAACAAGGTCCGCCATGCTGTTGAATCGCCGTTTCGTCCTGTCCACTGCCTGCTCTGCCGGGATGGTCGCGGCGCTGCCCCGCAGCGGCGTTGCCGCCGTTCCGCCCAGCCCCGGCGCAGAAATGCGGCATGCCGTCATGGCTTGGCTGGCGTTGCTGGATGAGACGCAAACAGCGGCGGCGCGCTTTGCCTTTGACAGCCCGCGCCGCAGGGCCTGGAACTTCATGCTGGGATCCCGCGCGGCGCCCGGTCTGGCGCTGGAGCAGATGACACCTGCCCAGAAACAGGCAGCGCGGTCCATTCTGGCCACCGGCACCAGCGCGCGAGGATTCGAGAAAGCGCAAAACGTCATGCTTTTGCAGGACATTCTGCGTGACGAATGGGCCAAGGGCAGCCCCGACCGCAACAGTGAACGCTTCAGCTTGCAGATCTACGGCACCCCCGGCCCAACAGAGCCCTGGGCCTGGCGCTGGGAGGGGCACCACCTGTCGCTGACCTTTACCTTGCTGGGGGACGAGGTCGTGTCGACCACGCCCAGCGCCTTTTCGGCGGAGCCGAACCACGTGCCATCCGGGCCGCACCGAGGGCTCGTCGTATTGACAGAAGAAGCGACGCTGGCGCACCGCCTGTTTGCCGATTTGCGTGGCCCCGCGCGCCGCGCAGCCCTGTTGTCAGACCGGGCGCCCGGGCGTCTGTTGTCGACATTCGGCGCAGAGCACACGGTCGCCGCGCAGCCAGATGGGCTGCCGCTGGGCGAGATGCGCACACCACAGGCGGACATGGCCCGCCGCCTGATAGAGGTCTTTGCCGCCAAACCACTGCCCGGCGCGCTTGCCGCCGCGCAACAGGCCCGGCTTGAGGCATGCGACGCGATGCGGTTTGGTTGGGCGGGCACCGATCCGGACGGGGCGGTGTACTACCGTTTTTCAGGCTGCGATCTGCTGATCGAATTCGCCAGCTTGCGGAACCAGCCGCTGCACCTGAACGCGGTCTTTCACGACGTCAGGCGCAACTTCGGTGATCACAGGGTGTAACCCGGTCCCCGAGTCCGCCATAGGACATCAAAGCCGCGGATGAATTGCCCCCTCGCCACGCCCGGTGGCACGGGTCGGAGCAAGAGAGACGCCGCCCCTGCCCCCACCCACGCAGAGCAACCCGCCGGATTTACACCTCGCTCAGTCGGACCGGCAGACCCGTCTGCGCGGACCGGGTCGCGGCTTCGGCCATGGCAAGCGCCGCCACTCCATCGGCCAGCGTGACCGGCACTTCTGCTGTTCCATTCACAGCATCCACAAAGGCCGCCCATTCGGTGCGATAGGATCCCATGTAGCGTTCAAGGAAGAAATAGGTGGGCTTCGCCCCGGTCACGCCGTCGGCTGTGGATTTCACCACCGTGCTTTCCAGCATGTTCTGCACTTGCAACATGCCTTCTGACCCCAGAAGTTCCACCCGCTGGTCATAGCCATAGACCGCCCGGCGGGAGTTCTTGATGACCGCGATGCGTCCGTCCGCATAGGTCAGCGTGACCACCGCCGTGTCCACATCCCCGGCCGCGCCGATCTCTGGATCGACGATGGCGGACCCCGCTGCCATGACCGACACAGGCGGTGTGCCCATGAGGAAATTGGCCATGTCGAAATCGTGGATCATCATGTCCCGAAAGAGCCCGCCCGACACTTTGACATAGGCCAGCGGCGGGGGCGCGGGATCAAAGGAGGTGATGGACAGGAGCTCGGCCTTGCCAATCTCACCCGCCTGCACAGCCGCCTGAACGCCTGAAAAATTGCTGTCGAACCGGCGGTTGAACCCGATCATCAAGGGTTTGTCGTGCCCCGCCACAGCCGTCTGGCAGGCGCGCGCGCGCTCAAGGCTCAGATCCACGGGCTTCTCGCAGAGGATCGCCTTGCCGGCTGCTGCTGCCGCTTCGATCAGGTCGGAATGTGTGTCCGTCGAGGTCGCGATCAGCACTGCGTCGATGGCCGGGTCGGCGATGATCTCTTCGGTAGAGCGCGCCGCAGCGCCGTAGCTGGCGGCGAGCTTCTCGGCATACGCCATGTGATAGTCGGACACGGCCACCAGCGTGCTGCCCGGGTGTGATGTGATGGCGGTGGCGTGCACCCCCGCGATGCGGCCAGCGCCAAGTAGTCCTACGTTCAACATCAGTTCATGACTTTCTGCAAAAGATCAGAGGGTAAAGGCCGCCCGGAAGGCGTCCAGCGCCTGCTCCGGATCGCCTTTGGCGAAGGCTTCGAGCCCGACGGGACCGTCGTAACCCATGATGTCCAGCGCACGGGCGATCCCGGGCCAGTTCATTTCCCCGGTGCCCGGCTCAAGGCGGCCCGGATTGTCGGCGACCTGGATCTCTCCGATCCAGGGCAGGCAGGCCTCTGCCCAGCGGACCACGTCGCCCTCGCCGATCTGCGTATGGTAGAGGTCGAGGTTGATGCGCAACTGCGGGCGATCCACCGCTGCCACCAGCGACAGCACATCGGCCGTGCTGTTGAACGGACAGCCCGGATGTTCGCGCAGGTTCAGGTTTTCCAGCGTAAAGGTGACACCTTCCGCTTCGCCAAGATCACAGATCCGGTGCAGTGTGTCGCGGGCGCGCAGCCACATGCCCGGCGCCACATGCGCGATCTGCTGGATCGGCACGCCCTGCGCCCCAAGGCCCGTGCCATGCAGGTTGAGCCGCGCAACACCCAGCCGCTTGCCCACCTGCGCCGTCTCGCGCGCCGACGCCAAAAGCAGATCGGCCCCCTCCGGATCGGCCAGCCGCCCCTGAAGATAGCCGTTCATGATCGTGAACCGCGCACCGGTCTTTTCCAGCGCGGCGAGATCCCAATCCGGCCAGTTCCACAAACCGACGCCGAAACCCATCTCGTGCAGGCGCGCCGCCCGCCATGCGATGGGCTTGTCCTGCCACAGCATTTCGGCGCAAGCCGCCAGTTGAAACCCCATGGTCTTCTCTCCTGTCAGACGCGGGACGCGCGCCAAGGCCTCCGGCACGGCGGTGTTCAATCCTGCGACCCCATATGCATCCCGTTGCCCCAAAGCGGCCCCTGCGCTCAAGACCTGCGCGAGAACCCGGGTCAGATCACGTCAATTCCTTGCAATTCCACCGGCCTGAGCGTGCAAGAAAATGAAAGCAATCGCCGCAGGCCGAGGACCCTGCCTGCCAAGCAACAGGCCCGCCACAGAAGGTCAGCAGGTCCGGCCTTGGCGCGGGTTTGGCGCGGGTTTGTTCTGGGTTCGACGCCGCCGCGCGCCGTCAAAGATCCACTTCGATGACGCCATTCGCCTTGGCCGCGCGGGATTGGCACAGGATGATCTGGCCTTCCCGCTGCTTTCTGGACAGCACGAAATCGCGGTGTTCCACCTCGCCGGAAATCAATCCGCATTTGCACACGCCGCAAATCCCGTCCGAACATTTGACATCCACATGCACACCGTGCTCTGCCAGTACGTCCGTCGCGGTCTTGTCCGCGGGCACCACCAAGGTTTTGCCGGAGCGCGCCAGCTTGAGCGTGAAATCGAAATTCTCCCAATCCGGCATCTCGGGCACCGAGAAATACTCCAGATGCCGTGCCTCTTCGGGGAAGCCCTGACGGGCAGCGGCCTCCATGACCGGGGTCATGTAGCGTTCCGGCCCACAGGTGTAGACATGCCAGCCCGGCTGATACCCCGCCAGCACCGCATCCAGATCGGCGCGCGTGCCCTGATCGGAGAAGTGGTAATGCACCTTGTCCGCCCAGGGAAACCCCGGCAGATCGTCCAGAAATCCAGCCGCCTCCTTGCGACTGCAGGAATAGTGCAGCACGAAATCCCGCCCCAGAGCGTGCAGCCGATGGGCAAAGGCGATCATCGGCGTCACCCCGATGCCCCCCGCCATGAGAAAGCTCTTGCGCGCATCCTCGACCACTTCAAAGTGATTGATCGGTTTCGAGACAAAGACCTTGCGCCCGGTGTTGAAGATCCGGTGCATCAGCTGCGATCCCCCGCGGCCCGCGTCCTCCCGCAGCACGGCGATCTGATAGACCGAGCGGTCGGCGGGATCGCCGGACATGGAGTACTGCCGCAGGAATTCCGGGGCGACGACGATGTCCAGATGCGCCCCCGCGGTCCAGGCTGGCAAATCGCTGCCATCCAGCGCGCGAAATTCGTATTTTGTCACATCCGGGGTCATCGCCTCGGCGCGCGCCACTTCGACACGCACCACCGGGCTTTCGCCATCCTGCGCGTATTGGTGATCCCAAGGGCCGGTTTCTCCCTTCGCGCGGCGGATCTTGTACTCTTCGGCCGTGATCATGGCCTGATAGGCCTCGATCCCCGCCTCGCGGTCCATGGCAAAGGGATAGGGCCAGGGATGTGGCGCAAGGCTTGCGGGATAGACGGCGAGCGTCTGATCCTCGTACTTGAGGTCCAGATCCTTTTGCAGATCGCGCGCGTTGACCGGATCGCGGGCAGGATGATAGCCACCGTCCTCTGCCAGAGCCAGATCCCACCACCATTTCTTGACCGGGTTCAGCCCGCCGTTGCCCACCGCATCGTCCAGCTTTGCCAGCAGCGGTGCGGCTTTTGGCAGGTGCATGGCCGCCCAGCGAAAGGGTTTCTCGGCAAACAGCCCCTCAAGGTTCCATGGACAGGTCTTCATACAGCGGCCACACATGGCCCCACCCAGCGTGTTGATCCGGTAGCTGGCGCATTTCTGGCTGTCGCTTTTCCAGATTTCATAGCCGTTGAACATCAGCTTCGGCCCCGCCGTGATCGCACCGGAGGGGCATTCACGGGCGCATTTGTTGCAGGACTCGCAAAAGGCCTGCAGGCCGAAATCAATCGGCTTGTCATGCGCAAGCGGCATGTCGGTGCTGACCACACCGGATTTCAGCCGCGGCCCGAGGAAGGGGTTCAGGATCACTTCGCCGATGCGGCTCACCTCGCCCAGACCCGACAGCAGCAGGAGGGGCGGCTGCAACACCTCACCATCCAAAACCGTATGCGCCTTTGCCGAATAGCCCAGATTGCGGATCTGCCGCGCGATCACCCCGCCCAAAAGCGAAAACCGCAGGTAGGCGCGCATGGACTGCGCGACGCTGATCCAATCGTCGCCGGAGGCGCCTTCCATCGTCTCATAGCCCTGATCAATGATCATGGAGATCGCCTGATCATGCGGAGGATCCAGCGGCGCGCCGGTGGCATCATGGCTGTACCACGTCCAATCCGGGCAGGCGCTCAGGCCGACCGCATCTACACCGAGGAAATAGCTGGCGGCCTTGATGTTTTGCGCATTGCGTCGGGCATCCGTGGGCTGCGGCCCGTCGGAGGGAGGCCCGTCCTGCAGCAGCACAAAGGCCCCCAGCATGCGCCGTTGCGCCATCGACGGGGCGGCCTTGCGCGCGTAATAGCCACCCTTTGCGCCGTCCTGATTGGCCTTGCCCATGTCACCAAACTGGGCGCGGGCGAACATGTCGGTGCGCTTTGGCACGCGGGCCACGTTGGGCGCATCGATATAGGTCGTCGTGTCGTCAACACGCTTGAGCGTCTCGAAGGGATGCGGACCATCGGCAAAGTTGCGTTTGGCAAATGGATCGCCATTCAGCGCGCTGCGGCGAAAACCGGCGCCCAGCCACCAGGCCGGTCCCTTTGTCTTGAACCAGGGCTGCTGCGACTGCGGCGCAAGGGCGCCGTCATGGGTCAGCTCAAGCGTGGTGGTCAGCGCCGCAACGCCAAACCGGGTGCCGAGGTAGGGATTGACCAATACGCCATCCTCGATGGTGGCCAGTCCCGTGGCGACGGCCAGCTGGTTCAGGTCCACATCCGTGGAGGTCGCGCTATGCGCCTTGGCATCCCACCCCAGCAGGCGAATGTAGTTCGCCAGAACGACGGCGGTCTCGGTCGCGCGCAGGCAGGCGCGATGGGCCTGCGCGTCGTCCAGCCACTCGGCCCCCGGCTCATCGGGGCGCGGGTCGCGCGGCATGTCATAGAGAAAGACGATGGCATGCCCGTGACCGACGATGGTGCTGGGCGGGGCCTGCATCGATTCCTTGAGGTCGGCCATGATCATGTCGATGCCGGAGGCCAGCGTCTTGGTCTGACGCGTCTGCAGATCATGCGCAAGGCGATCGATGTCCGGGTTGCGCCGCGGCACCTTCAACAGCGCAGAGGCCGGTAGCGGCCCGGTGCCAACCATCGCGGCATCGGAGAAATAGCCAAAAGATTTCAGATGATTGGCGCGCTCGGTGGGATCTTCGGGACAACTGGCCCGGGTCCGGTTCACCAACCCGTCGCGGATCGCATCCATCATCGCCTGATATTCGCCCATCGCGTTCACGATGGACGCGGGCGCGTCCCCGCGGCGAAAGCTGATCTCTGCCATGGGCGGCACGGTGCCAAGATCCGGCATCGGTCCCCGCGCCAGCCGTTCAAGCGGGAACGGCCCCAGATGCACCGGTCGATGCTTGTCCGAAAAGAACCTGACAGTCATGGCATCCCTCTTGTTGCTGGGGACATGTTGCGAAGCAGGTGGCCTGCGTCAATGGTCCAATTGGCTGGCGGCGGGTGTCAGAACCTTGCGAAACGCCGCTTCGACCGGAGTGTCGAGTCGCCGCGCGCGACGATGCGGCGTCAAGAATTGCACCGCCACGGGCACGGCGACCCCCTTCGATGGGACTTGGCGCAGAACACCGGGCGCCATGCCCTCGGCGGCACAGACCTTCGGACATACTGCCACCCCCAGCCCGGGTGAGCCCGTGGGCCGGGTGACTGCCCTCTAGCCGTCGGTCAGCGCCAGAGGTGGTGTGTCGCCGCTTTGTTCCAATCGCCAGACGGCGTTCCACGCGCCCTCTTCGCGCAGGAGGATCAGCGCATTGCGCTCTGCCGTGTAGCGGTGGCGCTGGCCGGGCAGCGGCAGCATATGGATCTGCGTGTCCGGCAAGGGATCCTCCCCCAGAGAGGCAAGCGCGCCCAACGCCCGCGCCCAGGCCTGCGGCGGCGCGCGGTGGGTGATCCCAGAGGCCACGAGCTGGTGCAGCCGCTTGCCTGCACCCAACTGCATCTCGGCCCGGGCCGCGAGATGGATTTCCCCCGAAAGCGCGGTGACCTGTGCGCCCTCCTGCTGCTTTATCCGACGCACCAGTTCCAGCATCCGGATCCAGCTGCGCCGGTGAACACGGCTTTGCCATTGGTCGCGCAGATCGTCTTCGTATTTCTGGATGCCGGGCACCCTGCGCATCAGCCGCTCGATCAGGGACAGGCGCGGCCCCAGCAGGGGCACGCTGGACATCAGAAAGGTCTGCAGCGGTGCCGGTGCCGTGGACACGTCTGCCATGAAGGCCCAACCGCTTTCGCCCATCACCTCGGTGAAGGCGCGCTGGCTGCGCAGGTCTGGCGCCACGAGGCGCAGGTCATCCGTTCCGACCTGCCAACCAAGATGCGCGCCCGCCGGATCGTCAAATCGCGCAGGCAGATCGCCATCGACACAACCATGCTGAAACACCAGCGCCGCCTCTCGTGCCACGGAAAACAGCGTCTGACCCACCTCTGAGTGGGTGGCCTCGGGCGGCAGAGAGCCCCACCCGTCACAGATGTCATGGTCGTCCCATTGCATCAACGACGGCACGCGTGCGGCCATGAAGGCAAACTCAGGCTGCGCATAAAGCTGCGCGTAGCGCTGTGCGAAACCGACACGCAGCCGTGCGCGCATTTCTGACACCGCGCCTGTATCGGGCGCCTTGGGCAGGTCCTGCGGCCAGCCCGCGCTCAGCGGATGATCATCGGTGACCTCATCGGCATAGATCTGGTCCCCGCCGTGCAAAAGCAACGAGGCGGGCGCTGTGTCCTGCGCCTCTGCAAGGCGGCGCCACATGACATTGCGCTCTGCCGGATCACGGTCAAGGTCGCCGTGCTCTTCGCCGTTGCAGGAGACATAAGCCAAGCGCATGTCACCGGTCAGATCACTGGCGAGCGGGTAGCTCTGGCCCTGCCATGTATAGGCCGACGCCCGGTCTGCCGGGACCGCAAAGCGCGCGCGCCAGACGGTCAGATCCGCATAATCCACAAGGCGTGTCAGCGGGTGCTGGCCCGTGGCGGTCTCGATCGGATCGGGCACCGCATCCCCGCGTGCAAGAACCAGCACCGCAAGATGCATCTGCCCGTCGCGCAGATCATCGAGGATCAGTACCGGGCCAATGAATGGGCCAATGAATGGGCCATCAAGTTGGCCATCCGACGGGTCTGTCTGTTTGGACGATTGTGTCATGGACCATGATTTAGTCGCGCATGCCCTGCATGAAAACGACCGAACGCGTTTTTGGCAGAAATCCCCATCGCATTTGCGAAAACGCGGGCCGCGCACGGGACCCGGACGTCAAACCGGACGTAAACCCATGGTTTTTGACGCCTTAGCGCCCCGGTGCGCCCCGTCAGCAGTGATTTCCGGAAACAAAGTGTCTCTGCCCAGGGCACAGAACCGGGCATTCTTTGGTTTGGGTTAACCACGCAATGCCGTAGGGTGCGCGCGGGTGGGTGGCCCTTCGTGCGCATGGGGTTTTCCGGTGCGGGTATCAGCGACAAGAAACCGGAGGACGAAGCCTCCGCCAGTGTTGGAATGTGCACCATGCCTTTGAGTGAATCGCAGTACGTTTTCGGGAACTCCCTCTATAACCACAGTGGCGGCCCCGGCACGAATGTGGCGGTCTGGCTGGACCTGCTGGCCGAAACCGCGAGCAACACGGTTGCCGTGAATGGCGAATTCGGCTTCTTGCGCAATTTTGCCGACCGGCCAGAGCCGATTTCCCAATGGGGCTGGTCCGGTGTCGACAGCCTGCTGCCGGAAGGCACGTCCTTCTCCAGTGTGGATTTTGACAGCATTCTGATCGTGCCCGCCAACTTCATTCAGGAATTTGCGCCGACGGACGACTATTGGGACGAGGCGCGCTCGCCGCTTGAGGCGACGGTGGATCTGGTCGGCGACATGCAGATCAGCCAGCCAAACGCAAAGATCCGCATTTACGAGGGCTGGGCAGACATGGGGCCCTATGCCCCTGTATTCCCGCCGGATGCGGCGAGCCTCGCGGCCTTTCACGCCTTCAACATCGGCGCCTATCATGACTGGTACGTGCAATACACCGGGCTGCTGCAGGCCGCCTTCCCGAGCGCCGATATCGAGTTGATCCCGGTCGCAAGGATCCTGTCTCAGGTGCTTACCGGCCCGCTGGCAGGCATACCGGTCACGGATCTTTACACCGACAATGCGCCACATGGGACCGATACGGTCTATTTCCTCGCAGCGATGATCGTCTACGAGGCGCAGTTTGGCGTGGCGCCGCCAGTGTTGCCCAGCTTTCCTGCGGAATTGCACCCAGATGTGGCGACCTATTACACGCAGGTGCTGCAGACCATTTCCGCCGGTCTGGGAACACCCGCGCCCAGCGGCGATGAGACACTGACCGGCACAAGTGGGGCGGACACCCTGTCAGGCGGCGACGGCAATGATCTGATCGAAGGCGGTCAGGGCAACGATTCCCTTGATGGAGGCGATGACGACGACACCATCTTTACCGGCGACCAGAACGGCAACACCAACGGATTGGACACCGCCACGGGCGGCGCGGGCAACGACGTCATCACCGGCTCCAACGGACGGGACAGCATCGACGGCGGCATCGGCAATGACACCATCTCCGGCGGCAATGATCTGAACACCGCCGATCGCGACACGCTGATTGGCGGTGAGGGCAATGACCTGATCACCTCTGGCCAGGTGACGCCGCTGGCTTCGACGCTGGCGAGTGGTGATGTGATGCTGGGCGATGCAGGCCATGACACGCTGATCGGCGGCGCGGCGCAAGACAGCATGGAAGGCGGACAGGGCGACGATTCCCTCGACGGTGGCGACGCAGATGACGTGATCTATACCGGCGATATGAACGGCAACACTTTTGGCGAAGACACCGCCTTTGGCGGCGCGGGCAACGACGTCATCACTGGCTCCAACGGGCGTGACAGCATCGACGGTGGCATCGGCAATGACACCATCTATGGCGGCAATGATCTGAACACCGCCGACCGAGACACGCTGATTGGCGGTGAGGGCAATGACCTGATCACCTCTGGCCAGGTGACGCCGCTGGCTTCGACGCTGGCGAATGGTGATCTGTTGCTGGGCGATGCAGGCCATGACACGCTGATCGGCGGCGCGGCGCAGGACACCTTGCAAGGCGGGTTTGGCAACGATTCCCTTGAGGGCGGTGATGCGGACGACATCATCTTTACCGGGGCCGATACCAGCAACCTGTTTGGCCACGACACGGCCAATGGTGGCGCGGGCAATGATGTGATCACCGGCTCGAACGGACGTGACAGCATCGACGGTGGCATCGGCAATGACACCATCAGCGGCGGCGATGATCTGGCCACCGCAGACCGCGACACGCTGAACGGCGGCGAGGGAGACGACCTGATCACCTCCGGCCAGTCCGCCCCGCTGGCGGCCTATCGCGCCTTCGGTGACGTCATGAACGGTGACGCCGGGAATGACACACTGACCGGTGGCGCGGCGCAAGACACCATGACGGGTGGCTTTGGCGACGATCTGCTCGACGGTGGGGACGACGACGACGTGATCTTTACCGGCGATGTGAACGGCAACACCTTTGGCGTGGACACCGCTTTGGGAGGGGCGGGCAATGATGTGATCACCGGCTCCAATGGCCGCGACAGCATCGATGGCGGGACAGGCAATGACACCATCAGCGGCGGCAACGATCTGGCCACCGCGGACCGTGATACGCTGATCGGCGGCGAAGGCGACGATCTCATCACCTCGGATCAGGCCGCGCCCGCGTCGGGCTACGTGACGTTTGGCGACGATCTGTCTGGCGGGATCGGTCAGGACACGCTGGTGGGTGGCGGCGCGCAGGACACGCTGAACGGCGGTCAGGACAACGACACGCTGACCGGTGGTGCAGCGGCGGATATGTTCGTCTTTGTGGACGCGCTGGGCACCGATCACATCACGGATTTCGAGGTCGGTCTTGATCGGGTCGACCTGACCGGGCTGAACACCGCCGGCGGCGTTGTGGTCGCGCAGAACGGTCTGGACGTGAACATCTCCGTCGACGGGGCGCTGACCGTGGTTCTTGAGAACCTCGACAGCTTGTTGATCCAGCAGGGTGACATTCTCACTTGATTGGTTTGGCGCGGGCGGAATTGCCGGGGGTTCGAGGTGTCTTTGCACCTCTCGACGCTGTGCCGCTTTCACAGGGGGCGCACCACACCCCCTTGCCCATACGTCACCCCCCGGTCACCGGCGACGCGCGCGTTCCGACAGCCCGACCCAAAGCGCCGCCCCCGCCACAAGAAGAGCGCCCAGCGCAAAACCCGCCCCGGGCCTTTCCTCGAACACGAGGATCCCCACCGCGACCGACAACAAGAGGCTGAGATAGCTCAGCACGGACAGAAATCCGGCCTCGCCATGGAAATGCGCCCGCAGAAAGCACAACTGCGCGGTCTGTGAAAACGCCCCGACCAGCAGCAGCGGCAACAGGTGTTCCGGTGCAACCGGCGTCCAGGCCAACCCGGCAAAAGGCGCGGTGCACAGGGCCAGCCCCCCGGTGTAAAACACCATCATCACGATGGACGGTGCCTCGCGCAGCCGCCGCGTCACGATCACGGTGGACGACCCTGTCACCACGACAACCGCCAGCGCGGCCAGTCCCAGCGACAAGGGCATGTCCTTTGGACTGGTGGCGATCAGCACGCCGACAAAGGCGACGCCCGCCGCCACCCAGCGGCGCCGCCCGATGCGTTCCCGCATCACCACGGCCGCAAGGATCATGGTCACGATCGGTCGCGTGAACCCAAGGGCAGTGAACAGCGCCAGCGGGACCCGCGCGATGGCAAAGAAGCTTGCAGTCAGCGT
This sequence comes from Sagittula sp., assembly GCA_042088665.1. Taxonomy (GTDB): domain Bacteria; phylum Pseudomonadota; class Alphaproteobacteria; order Rhodobacterales; family Rhodobacteraceae; genus JBELMB01. The sequence continues at coordinate 16,662 of JBELMB010000029.1, forward strand.
GACCACCACGAGGACGACGCGCAACAGGTGCAGGCCAAGCGCCTCGACACGCCGAAACGCGGCCCGGTGCTGCAAGGCAAACGGCAGCACAAGGCAAAGCCCCACCAGCGCCCGGATGAACACGACCTGCGTGGCGGGGTAGTCCGCGCCAAGCCACTTGACGATGGACAGCGCCCAGATGTTCAGGGACATGTCGCCCAACAGCCAGGCCCCGCCCCGGCGGTTGTCGCGCGGGGCCTCTGCGCCCGTCCCCGGCGCTGTCACCGTGGTGCGATGAAGTTGGCCATCAGGCGAAAGGCCCCGGGCACAAGATGCGCCATCTGGTGGTGCAGGATCAGCGCGCTGTGCACATGCCGCCCCTTGCCGATCTCCGCCACCAGCAGCGCACCGGTCAGGGGCGCTTCGCCGGGATCGGACATGGAAAGCAGCGGGCTGTAAGCCGGATCCCAGCTCTTGGCAAAGTAGAGCCCGCGCTCCTTTACCCAGCCGTTCCAGTCCTCGGCCCCGATGGGATTGGGGGAAGAGAGGATCGGGTGATCGGCCAGTTGCGTGACCGTCGCGCGCTCATCCGTGACGCGCCATCGCAGCGAGGGCTGCCCGATCTCCAGCCGCCGGGGCGGCACGGTGTCGGGATCCCAGTTGTCCCAGGGCCGGTGATACAGGGTGACCAATGTGCCCCCCGCCTCGGTCCAGCGATGCAGCATGGGCATGGCGTCCAGCAATCCGGGGCGGAACCGCATGGCAAAGATGCCGATCACGATGGCATCGAAAGAGGCGAGCGCGGTCTCGCTGCTCCATTGCGCCTCGGAGAGGGGGGTGACATCCACCCCGAGCGCCTCCAACCAGAACCCGACCTGATCATTGCCAGCCCCGATATAGCCGACACGCCCCCCCGGCAGAGCAACGTCAAAGGCCGCAATCGTGATCACCGCCGCATGCGCGCTGGCGGTCGGGGCGACGTGGTCGTGGTCAATAAGGCGGACCGTCTCTGCCGGTTGGCCATCGACCATGGCGCGGATTGCGTAGCGCCCCGGGGCAAGGGCTTGAGGTGCGGTGATCTCGAACCCGGTCTCACTTCGGATCGCGGACCACCCCTCGGGCAGATCCAGCGTCAGATCCGCCCCGACCGGCGCAAGGTCTGAGACCTGCACATGCACTGTCCTGAGGCCGGTTGCCGTGTTCAGGATATGCGCAGCCGGGGTCAGCGCGACGCGTGCGGGCGGCAGGACGACCGGCTCCTGTTCCAGCCCCAGTGGCACCGTGCACGTCACCCCCTGCCCGGCGATCTCAAGCGCGATCCGCGGGGCGTCCGGGACACGGGGATCGTAGACGGCGCGGTAGGGATCGCTGATCCCGGCATCCGCGCCGACCGACAGCGACGCGCCCTCCAGCGCCCATCCCTCCGGCAGGTCCATGCCAAGGGTTGCAGCCTCTGCCGCACCGGGATCCAGCTCGGTCGTCAGGATGGTTTCGCTGCCCTGCTCAAGAAAGACCCGCGCCACGCGTGCGCGCGCCTCAACCCCCAGCGCGAGGCGCATGACATGCCCCAACTGGGTCTCCTTGTCGTCGAGACGGTGCAGAATGGCACAGGACAGGTCTGCCGGGCACTGCTCCCTTGCCGCGCGCACATGTGCCAAGGCGGCAGCGGCGTTGCGCGCAACACTATCGAACGCAGGAAAGGCCTCGACCGCTGCAGAGATACCGGCCTGCGCCGCCTCAAGAGCGGCCGCAACCGGCGCGGCCCCCGGCAGTTTGGCCAGATCCCCGACGGTGCGCGGCAGCCCGGACCAGACCGCCGTGTCAGGCGCTTCCGCATGGGACACCGCGAGGTGCAAGGGCCAGTCCCGTGTCTCCCCTGCCGGTATCCAGCGCCCCATGCCTTGCGTCCGGTGATAGGCGCGCGACTGCTGACCGACGCGGTTCCAAGGCCAACCCGTCATCTCTTCGCGGTCCGATCCCGGCACGACCATCGTGGCGGGTGGCGGTGGCAGATCATCGTCATAGGCCTGCCCCGCCCCGGACCATGCCGGCAGGTAGAGCTTGCTGACTTGCCAGACCGGCAGGTTGCTGGCCAGCGCCGGATCCGCGGCGGCCTCCATCACGTCAAACGCGGCCTGCGTCATCGCCCGGTGGTGCCCGTGCTGCCCCGGCACATCGAGAAAGGTCGGACAGATGATATCGGGTCGTTCCATCCGGATGATCTGGGCAAACCGCAGCAGCGTCCGCTCCGGTCCCCAGCGCCCCAGAGTTTCCTCGCCGCTCTTGGAGAACCCGAAATCGGTGATCGTATCAGCGGGGTGGGTCCCGTGCCAATAGAGGCGCATGCCCAGCACGTCGCAGGCGCGCTCCATCTCCCGGGTGCGCAAGGCGCCGAGATCGGTTCCCGCTTCCGTGCCAATGTCGTTCTGCCCGCCCTCCCCCCGGGTCGAACAGGCGTACGAGATGTTCACACCGTCACGAAAGGCCAGCGCCGCCAGCATGCCCGTGATCTCGTCATCCGGATGCGCGCCCGTCTGCATGAATCGCACAACGGAGGTCAGCGGGCGCAGCGCCCACCACAACGACATCAGCCGCGGGTGCAGGCGGTCGTCTTCGATGCGTCTCTGGTCGGGGGTGGGCATGGGTCTGTCCTTCTTGCAGGCGTCCAAAGGTCTGGTCGAGGCGTCACATCGGCAAAGGGGCGACCCGTCAGACGCGCGTTGCGATGCGCGGGGTAAAGGCGCGGTTGATCACCAGCGCCGCGGCGCCCAGCGCGCCGGTCATCCGCCCCGCGGTCCCGCGCAGCAACCGGGGTCCTGCGCGATTGGGCCTGTTGGAAACGGATCGCTCCGCCAGCGTGACTGCACCGATCAAATGATCGAAAACCGCGTCCGGCATGGCACCGCCAAGCACCACCACTTCGGGATCGAGCATGTTTTCGACGATTGCGATGGCGGTCGAGAGCGGGGCCGCCGCGGCGTCCAGCCATTCGAACAGGGCCGGTGCACCATCGCAATAGGCCCGGGCCAGATCGGCGCTGTTGTCGATCCCGATGCCCCGGGACGCCATATGGGATTGAACGGACAGGCGGCTCAGGACAGTTTCCAGCGACACCATGCGACCCTCCGCATGAACCGGGATATGGCCCAGTTCGCCGGCATTGCCGAAGGCGCCCGTCACAAGATGCCCGTTCTGGATGACCCCAAGCCCCAGACCATTGCCGAAATACACGAAGGCAAACGTATCAACCCCGCGCGCCACGCCGGACAGGCGCTCTGCCACGGCAGCGGCGTTGGCGTCGTTCTCGACGACCACGGGGATGCCCAGCGCCTCTGAAAACCACGCGGCGGGGGCCACGTCATGAAAGATCGGCAACTCGGATCCCGTGCCGCTCAGCCCGGTCCGGCCAAAGGGCCCCGGCATGACGATCCCTGCCCCAAGCACCCGCGTGTCGGCGCTGTTGACCTGCGAGAGAATACTGGCCTTTGCCTCTTGTACCGCGGCCGTCACCCCGGCCAGATCGCGCGCCATCAGCGCCCGGCGCTCTGACACGAGCGGCGTGCCGCATAGGTCGAGCACCGCGGCAAAGACCGCATCGGGCCGGATCTCGATGCCCACGGCAAAGCCACCCTCGGGGTTGAGGCCATATTGCACGGGCGGCTGGCCGCGCGCGCTGGCCCGGCGCCCCTGTTCGCTGAGCATCCCGTCCGCCAGCAGATCGGCGATGATGTTCGAGACAGCCTGCGTCGAAAGCCCCGACCCCCGCGCGATTTCTGCGCGACCGATCTGGCCGGCTTCGCGCACCCGGTCCAGCACCATCTGTCTGTTGTGGTTGCGCGCGCGCTCGGCATTGGCACCCACGGTTTTTGTCATCGTGGTCATTCCGGCGGATTAACTCAAGTTACTTGAAGATACAAGCGCTCTGGTTTAGCCTGCATCCATTCGCGGCTGTGGCCCGAAGGTGACTGGCGCAAAGCCAGCGTGATCCAAAAGGGAGTAACGACATGAAATTGACCAAGTTGAAGGCGCTGGCCCTGGCTTCGGCCACCAGCACGCTGGCGTTGTTTTCATCGGCCGCAAACGCCGTTGAAATCGAATATTGGCAGTATTTCTTTGATGCCCGTGTCACGGCCATGGAGCAGCTGATCGAAAACTTCGAGGCGGCGAACCCGGACATCACTGTCAAGATGACCCATTTCCCCTATGCGGACTACCGCACCAAGGTGGCCGCGGCGATCCCCGCCGGTGAGGGCCCCGACGTGGTGCAGCTGTTTTACGGCTGGCTCAATGACTACAAGGCCGCCAGCCTGATCCAGCCGCTGCCGGCGGAAAGTTTTGACGCCGATACCATCGATGCGGAATTCTTCCCGATGGTCAGCGCGATGCGCGAGGGCGACAACTATTGGGCCCTGCCGACCGCGGTGCGCTCGCTGGCGCTGTTCTACAACACGCGCCTCTTTGACGCCGCCGGGATCGACGGCCCGCCCGAAACCCTTGACGAAATGCTCGCCATCGGCGCCCAGATGACAGAGCGCGACGGCGCCGGAAACCTGACGCAGGCCGGGCTGACCATGGGCATGACCGCGCAGGACCACCACTGGTTTCGCGAAGGTCTGGTACGCCAGTTCGGTGGCGAACCCTATCTCGATGACTACAAGACCGTGAACTACAACACCGAGGCCGGTGTGGCCGCGATGGAGTTCTACGTAGGCCTTGGTGGCGACGAAGGCATCGGCGCGATCGGTTTCATGGACGAACCGCAAGCGGCCTTCAAGGCCGGGCGCGCGGCCATGCACATCGACGGATCATTCCGCATCGGCTCCCTGAACAAGACCCGTGGTCTGAAATGGGGTGTCGCGGAACTGCCCGCGACCGGCGAAGGCGTGCGGTCGAACTATTCCTCCTACTGGGTGAATGCGATCACCAGCAAGGCAGAGGGAGAGAAATACGACGCCTCGGTCAAGTTCATGCAATACGTGACCTCGGACGAGGCCATGCAGATCTGGCTCGACGTTGTGGGTGAACTGCCCGCAAAGCCCTCGGTCGGACTGACCGAAGCCAATGCAAACGACGCGACTTACGGTCCCTTCATCCGGGGGCTGGCCTATGCCAACACCACGAAATTCGTGAACGAAAGCGCCCAGCGGCAGCTTTTGATCGACCTTGTCGAGCGGGTGAAACTCGAAGGCATGTCGGTGGCGGACTCCCTCGCCATCGCGGCTGAAGAAGAGCAGAAATTGCTCGACGCCTTCTACTCGACGAACTGAGAACGGCGCGCGCCGTTCTTGTCGAGGGGCGCGGTTCGCCGCGCCCCTTCCTCTCCCTCCGGGCCAGCCTCATGTACAAGAGCCTTTCCATCCGCCAGAAACAGATCGTCTGGGCCTGGGGTTTCCTCGCGCTGCCGGTGATCTTTTACGTGGTGATCCGGTTCTACCCGACCGGCAACGCCATGGTGATCTCCTTTCAGGACTGGAACCTGCTGGGCGACCGCACCTGGGCGGGTTGGGCCAATTACGAAAAGCTCTGGAACAACCCGGTCTTCTGGCAGGTGTTTCGCAACACCTTTGTCTACCTGCTGCTGGGCACGCCGATCAGCCTCGTACTGTCGTTTTTCATTGCCTATCATCTGGACAAGACGCGGTTCATGCATGGCTTCATCCGGATGCTGTACTTTCTGCCGTTCATGACCAGCGCGGTCGCGATGGCATGGGTCTGGCGCTGGTTCTACCAGCCGGTGCCGATCGGGCTGTTCAACAATGCCCTCGCCGATTTCGGCATCCCCCAGATCCAGTTCCTGCGCTCGACCACCAATGCGCTGCCCGCGATTCTTGCCCCCGCCGTCTGGGCCGGGCTGGGGTTCCAGATCATCATCTTCATGGCCGGTCTGCGCGCCATCCCGCAAAGCTATTACGAGGCGGCGCGCATCGACGGTGTCTCGACCTGGAGCGTGTTGTTCGAGATCACGATCCCGCTGCTGAAACCCACCATCGTGTTTCTCGTGGTGTTTTCCTCCATCGGCTTCCTGCGCATCTTTGATCAGGTGTTCAACATGACCACCGGAGATCCCGGCGGGCCGCTGAATTCCACCAAGCCGCTGGTCCTGCAGATCTACCAGAGCGCCTTTACGGATTTCGACATGGGCTATGCTGCGGCGCAGACCGTGGTGCTGTTCATGATCCTGCTCGTTGTCTCACTGTTCCAGCTGTATCTGCTGAGGGATCGCTGATGGCCGCCACCGACGATATCCGTCCCTCATCAGACGTGCTGTTCCAGCGCAACGCCGCCCGGCGCAGGGCGAGCGCGGGCCAATACCTGCGCTGGGGGTTGCTGTTCCTTGGCGGGATCCTGATGGTCATGCCGATCGTCTACATGATCTCCACCTCGCTCAAATGGCCCCATGAGATCTACGATGTCTCGCTGATCCCCAAGGAACCCCACCTCGAAAACTACACCTACGTGCTGGAAGACGGCCGTTTCTATGGCTGGTTCGTCAATTCGCTGGTCATCGCCGTGATCACCACCGTGTCGAACGTGCTGTTCGACAGTCTCGTGGGCTATACCCTGTGCAAATTCCGCTTTCCGGGGCGCTACATCGTCTTTATCGCGATCCTCTCGACGCTGATGATACCGACCGAAATGCTGGTCATCCCATGGTATCTCATGAGCCAGACCTTTGGCTGGCTGGACAGCTACTGGGGCATCATGTTCCCCGGCCTGATGACCGCCTTTGGCACCTTTCTCATGAAGCAGTTCTTTGAGACGGTGCCCGACGATTTCATCGAGGCGGCGCGCATCGACGGGCTGAACGAATTGCAGATCTGGTGGACGGTGGCGATGCCGCTGGTCAAACCGGCGCTGGCGGCATTGGCGATCTTTGTCTTCCTTGGCAACTGGACGGCGTTCATCTGGCCGCTGATCGTGACCAATTCATGGGACATGTACACGCTGCCCGTGGGGCTTTCGACCTTTGCCGACGAGGCGGACGTCGCCTGGGAGCTGGTGATGACCGGCGCTGCGATTTCGACCATCCCGACGCTTGTGGTCTTTCTGATCTTCCAGCGCTTTATCATCCGCGGCGTCGTGATGGCGGGGCTGAAAGGATGACTGCCGCAGGCGCGCAGAACCCGGTCGCGGGCGTGGCTGTCTCTGCGCTGGACCACGTCCACCTTTATGTGGCGGATGTCGAAACGGCGGCAGACTGGTATCGGCGCATCCTCGGACTGTTGGTCCTGCCCAGTTCGAAACGCGACCGTGGCAGTCTCTATCTGGCAACCGCGCGCGGACAATACTGTGCGACGCTGTTCACCGGCAAGCCCCCTTCGGACGGCGATCACACCACCGCCTTTCGGGTGCCCGGCACAGCTTTCATGGCGTTTGGCGACAAGCTGGGCACGCTCGGTCTGGCCAACCGCAAGGGCGGGGTTCTGGCGCGTGAGGATGCAATCGACAATGGTCTGGCGTGGTCCTACTACTTTGCCGATCCCGACGGCAACCACCTGGAAATCACCACATATGACCACCAGAAGGTGCGCAACACGCTGGGAGCAAACGCGTGACAGACACGTCCACCTTTCCCGATCCGGTCTATCGTGACACCGTGCTTGCGCCGCTTTTCGAGGGGGTGAAATCCCACTACGCACAGGGCATGGCCGCCATCAACCGCGCCCATCTGGTGATGCTGGCAGAGACGGGAATCCTGACCGATGCCGAGGCCCGCGCCCTCGCCAAAGCGCTGCGTGCCATCGAGGACGAGGTCGACATCCCCGCCCTCACCTATACCGGTGAACACGAAGACTACTTCTTCCTCGTCGAGGCGGAACTGCGCAAGCGTCTGGGGGATCTAGGCGGCGCGCTGCACACGGCCCGATCCCGCAATGACATGGACCACACGCTGTTCAAACTAGCGCTGCGGCACCGCGTGGCAGGTCTGGCGCAAGAGGTCCACGCCCTCGCCGGGGCGCTGATCAAGAAGGCCCGTGTCGAGGCCGACACCCTGATCGTTGCCTATACCCACGGGCAGCCTGCGCAACCGACGACCTTTGGCCACTACCTTGGTGCCGCGATCGAAGTGCTCTTGCGCGATGCTGACCGCCTCGACGCCGCCGCGGAGGGGCTGGAGCATTGCCCGATGGGCGCTGCCGCGATCACGACCTCCGGCTTTCCCATCGACCGGGCGCGGGTGGCAGATCTCTTGGGGTTTGATGCGCCTCTGCTGAACTCCTACGGCTGCATCGCTTCGGTGGACTATGTCACCGGGCTCTATTCCGCGATCAAGCTGGTGTTCCTGCATCTCGGGCGGCTGATTCAGGACCTGCAGTTCTGGTCCGCCTTCGAGGTCGGGCAGCTTTATGTGCCCAACAGCCTCGTGCAGATCAGCTCCATCATGCCGCAAAAGCGCAATCCAGTGCCGATCGAACACCTGCGCCACATGGCCAGCGTCACGGTCGGGCGCTGTGACATGGTGGTGGGGGTGATGCACAACACCCCCTTCACGGACATGAACGACAGCGAAGGCGAGGTGCAGCAGGCAGGCTACGCCGCCTTTGACAGTGGCAGTCGGGTGCTGCGGCTGCTGGCCGCCTTCCTTCCCGCCTGCCAGATCAACGCCGACCGCGTGGCGCGCACCAGTGACGCCGCCTGCGTGACCATCACCGAACTGGCCGACAGCCTTGTGCGCGACGAGGGTCTCAGCTTTCGGCAGGCGCATGAGATCGCCGCACAGGTGGCGCGGGCCGTGATCGCGCAGGGCGTGCCTCTGGGTCAAGGCTATGGCGCCTTTGCCGAGGCCTTTGCCGCCGCCGCGGGGCGCGCACCCGCATTGTCCGAGGCGGCGTTCCGCACGGCGGTCTCGGCCCGCACCTTTGTCAACCGGCGCGACCGTCCGGGCGGCCCGGCCCCTGCCGCGCTCTTGCCCGCGCTGGATGGCTACGCCGCCACGCTGGACGCGCTGGCCGCGCGGCAGGCAACCCGCGAAGCGCGCCACGCAAGCGCACATCAGGCATTGGAGACCGCCTTTGCAGACGTCCTTGGGAGGTAGAGCATGTCGAACCTGAACCTGCGCCAACTGGTCAAGAGCTACGGCCAGACCGAGGTCCTGCACAGCATCGACCTTGCCATCGAAGAAGGCGAATTCGTGGTGCTCGTCGGCCCTTCCGGCTGCGGCAAATCCACCACGCTGCGGCTGATCGCCGGCCTCGAAGAAGTCACCAGCGGCGAGATCGAGATCGGCGGGCAAATGGTCAACAACCTGGAGCCCAAGGACCGCAACATCGCCATGGTGTTCCAGAACTACGCGATCTATCCGCATATGACGGTGCGCAAGAACATCGGTTTCGGCCTGCGCAGCGCGCGCATGTCGCGCAAGGACAAGGACAAGCGCATCGACGAGATCGCCGGGATCCTCGGCATGACCGAACTGCTGGCCCGCAAGCCCAGCCAGCTTTCGGGGGGGCAACGCCAGAGGGTGGCCATCGGGCGCGCTATGGTGCGTGATCCGGCGGTCTTTCTGTTTGACGAGCCGCTGTCGAACCTCGATGCGCAACTGCGCACGCAGATGCGTCTGGAGATCAAGAAACTGCACCAGAGGGTCGGGGCCACCATCGTCTTTGTGACCCACGACCAGGTCGAAGCGATGACCATGGCCGACCGGATCGTCATCATGAAGGATGGCCATATCCAGCAGGTCGGCACCCCGTCAGAAGTCTATCACGCACCGGCCAACACCTTTGTGGCGCGCTTCATCGGCTCGCCCGCGATGAACATGATACCGGCCGCTGTCGTCGGGGGCCAGATCCGCATCGATGGCGGCGCGCCTCTGACGCTGGACAGGACGCTTGGGCAGGACCGCAAGGTCACGCTGGGCGTTCGCCCCGAGGATCTGCAACCCGTCGACGGCCCTGCCCTTGTCAGCGGCGCGGTGCAGGTCAGAGAGCCGCTGGGCCATGAGACCCTGATCCATGTGGGCACGCCAAATGGCGACATCATCGCCCGCGCCGACGGGCGCACCCCGCCAGAGCTTGGTGCGACCGTCAATCTGGGCGCTGCCGCCGAAAACATCCACGTTTTTGAAATCGATAGCGGCGCGGCGCTGACCTGATGACGGGCACAAGCAAACCCGGGGTCCTTTCGGTCGGTCGCCTGTATTGCGACCTGATCTTTACCGGATTGCCCCGGCTGCCGTCGCTGGGCACCGAAGTGTTCACCGAAGGGTTCGGCGCGCATGCCGGGGGCGGGGCCTTCATCACCGCGGCGCATCTGTCCGCGCTGGGACATGGATCCGCGCTGGCCGCGATGCTGCCCGCGCCGCCCTTTCATGACTTTGTAAGGCGCGATCTTGAGGCGTCGCACATCGACTTGTCGCTGAGCAAGACACTGCCCGCCACCGAGGGACCGCAGATCACCGTGGCGATGGCGCAGGGCGGCGACCGGGCCTTTCTGACGCGCCGCGCCGGACCCGCGTTTCCCGATCTGCAAGCCCGCGATCTGCGCGCCCACGGGTTCGGTCACTTGCACATCGGCGAGTTGGCCAGCCTTGTGTCCCAGCCCGAGATCATCGACATCGCCCGGACACAGGACATGACGATTTCCGTGGATTGCGGCTGGGAAGATACCCTGGACTGCGAGGCCTTGCGCCCTCTGGCGGGCCGCGTCGATCTCTTTCTGCCCAACGAGGCCGAATGGGAAGCGCTTTGCCAGACCGGCCTTGCAGAGGGGTTTGCCCCCACCACGATCATCAAGCGCGGCGCCAAGGGCGCGTCGGCGCTGACGGAAAGCGGCCGGGTGGATACACCGACTCAGCCCATCGACGCGATGGACACCACCGGGGCTGGCGACGCGTTCAACGCCGGGTTCCTGTCGTGCTGGCTGACCGGGGGCGCCCTGCCCGCCTGCCTCGCTGCGGGCAACGCGCGGGGCGCACTGGCAGTGCAGCGACGCGGAGGCTTTGCCGCGGGGACGGATGACCGGGAAAGCCATTTGGGTGTCGCGGGCGCGTGACCACATTGGCGGTTCTCGCTGTGATCTGACACGAAAGCGATCTGTGCTGCTGACCAGCCGGGACTGACCGACGCGCGCCCCTCGGTGGCGCACAGATCCAGAGGTCTGCCCTGCCGCTATTTCGTTCCGGTGCCTGCGGTCACTGGTTCCATCGACAAGGACGAGCCGCGCGAAAGTCGCTCACTCCGCCCGCCCGCAAGCGAGAGCAGTCTGACACGCACCTCGGCAAGCCAAAGGCCTTGAGATGCCCGCGTCAAACCCGTCGATGGCCCCTTCGGACACCGTGACAGCATCCGAGAGGCTTTTTCCAGATCCGCACTGGCCCCGCGCGATCAGCAAGACGCCCTGTTTGGCGACGCTGTTGCACGTGAAAGCGCCTGCCAACCTTACCTGCCCTTGGGACGGCCCGGCGACGGCTGCCGCATAAAAAGGCCCCGCCGCCCCGCCTCAGACCAGCCGGTAGAACCGCGCAGCGTTGCCACCAAAGACCGCCGCCTGCCCTGCTTGTGACAAGTGCGCGGTGAACTGCTGCGCCGTCTGAAGCCATGCGTCATAGTCCGTCTCCAACCGGCAGACCGGCCAGTCAGAGCCCCACATGACACGGTCTTCACCAAAGACACGCAGCACGTGCTCGGCAAAGGGTTGCAGGTCCTGCACCTCCCATCCCGCATCCGCTTCCGTCACGAGGCCGGACAGCTTGCACATGCCTTCGGTCTCCCCTGCAAGGCGCGCCATACCTTCGGCCCATGGGCCAAAGGCATCTCGCCCCTGACGTTGCTCGCGGATCTGCGGTTTCATGCAATGATCATAGACCACGCGCATCCCCGGATAGCGCGCCAACAGGACCTGAAAATTCGGCAGATGGCGCGGAAACCCGAGCGCATCAAAGGTCAGATCCAGATCCAGAATCGCGCGACAGGCCCATTGCACATCGTCCCGCAGCATCCAGTCAACATCGGGAATGTCCTGTATCATAGGGCGCACGCCCTTGAACTTCGGATGCTGCGCAAGGCGGCGCAAGTGATGCAGATGCGCCGGATCCTCGAAATCGACCCAGCCGACCACGCCCTTGATCTGGGGGGTCGCGTCGGCGAGACCCAGCATGTATTCTGTCTCTTCGACGCTGGCCGCCGCCTGCACGAGGACCGTGCCATCGATCCCCAACCTGTTCAGCACCGGGACAAGATCCTGCGGCGCATAGGCCCGGTTCAGGGTCGCATTGTCCCGGGGCATCCAGTCATAATCCCCGCGCGCCGGGTGCCAAAAGTGTTGGTGCGCGTCGATCCTCATGTGGGGGCGTCCTCGCGCATCAGGCCTTTGGCTTTCAGATCATCCCAAAGCGCGGCCGGAATCTGCGCCTGTGCAGCCGACAGATTGCCCGTCATTTCATTGACGCCCTGACCGCCCGGGATCACCGCCACATGCGCCGGGTGCAGCAGCGGAAACTGGAACGCCGCATCCACAAGGCGCACGCCGTGATCGGCACAGACGGCCTCGATCGCATTGACCCGGTCAAGGATCTCCTGCGGCGCCGTCTCGTAGTTGTAATAGGCGCCCGGTTTGGCCCCCGTCGCGAGGATGCCCGAATTATAGGGGCCGCCGGTCACGATCCCGATCCCGCGCGCCTCGCACAGCGGCAGAAAACTGTCGAGCGCGGTCTGTTCCAGCAAGGTATAGCGTCCCGCCAGCAGGAAGAGATCGAAATCACCGCGCTCTGCGAGGGTTTGGCAAACCTCCCACTCGTTGATGCCCCCGCCGATGGCGGTGATCAAGCCCTGATCGCGCAGGGAGACCATCGCGTCATACCCGCGGCCGCCAAAGAACTCTTCGATCCGCATGTCGGATTTGTCTTTCGAGCCATGCGAAAAGACGCACAGGTCGTGGACATAGAGGATGTCGATCCGGTCGACACCAAGGCGCGAGAATGAATGCTCGAACGACCGCATCACGCCGTCATAGGTATAGTCAAACTGCTCGCGCCGCTGCGGCACCTCGAACCATTTGCCGAGGCCTGCGCGATGCTCTGGCGCGCAATGCTGGATCAGCCGCCCCACCTTTGACGACAGCACGTATTCATCGCGAGGCTTGCCGCGCAGGAAAGGGTTGAGCCGGGTCTCGGACAGCCCCAGACCATAGAGCGGCGCGGTGTCGTAATAGCGCACACCGCCCTCCCACGCGGTGTCCAGCACCTCTCTGGCGCTTTCATCCGAAATCGCCCGATAAAGATTGCCCAGCGGCGCAGTGCCAAAGCCCAGCTCCGTAAAGGTCAGCCCCCCGTTGCCCAGCCGATCCCAATGCCGTGTCTTCAAAGCCATTGCGTCTTCCTCCCCGTTTGCTGCGCAAGTCTAGCCCGATTTCCTTTTGCCTGAACAGCGTTACCCCCTTACTGTTGGCCACAGGGGGGACGGAAAATGACAAAAAGGTTCAAGCAGGTGTTTGCGGACACGAAGCCGGTCATCGGCATGGTGCATCTGGGGGCGATGCCCGGGTCGCCCCTCTTCGATCCGGAGATGGACCTTGTGGCGGCGGCCCGCGCCGACCTGATTGCGCTGCAGGAGGCCGGGTTTGATGCCGTGATGTTCGGCAACGAAAACGACCGGCCCTACGAGTTCGATGTCGACACCGCCACGACCGCGATGATGGCCTGCGTCATCGGACAACTGAAGCCTGACATCACGGTGCCCTTTGGCGTCAACGTCCTGTGGGACCCGATGTCCAGCATCGCGCTGGGGGCGGCCACCGGCGCAGCATTCGTCCGCGAGATATTCACCGGCAGCTACGCGTCGGACATGGGGCCATGGACACCGGACGCGGGCAAGGCCATGCGCTACCGCGACCGGCTGGGGCGCCAAGACATGGCGATGCTTTATAATGTGTCAGCCGAGTTCGCCCATTCGCTGGACGCGCGCCCGCTCGCCGACCGTGCCCGCAGCGCGGTGTTTTCGTCGATCCCGGACGCGGTGCTTGTCTCTGGCCAGATCACCGGCGAGGCCGCCGCGCTCTCTGATCTGGAGGCGGTGAAGGCCGTGCTGCCGCAAACGCCCGTGCTGGCCAACACCGGGGTAAAGCACGAAACGGTGGCCGATGTCCTGACAATTGCCGATGGCTGCATCGTGGGCTCCTCGCTGAAGGTCGATGGCGACACATGGAACGCGGTCGACCCGGAACGCGCGCGCGACTTCATGGCGCGGGCGCGGGCTGCGCGCGGATGAAGGCGCGGCTGCAACAGGACATGATGGCGCTGATGCGCCTGCCCGGCCTGTCGGGCCATGAGGACCGCGTGCGCCGCGCCCTGCGCGACAGGCTGTTGGCCATCGGCGTCGAGAGCCGGTCCGACAGGCTCGGCAACCTCGTGGCGCATTTCCCCGGCGACGGACCCAGCGTGCTGTTGTTTGCGCATATGGACCAGCTGGGGTTCATCGTGCGCAAGATCGAAGCGGATGGCATGATCCGTCTGGAACGGCTGGGCGGCGTGCCAGAGCGCGCGCTGGCGGCCCAGGAGGTGCTGTTGTGCATCGGCGAAGGTCGCGACCTGCCCGGCGTGATCGCCAACAAGAGCCACCACGCCACCCGCCCCGACGAAAAATACGCGGTGCAACCCTATGCGGAGGTCAGCGTGGACGCGGGCTTTGCCTCTGCACAGGCGGCACAGACAGCGGGCGTGCGCATCGGCACACCCGTGGTCTACGCCCCCAGCGCCACAGCCTTGTCCGGTGACCGGGTCATGGGCACCAGCGTCGATGACCGCGCGGGCTGTGCCGTGCTTCTCGAAGTGGCGCGCAGCCTGAAAGATCGCACCAGCGGACCGCCGGTGCACCTTGGCTTTACCGTCCTCGAAGAATTCAACCTGCGCGGCGCGCAGCCCCTCGCCCAACAGATCCAGCCCGATATCGCGATCCAGCTGGATCTGATGCTGACCAGCGACACGCCGGATATGGCGGCGCGCGGCGAGATGGTGCTGGGCGGTGGGCCGGGCATGAGCCTGTATTCCTTTCACGGGCGCGGCACCCTGAACGGCGTGATCCCGCATCCGGCCATCGTCGATCTGGTGGAACGGGCCGCGGCGGCACAGGGCCTGCCGCTGCAGCGCAGCGCCCAGACCGGTGTCCTGACGGATCTGTCTTATGTGCAACTGGTGGGACAGGGCGTCGCCTGCGTCGATCTCGGCTTTCCCATGCGCTACTCGCACTCTGCCCGCGAGGTCGTCGACCTGAACGATCTGGTCGCCCTGACCCGCCTGCTGGAGGCGACGCTGGCGGGGATCTCGCCTGACTTCTCTCTTTCCAGGGATGACCACACCTGATGGCTTATACGATCGGCATCGACATCGGCACATTCGAAACCAAGGGCGTTCTGACCGACGAACACGGCGTCATCCACGCGCAGGCAGCCCGCGGTCACAAGATGCTGGTGCCGCGCCCGGGCTGGGCCGAACACCGCCCCGAAGAGGACTGGTGGGGCGATTTCGTCCATGTCTGCAAGGCGCTGCTGGCACAAAGCGGTGTCGACCCCAAGGCCATCAAGGCGGTCGCCTGCTCTGCCATTGGTCCTTGCATGCTGCCAGTGAATGCACAGGGCCAGCCGCTGATGAACGGTGTGCTTTACGGCGTGGACGGGCGCGCCGAGGCAGAGGTCCGCGACCTCACCGACCGCATCGGCGAAGACACCATCATCGCCCGGTGCGGCAATGCGCTGACCTCGCAATCCGTCGGGCCAAAGATCCTGTGGCTGCAGCGCCAATGCCCGGAGATCTACGCGCAGACCGCGCATATCCTCACCTCGACCAGCTTTCTGGTGCAGCGGCTGACCGGCGAAGTGGTGATCGATCACTACACGGCGGCCAATTTCTCGCCGCTTTACGATGTGCACAGGCAGGATTGGGTCGATGACCTCGCCGATGACATCCTGCCTCTGGACAAGCTGCCTCGCCTGCTCTGGTCCAACGAGATCGCGGGCACCGTCACATCCGCCGCCGCCCAAGAGACCGGCCTCGCCCCCGGTACGCCAGTCACGGCCGGCACCATCGACGCCGCGGCAGAGGCCTTCTCGGTCGGGGTGGATCAGCCGGGCGACATGATGATGATGTATGGCTCGACCATTTTCATCATTCTGCGCGCGCAGTCGCAGGTCGCCGACCCGCGCATCTGGTATGCGCCATGGCTCTTTGAGGGGGAGCACGCCTCGATGGCGGGGCTGGCCACATCCGGCACACTGACCCATTGGTTCCGCGACCAACTGGCCCGGGATCTCGATCCCAAGGCGGCGTTTCCCGCGCTCGCGGCCGAGGCCGCCCAGTCCCCCCCCGGGGCCAACGGTCTGCTGATGCTGCCCTATTTCTCAGGCGAGCGCACACCGATCCACGACATGAATGCCAAGGGCACCTTCTTTGGGCTCAACCTGACCCACACCCGCGGCGACATGTACCGCGCGCTGATCGAGGGCATCGCTCATGGCACGCGTCATGTCACCGATACCTTTGCGGAGTTGGGCCAGTCACCCAACCGCCTGCTGGCGGTCGGCGGCGGCACGCAGAATGCCCTGTGGCTGCAAGCCACGTCCGACATCACCGGCATCGACCAGATCGTCTGTGAAAAGACCACAGGGGCCAGCTATGGCAACGCCTTTCTCGCGGCGCTCGCGGTCGGATTGGTCAAACGCCCGGACATCGCGGTCTGGAACCCGGCGGTGCAAGAGATCACTGCTCAACCGAACGCTGTCTACGACAAGGCACACCAGTTGTTTCGCGGCCTTTATGAGCAAACCAAGGACATAGCGGCGGCATTGGGCCAAGATCCCTGAAGTCAGTGGATGTTGCGGTTTTTTGTCTGAGAAGGTGACCTGACGTCCAAGGTTGCGCCTCCTGCGACCTCGTCACGCGCTGCGCCTGCGTCGATAACAGCGGCTGAGGTCTTGCGCTTCAGGATACCGCGTTCACGACCTTTACCTTTTGCCAGGCATCGGGTTGCAAGGGTTCGGCAAGCCAGATCTTGACATCACCTGAAAAACTGATGTCCCGATTGCCATAGAATACGGCCAGACACAGATGATCCGCATTGTCACCGACTTCACTTTGGATCTCACCGCCCCACCCAAAGAATTGCCCGGCCAACGCCCCTTCGAGATAGTCACCTTGAGAAAGTTCGGATATTTTCAAGATCTGATCGCCGGGCAAAAGTCGCAATCCAAACTCACGCGCGTCGCTCAACAATAAAAGAGACTCCGCGATGACCCGCGCCTGACGCCCTTTGAAACTTATCCCCTTTGACTTGCCAAATAGGGCCAGGACCCCGTTTCGGGTCAAACGATCAAACGGGGCCAGAACAGCGTTTCGGATCAAAAACCATCTCAGAGACGTCGCATAGATTTTTATGGCCTTCTGAAACGTCGACCGAGCCGACAGCAGATATGCGTCACGCTCATCTTGAGCGAGTGGTTTCTGCGCTCTTTGATAACCCCATTCTGCCCAATCAAGGGCTTCTTGACGACACTGCCGTGCAAAACTGCCGGGGTCTTCACCCTTCGACTGAGTGCGGCTTTGACAATTCACCGCCACAGACATGGCGTGGTGCATGACCATAGCCCCGCTTTCTGGCCATGACGCATATCTTTCGTCTCGAACCGAGTGCTGGCGAATAGCCTGAAAAGTCATCTCCTGCGGTAATTTCGCCAAAAAGCCATCGCAGTCTATATGACGCGCGCCCCCATAAATCCGACGCCGAGCCTCCTCCTGGTTTTCACCACGGGGGGCGGATACACCTAAATCAGCCTTGGACTGGTCTCGATTCTTGGCTTCCCTGAACTTCAATGCCTTGTAAAGCTCTTCGGACTTGCCCCCAAACTGTTCATATGCCTTGTCAAAGTTCAGACCTGAGTTTTTGAACTGATCATTGAACCATGCACCGGCATAGTATTGAACGTAAGGCGCGAAACTTAGTTCCGCATAGGGCAGGCTGTATCTGGCAACCTTCGGCCCCTTGAGCTGCCCATAGTGATAATACCCCTCGCCGGCGTATTGAAAGAACACCTCCCGGGAATGCGGTTTTGTTGGCTTCACGGTTTCCAGGTTGCTTACTTCTGTCGAGAAATAAACAAATGGCGAGGGATGTCTGGTGCCATCTTGGTCTTGGCTGAATGCAATTTCCAGATGGTCCAGGTCTTCAAGTCTTGGGTTATGAAAGAAGTATAAAGTACCGCGCGTTGGAAACCCGTCAGGACGCCATGGGAGGTCGGCAAGATCAACCTGAGCCAAGAACAAGAGTTCTTTTCCATCCTCTGTCGGCCATGCCATCCCCACGGGAAGGCGCGGATAGCCGCCGACAAAACTGCGCGTTTGATCGGTCGGCAGGGCCGGGACAAAGTCCAGAGCCATGCGGCCGTTGGCCTTCGCAAACTCATCGATCTCTGCTTGAGAGAGTTCAACCTCATCTGTCAAAGGTGTGTCCCTTCAAAAAACAAGAGGTGCATCCGCTGAATTCCAATCTCGATACGCAGGGGGTCGGTCAGCCGTCTCATCTTTTATCTGTCCACAAAGCAGGTTCAATGCGAAAGCCGGTATTTACGCATTTCGTTGCTTTGGCTGAATTGCGGTCAGACCTGACATTGGGTGAAGCGTGCCATGTTGCCGTTTGGGAAATGACAGGAATCCATTCGTGCCGACAGAGCAATCTGTCGGGTGTCATCGAAAATGGGCGTTGATGCGGACAGGCAGATCAGGCAACAGACGCGCCGCATTGTGTTTGTGAAGCCACCCGCCCCCAAAAAGCGCAGCTTATTTGACCGCGCCGGCCGCCATCCCCTTGATGATGTATTTCTCAAGAAAGACCGCCACCACGACCAGCGGCAGGATCGCCGCCGAGGACAGCGCCGCCATGGACCACCAGTTGATGCCCTGCGACCCGGTCTGGGAGGCGACCATCACAGGCAGGGTCTTTGCATCCGTCGAGGTCAGCAAGGCCGCAAAGAAATACTCGTTCCAGCACAGCACGAGGCTCAGGATAAAGGCCGCGACCATTCCCGGCAGGGCAATCGGCAGCACGATCTGGACAAAGCTGCCCCAGATGCCAAGCCCATCCACCAGCGCCGCCTCTTCCAGTTCCACGGGGATGCCCTGAAACTGGTCGCGCATGATCCAGATGACTATGGGCAGCACCATCAACGTATAGAGGAGGATCAACCCCACCCGGCTGTCCAGCAGCGCCAGCGATTTGTAAAGCACGAGAAACGGCAGCGCGAGCACGACCGGCGGCAGGATCATCTGGCTGAGGAAAAAGAACGAGATGTCGGAATTCCGCATGAACCCGAAACGGTAGTTGAACCGTGACAACCCGTAGGCCGCCAGCGATCCCAGCACCACCGCCAGCAGCGAGGCAGAGCCCGCCACGATGGTGCTGTTCCAGAAGCGTTTCAGGAACTCTTCCCGCACGGTCGACACTTCGCCAATGAGACGCGGTGACAGGCCGAGGCTTTCCCAACCCTTCCACTTTGGCGTGAAATCCCACCATGGCACCATGTTGCCCTTCATCACGTCCGGGGCCAGCTTGAACGAGGTCGTCAGCGTCCAGTAGATCGGGAACAGACAGATGATCGCCCAGAAGATCAGCGCGCCATAGATCGCAATGCGGCTTGCCCACCAGCGGGTATTGGCACCACGATCCGCATCGCTGTCCTTGAAAATGGCTGTCTTGCTCATGCGGGGCGCTCCATCCATCGGCTGACCAGTTTCAGGAACAGCGTCACGAAGATGATGATCAAAATGAGATAGACCACCGCCAGAAGCGTGCCGTAGCCCACGTTGGACCGGTCCCGGTACTCACGAAAGATGAAACTGGTGACACTGTCGGTCGCCCCGCCCGGCCCGCCGGAGGTGACGTTGATGATGATATCCGCCAGCTTCAGCTTGAAGATGATCCGGATCACGACGGCGGTCACGGAGACCGGCAACATCAGCGGAAAGATCACTTCCTTGAAGCTCTGCCAACCGGTGGCGCCATCCACCTTCGAAGCCTCGATCACTTCGCGCGGAAGGGCCTGCAAGCCCGCCAGCAGCATGATCATCATGAACGGAATAAAGGTCCAGGCGTCCATCGCCATGATCATCAGTCGCGCGATTTCCGGTGTGCCAAAGAAGCTGGGCTCCAGCCCCATCTCCCGGATGATTCGGGAAATCGGGCCAAAGCGGACCTCGAGCATGGATTTGCCGATCATCCATGACACCGCCACGGGGCTGAGCATCAGGGGCAGCAAAAACACCACACGAAAGAATTTTCGCGCCCGGATCTGGGCGTTCAAAAGCAGCGCCAGACCAAAGGCGATGACGTATTCGACGCTGACCGCCAGCACGTAATACACCATGTTTTTCAGGGCGTTCCAGAAGAACTGATCGTTCCACATCTGCACGACATTGTCCCAGCCATTGGGTTGCGGACCATTGGCCGAGGCAAGGTTCCAGTCGGTGAACGAGATATAGAGCGCAAAGAGCAGCGGAAACACCACGAGACTGATCACGAACAGCGCCGCGGGCAAGACGAACAGTGCCCGTTTGCCCTTTTCGCCGTACATGATCACCTGCGCCGCGCAAAGCGCCGTGGCCCAAAGCATGTAGGCATAAAGCACCGGTCGCCAGTTGGCGAAGCCGATGCCGATCCGTTCCGTCGTATAGGCAAACTGCCACAACGCCAGCAGCAGACACAAAAGCGCGCTGCCCCAAACCATGGCCTTGCCCAGCTTGCGACGGTTGTCAGAAATATTGTCCGCCGTAACGGTGTGAAGCAGGTCAGACTCTACGCTCATGGCGCCACGTTAACGAGGCTGGTGGCCGCTGTTAAGCCCGTTCTGCACGCAGAGGCCTTGCACGGAAATTGACCCGTCCGGCCTGCGTGGCTAATGTCAGGGTCATGGCAAAGGATTACTCATTGACCGGGGAAACCGGACGCGCGGCCGAAGCCGAAGGATTGGCCAATCCGCAATGGTATCGGCCAAAGATTGCCCCGACCGAGATCCGCGCCCTGATGGAGAAATCTGACGGGCGCGCCACGCGTGACACGGTTCTGTGGCTGGGCCTTCTGGTGGTGTTCGCGGGCCTTTGCGTCGCGCTCTGGCCCAGTTGGTGGTCGGTGCCTTTCTGGCTGACGTATGGTGTGCTCTACGGGTCGGCTGCGGACGCCCGCTGGCACGAATGCGGGCACAAGACGGCCTTTGCGACCGCGTGGAAGAACGACGTGGTCTATCACATCGCCAGCTTCATGCTGATGCGCAACCCCGTGGTCTGGCGGGCCAGCCATGTGCGGCATCATACCGACACGATCGTCGTTGGCCGCGACCCCGAAATTCAGGCCATGCGGCCGCCGGACCTGGCGCGTCTTGCGGTGAACGTCTTTGGCCTTCTCGATATCTGGCATGCCATGGGGCGGATGTTTCTACACGCCCAAGGCCGCCTTCATCCGGACGAAGCGATGTACGTGCGCGACAGCGAGAGGCCGCGCGTGGCCCGTGTGGCGCGCGCTTGGCTGGCCGTCTATGTCGCCGTGATCCTGTCTGCTGTGGTCACGGGCTCCATCCTGCCGCTGATGCTGATCGGCGGACCGCGGGTGTTCGGGTCGTGGCACATGATCATGACCGGGCATCTTCAGCATCTGGGACTGGCGGAAAACGTCACGGATCACCGACTGAACACGCGCACCGTGCTGATGAATCCGGTCAGCCGCTTTATCTATCTCAATATGAACTACCATATCGAGCACCACATGTTCACCATGGTCCCTTATTATCACCTTCCCAAGCTGCACGAGTTGATCAAACACGACCTGCCTGCGCCAGAGCCATCAATCTGGGCGGCCTATCGGCGGCTTTTTCCGGTGCTGTGGCGGCAGCTGCAGTACAAGGACGCGGTGATCGTGCCTGAGTTGCCGCCGGGTGCCACACCGTACCGCCCCGAGGTCGAGGCGCTGAGGCCGCACGCGGTGTGAGGCCTGCCGCAATTTGCTCTTTCCCGCTGATCGACCTGACTGAGCGGATGTGGGAGCAAGAGTCAGGTTGTTGAGATTGCATGCAAGAGGCTCAACCGAATGATCGAGGACTGCCGCCGAACGCCGTTTGACGGGACGGGCAAGCCCGAGCCTTTGCGCCATGGCCTGACCGGCTGGTTGTCACGCCGGATCGACCGGGAGCCTAGGCTGGTGTCTCGGGTGAAAGACGGCGCGCTAGAGATCGCCCATTATTGAGCCAGGCTCAGCGGTCCGATGACGTCTTGGCAGACAACACGCTGCGCCCCTCCGCCGTTGTTGCTCCAATGACCGCTATGCGGACTTTCCGGACTTTGGATTTTCAGCCTTCGCCAATGCAGCTTCCGTTCGCGGGTGCAGCGGGTTGGATTCTGCAGTGCGTCGCGTTTCCCCTTTGCAGCCAGTCATCCGGGATCTTTACAGCCTGGACATCCGCACCGCTTGGACCGGCGGGCAACCCGTTGGCGCTCTCGGGTGCGGCTTCATCACGCGTATCTTGCCGAGAAGGCCCGCAACACGCCTTTGGAAGCTCGACGCCCCCTAAGAAGTCATCGTCCGGGAAGGTGTCTACCAAGTCCCTGAACGTTTTGGAGGTGGCCTCGTTGCGTTGGTTGGTTTCGCTCAATCTGCGGCCTCCCTATAAGGCGCGCCTTCGCCGTAAGGCACATTGACACCGCCATAGCGCCGCACACGCAGGTTGCATTGCTCGGCGTGGCCAACAAAGCCTTCGAGCATGCACAAACGGGAGCCGTATTCCCCGATCATGGTGGCCGCCTCATCGGTAGTCACCTTTTGGTAGCTGTGTGTCTTCAGATACTTGCCCACCCAAAGCCCTCCGGTGTAGCGACCGGCTTTCTTGGTCGGGAGGGTGTGATTGGTGCCGATCACCTTGTCGCCATTGGCGACGTTGGTGCGCGGGCCAAGGAACAACGCGCCATAGCAGGTCATGTTTTCCAGGAACCAGTCGTCACGATCCGTCATCACCTGAACATGTTCGGAGGCATAGTCATCCGCAACCGCCAGCATCTCGTCGTATGTATCACACAGGATCACTTCGCCGTAGTCTTTCCAGCTGATACGCGCCGTGTCCGCCGTCGGCAGGATTTGCAGCAACCGGTCGACCTCGGACAATGTGCTTTCAGCCAGTTTGCGCGCGTTCGTAACCATCACGGCCGGAGAATTGTAGCCGTGCTCGGCCTGCCCCAGAAGATCCGTGGCGCACAGTTCCGCATCGACGGTTTCGTCTGCGATGACCATGGTTTCAGTTGGACCCGCAAAAAGATCGATACCGACGCGACCGAACAATTGGCGCTTGGCTTCAGCCACAAAGGCGTTGCCCGGCCCCACCAAAAGGTGAACCGGGTCGATGGTCTCGGTACCCAGCGCCATTGCGCCAACAGCCTGAATGCCGCCAAGTACAAAGATCTCATGGGCGCCGCCCAGATGCATCGCGGCAATCACCGCCGGGTTTGGTTCGCCGTTGAAAGGCGGGGTCGCTGCGATGATCCGTGGCACACCAGCGACCGAAGCCGTGGCAACGGACATATGCGCAGACGCGACCATCGGAAACTTTCCGCCGGGCACATAGCAACCCACGGACTGAACAGGAATATTCTTGTGCCCAAGGATAACACCGGGAAGCGTCTCCACCTCGATATCCAACATGCTGTCACGCTGTGTCTGCGCGAATTTGCGGACCTGTTCCTGCGCGAACTTGATGTCGGCCATGTCCTGCGGGCTGACCTTGGCGATGATCTCTTCGATTTCGCCTTCGCTCAGGCGATAGCTGTCACGGTCGTAATTGTCGAACTTCATCGCCAGTTCATGTACCGCCGCGTCGCCACGGGTTTCGATGTCTTTCAGCGTCGCCGCGACCACTGCAGCTGTCTTGGCATCGTCTTCGGCGCGTTCAGCTTCGGGCTTGCCCTTCTTTAGAAACTCTATTGCCATCTCATCACCTCATAGTTCAGTTCGCGACGGGATTTTTCGCCGCGGTCAAATGCGTGCAAAGTGAGTCATCCGTGTCGCCCGACGACGTCTATCCTGCGCCGAGCGGTCCGTCCCAGTTCAGCGCTGTGATCGCTGCTGACCGACGTGTTCGTGAGATTGCTGGACCCGGTGAAGTTGTTATCGATGTTGCCGGGCTTCATGTCTCGTCTCCCGGCAAGGTCAGACCGACATTGCGCGCATAGACCTTTGCAACGGCGGCATCGTCTTCGCCGCCCAACCCCATACCGACGGCAACCATATATTGCTGAACGGCTGCAGCCGCGATCGGCGCAGAAAAACCCGCCGACTTGGCGATATCCAGAACAATTCCGAGATCCTTGGGCCAGATGTTGATCTGGCTAAGCGGCGTATAGTCGCCGGCGACCACGTGCGGCGCCCTGTTCTCAAGCATCCAACTGCTGCCGGCACATTTGCTGATGACCTCGACAAACCTTTCAGGGCTGATGCCTTGGGTCATGCCGAAGGTCAAAGCCTCGGCCATTGTGGCGATATGCACGCCAGCCAGGAGCTGATTGACCGCTTTCATGGCCGAACCCGGCCCGGCCTGCGCACCAAGTTCGAACACGTTTTCGGCCGTGGCGTCCAGAACTGGGCGGGCGGCCTTGAAAGCTTCCGGCGTTCCGGCGGCCATCACCGACAGCTCCCCGGAGGCGGCTTTGACTGCGCCGCCTGATATCGGCGCATCCAGGTAGAGCACGCCCCGTGCCGCACATTGTGCCTCCATCGCCTGAGCGAAGGCCGGGGGCACGGTCGGGCAGGCGATGACCACTGCGCCGTCACGCAGTCTCGGAACCACGCCGTTTTCCCCGAAGAGCACGCTCTGTGTCTGCGCGGCGTTCAGGACCACGACGACAACGGCGTCTAGCGCTCCCGCCCCTTCGTCTAGGTTCGTGGGCGACCCGCCTTCCGCCTTGAACCGGGTAACGGTGTCCGCGTTGATGTCCACGCCAATGGTCTCGTGCCCGGCCCTTAAAAGGCTTTGAGCCATGCCGTATCCCATGGCGCCGAGGCCGATAACGGCAGTTTTCATACTGTTTCTCATTTTGGCCCCTTTCAGATCGGCACCACATCAGGCGTTTCGACAAAACAGGACGTCCCGTCCGGGATGGAGATCGCGGGCGTTTGCAAAAAGTCTTGACCAATTAGCATGATCTCCAGCAGCGCCGAGAAGCGCCGCTGGCCAATGGTCGGTGACGATCAGCAGGACGATGGGATGGGTCATTCCGCAGGTGCTTTCCGCCATAGGCGCGAGATAAGCGGCCACAGCACCACCAGAGCCGTC
>JBELMB010000030.1:0-24732 GCA_042088665.1 Sagittula sp.
ATGCCCATGCGCCTGCCCAAAGGCTGGCACGATCTGCGGCATTTCCAGCCGGAACACACCCGCTTCATTGGTGAGCGTGGCCCCGTGGCTGTGCCAGTCCCGCTCATGTCCCTCGGTGGTATGGGCCCAGATCTGGATGCGCTGACCGGCCAGCGGCGCCCCGTCACCAGCGCGCCGGACGGTGCCCGACATCCAGAAGCCGCCGCCACCGATCCTGTCCACGATCGGCGCATCGGGGCGGTAGTTGTTCGATCCGCCGCGCATGGAGCGCGTTGGCGCCACGCCCTGCGCACGGGCGGGAAGACGCAGGCCCGACGCGGTGGTCAGGGCAAGGGCCGTCCCGGCAAGGGTCAGCGCGCGGCGGGTGAAAACCTTGGTCGACATGATCTGCGCTCCTGTCTGGCATGGCGCGGGACGTCCACGCGCCCCGGTCAACCGGACTATAGCATCCCCGCCGAAATTTCCGAGAGCCGGGACCGGTCCGCCTGCGCCATTTCCCTCACGCCCGCGTGAACCGCGGGCCATCCTGCTCAGTCGAGGGGACCCGCATCGCGCATGGCAGCGATCAGCCAATCGCGGAAAAGCGCGCAATCGCGGTCCATCGCGGCCTCGGGCGTCAGCAGATAAAGCGCCTGCTCGGTCCGTTTTTCGATGGGCAGCGACCGCACCACGCGCCCGTCCCTCAGGAACGGCGCCGCATAAAGCGTAAAGACCAGCGCATGCCCCAACCCCAGCGCCGCAAGGTCAAGCGCCGCGACGGTCTGGTCCACTTGCAGCCTGGGCAACCGCGCCGGGGGCGGCACCTCTTCCTGAACAAAGAACTGCCGCCAGCTGTCGACCACGCCGATGATCTCGATCAGGGGCGCCGCGGCCAGATCCGTCACGCTCTGGCACCCCGCTGCCAGATCCGGATGACAGACCGGCACGATCGGCGCGCGACACAAAAGCTCTGACGTGCCTTCGCGCCAGGTGCCATCGCCAAACACAATGTCCAGATCCAGCATGTCCCGCGCGATGGTGCTGGCCCAGGTGCCCATGTGCAATTGCACCACCACCTCCGGGTGGCGGTCCTGAAAATCCGGCAGGCGCGGCACCAGCCAGGCCAGCGCAAAGGACTGCGGGCATCGCAGCCGCACCGGACGTGCGCTGCGCGCGCCAAAGACGTCGTTGGTGCCCTGTGCCACCAGCGCAAAGGCCCGGGCCACCCATGGTTGGTAAAGCGCCCCCATGGTGGTCAGCACCATCGGGCGTTTCTTGCGCAGGAACAGCGTGTACCCAAGGTGCGCCTCCAAGGCCCGCACCTGATAGCTGACCGCTGCGGGCGTCAGGCCAAGCTCTTCGGCAGCAAGGGAAAAATTGCCATGCCGCGCGGCGCTTTCAAAGGCGCGCAACCATGGCAAGGGCGGCATCGCATCTGTCACTTGCGCTCCTTTTCAAATTTTTTCACGGGTATAGCAAAAAATTCTTTGTTTGGAAAATCAAGCCCGGCTGCGGCATCCCTAAGGGTCAGGAGGTGCCGCGGCATGGAACAGTTTGACTACGTCATCGTCGGCGCAGGATCGGCCGGCTGCGTCCTTGCGGACCGGCTGAGCGCCTCCGGCAAGGCGCGCGTGCTTGTCCTCGAAAGCGGACCGCGCGATCGGTCGCCCTGGATCCATCTGCCCGCGGGCTACGGCAAGCTGTTCTATCATCCGAGGCTGAACTACGGCTTTCGCGCGGAACCGCAGGCCGCGCTTGCCGGGCGCGAGGATTACTGGCCGCGCGGACATGTCGTTGGTGGCTCGGGCGCGATCAACGCAATGGTCTACTGCCGCGGCCTGCCCTGGGATTTCGACGATTGGGAACGCGCAGGGGCGACGGGCTGGAATTGGACCGCGGCGCGCCGCGCCTACCAGCGGATCGAAACGCAGGTCGCCCCGGATGGCACCACCAAGGGGAACGGCAAGATCTTTGTCTCGGACGTGCGCGACCAGATCCACCCGGTGAACCGCCACTACTTTCGCGCGCTCGAGGAAAGCCAGCTGGGCGTGGTCGAGGACATCAATGGCCCCGTGCACGAAGGCGGGGCGGTCTACCGCATCAACACGCGCAAGGGACGGCGCTGGTCCGCCGCACAAGGCTTCCTGCGACCGGCCCTGCGGCGGCGCAATCTGGATTTGCGCGACAGCGCGCAAGTCCGGCGCGTGATCATCGAGGACGGACGCGCCACGGGGGTCGAGGTCACATGGCGGGGACGCACAACCACGATAGCCGCCGGTCAGGTCATTCT
The DNA here is from genome assembly GCA_042088665.1 of Sagittula sp. GTDB lineage: Bacteria > Pseudomonadota > Alphaproteobacteria > Rhodobacterales > Rhodobacteraceae > JBELMB01. The sequence goes on from JBELMB010000030.1 coordinate 2,270, forward strand.
CTCTGCAGGCGCGGTCAACAGCCCGCGGCTCTTGCAACTGTCCGGCGTCGGCCCCGGTGAGGTGCTGGCCGAGCACGGGATCGAGATCTTGCAGGACAACCCCAATGTCGGCGGCAACCTGCAGGATCACCTCGGGGTCAACTACTTCTTCAAGGCCACGGAACCGACCCTGAACAACGCGCTGGCCCCCTGGACGGGCAAGCTGCGCGCGGCGCTGCGCTACCTGCTGACCCGGCGCGGGCCATTGTCGCTGTCGGTCAACCAGTGCGGCGGCTTTTTCCGGTCCTCAGAGGCGTTGAGCACGCCAGACCAGCAACTGTACTTCAACCCGGTGACCTATACGACCGCTACGGAAGGTCGGCGAACGGTTGTGGCACCGGATCCTTTCCCCGGTTTCATCCTCGGGATGCAGCCCTGTCGGCCCACCAGCCGCGGCCGCGTGGACATCAGCAGCGCCGACCCCGGTGCGCCGCCGCGGATCCGGCCGAATTCTCTCGCCACGCCAGAGGACGAGGCGGACGTGATCGCAGGGGGCCGATTGTGCGCCCGCATCATGCAGGCTCCGGCGCTGAAGGCTCTCGTCAAGGCACCCATGTACTGTGACATCCGGCGCATGGATGACGCAACGATCCTGGAGGATTTTCGCGCGCGCAGCGGGTCGGTCTACCACCCGGTCTCCACGTGCCGGATGGGTCGGGACGCGGCCAATTCCGTGACCGCGCCCAACCTGGCCGTGCATGGTGTGCAGGGGCTGCGCGTCGTCGATGCCTCGGTGTTTCCCAACCTGACCTCGGGCAACACCAACGCGCCGACCATGATGCTGGCGCATCGCGCCGCCGACCTCATCCTGAAGGAGGCGGGCTGACGGCCGCGTGACGCAGCACCCCCTTGGTCTGCGCGAGACCGCGGGGCAAACGGCCTGTGCGCTCGGGACCGGACATGCACGCGTCCCCCCCCGGTCCCTGAACAACATCGCGAACAACCTCCCGAAACCGCGGGCACAAAGCCCCGACCGTCAAATCAGGATGAAGTCATTGGGCAGGAAGGCCGCGGCAAAGCGCCCGTCAAAGCTGATGCTGGAACCATCGCTAAAGTTCAGCACAGCCCCCGCGCCGCCATTGACCAGCGCTGCCACCACATCCGCCTCGGTCGAGAACTGCCCGCCGTAGCCCGAAAGCTCGACCACGTCGTTGGCGGAGAAGTTCGACAGCGTGTCATCCCCGTCCCCAAAGCCAAAGCGCACGCGGTCACCACCGCCCACGAGGTCGATGACATCATCCCAGGCGCCGCCGATCAGCGTGTCATTGGACGTGCCGCCAAAGATGAAGTCATCCCCGTCCGCCCCGTCCAGCAGGCTCGGCGCCGTGGTCCGCCCGCGCACGATATCCGCATGGTCAGAGCCGATCACTTCTTCGAAACCAAACAGCGTGTTCGGCTCCTTGGTGCCGATGTAGACCCCTGCGGCAGAGACAGTCCCGCCATCCAGCCCGGTGTTCGCGCCTAGTTGGACGGAAACACCGGTGGTGGAATTCACGAACGGAACGCGGTCGCGGCTGCCCGCCCCCCCATTCATGAAGTCACTGCCCGCCCCATCCGTGATCAGGTCGTTGCCATCGTTGCCGAGAACGGTGTCGTCGCCATCGTCTCCCAACAGGCGGTCGCGCAACGCGCCCCCGATGATGCGGTCATTGCCGTCCCCGCCAGACACCTTTGTGCCGATGGTCGCATTGCCGATCAGCAGGTCGTTGAAGGCTGAACCCACGATCGCCTCGAACCCGGACAGCACGTCGGTTTCAGTTGCCCCATTGTAGGTGCTGCCCACAACCGTGCCACCCGCAAAGCCCTGTCCAGAGGTCAGGTCAACGCCAATGGATCCTGTATGACGCGAGTAGTCCGCGGTATCTGCCCCGGCATTCCCATGCAAAAAGTCACTGCCTGCGCTGTCGTAAATCGTATCGTTGCCCGCATCCCCCGACAGAACTGTCATTGCCCGCATCCCCCGACAGGCGGTCATTCTGGTTGCCACCGATCAGCGTGTCATTTCCTGCACCGCCGTCGAGGATCGCCGCAGAGCCTGTCTTGGCCTGAATCCGGTCATCAAAACCGGAACCGACCACGTTCTCGATCCCGAACAAGGCGTTGGTCTGTGCCGCGCCGAGATAGGTGCCGACGACGAACCCACCACCGGCAAGGGATTGGTTGAGCTGCAGGTTGACATCGACTCCGGCGGTCATGCCCGAATGATCGAGCGTGTCAAACCCCGGACCGCCGCTGAACATGTCGTCCCCGAGGGCGCCAGAGGAAGACGCATCACTGTCAAAGATCAGATCGGTGCCGGCACCGGTGATCACCGTGTCACTGCCCTCCCCCCCATCAACCGAGTCATTGCGAATGCTCGAGACGATGCGGTCATCCCCGTCGTTGCCCCGGATATTGCCCGCCGACCCGGTCTTGCCGATCAGCAGGTCATCATAGTCGGTCCCCAACAGGTTCTCAAAACCCTGCGCCGTGTCGGTCTGCGTCGTGCCGACATAGCTGGCCCCGACGCGCGTGCCCCCACTCTGGACCAGATTGGTGTTCAGATCGACGCCGACGCCGCTGGTCTTGTTGGCGAAAGCCAGCGTGTCGAACCCGGGTCCGCCGTTCGACGTGTCATCGCCCGAGCCCCCGTAGAGGATATCCATGCCGCCAAGACCGTTGAGCACGTCATCGCCATCGCGGCCCTGCAGGGTATCAGCCAAGGCCGTGCCCGTCAGAGTTTCGTTCCCCGTCGCGTTGACGGTCACCGTTACGGTGGCGGTGTCCGTGGCCCCGCTGGTGTCCTGAATGATGTAGGTAAAGGTATCCGTTCCGGTGAAACCGATGTCAGGCGCATAGTAGATGGCCGGGTTGATCGACGAAGCAGAGGTCACCCCGTTGGCAGGTGCCGAGAAGGAAAGGATGGTCAGAGGATCCCCGTCCGGATCGCTGTCATTGTCCAGCGGATGAAGTGCAAGATCGCCAAGGCGTGTCTCCGCGAGGACCTGAAACCCATCGTCCACCGCCAAGGGCGCGTCGCTCACCGGGTTCACCGTCATGGTGACGGTTGCTGTATCGGTCAGCCCCGAGCCATCCCCGACCGAATAGGTAAAGCTGTCCGTCCCGTTGAAATTCAGATCCGGCGTATACAGCACCTGTCCGGCGACGATCTGCGTGGTGCCATTGCTGGCAGGCCCGACCGCATCAAGGCTCAGCCCATCCCCGTCGATATCACCGGCATTGACCAGCACCGCGACAGTCGCCGGCACGTCTTCGTCGGTGACATAAGTGGCGTCCAACGCATAGGGCGCATCGTTCACCGGGGCGATTGTCAGGTCGAACGATGCCGGGGTGATGCTGTAATCGATCCCGTCAAAGCCGGACCGTGAAAAGGCGTCTGGCCCATTCACAACCGTGTTGAAATCAAGGGTCCCGTGGTACGTCAGCCGCCCCGCAACGAGGTCTTCGGCCGTGACCTCCGCGCCGCTGGCGAGGACCACCCCTTCCAGACGCAGCGTGCCATTGCCCGGCAGGGAGTCCAGACGCACACCCTTCAGCGTGTGGCCATCCGTATCGGTGAAGGCCGCTTCGAACATGTCGAACGCCAGTTGGAAGGGCACATCCTCTTGCCCCGTGGCGCTGGCGGCCCCGACAACCGGCGCCGTGTTGCCAAAGACCTTGAAGAAGACACCGTCACCGCTGCCATCGCCACTGGAACCATCGCTGGAAGACACCCAGCCCACCACGTAACCGCCGCCGCCAAGGGCAGAGACCGTGGCCTCGTTCTGGGTGCCCTGTGCCAGCGTGTTCACAATCTCGGGTCCGTCCACGCGGTTGGCCTGTGCGTCGTATTCCTGCGCAAAAACACCTTGGCCATTGCCATCCGCGCCGCTGCTGTCGGTGTAGACCACGACAAAGCCGCCCGTGCTCAGGGCCGCGATCGCGGGATCGTCCTGAGAGGACTGGACCACGTCGTTGACGCGGAATTCCTGACCGATCGCCGTGCCGTCTGACGCATATTTCTGCGCAAACACACCCGACCCAGAGCCGTCCTGCCCGTCACCGCCCGTCCAGACGACAACGAATGAGCCGTCATCCAGAACGGCCACATCCGGGTCGAACTGGGCATTCACCCTTGTGCTGTTGACAATGACTTCGTTGCCGATGGGCGCATAGTTGTTCGCGGGCACGTCGTAGCGGCGCATGAGAACCGCGTCGCCGCTGCCATCCCCCGCTGACCCGGAGGTTACGGAGGTCCATGTCACCACAAAGCCACCGTCATCTGTTGCATCAACCCCGGGGGTGTCCTGGGTCGAACCCGTCTGCGTGTTGACCCGAAACTCCGACCCGATCTTCAGGCCGGTGCCGCTGGCCAGCACCTGCCCCCAGATGTCAAAGCCGCTGCTGCCGGTCACAGTGGTATTGCCAAAACTGGTGTAAATCGCCACCAAGTCACCGTTTTCCAGAACCGTGATATCAGGCTGGAACTGCTGACCGGTGACAAAGCTGTTGACCTGCGTCTCGCTCCCGATGGCCACGCCGTTCGCGTCGTAGCTTTGCACAAAGACACCGCTGCCGCTGGTATCGGTGCCGTTTTCGTCTTCCCAGACGACGGTAAAGCCGCCTGTATCAGTGCCCGCCACGCGCGGCATTTTCTGGCTGCCAGCCGTGGTCGTGTTGATCTGGAACTCGCGCCCGACCTTGACCCCCACCGCGTCAAAGCGCTGCCCGAAGACACCAAAATCAAACGCGCCCGGATCCTGATTGTAGCTGCTCCAGACCATGACAAAGCCGCCGGCGTAGGCGGTCACATGAGGCTCGAACTGGGTGCTCAGGACAAATGTATTGGCCTGATCCTCGAGACCGGCCGCCCGATAGCCGTCCGGCGTCGAAGTGATGTTCACCTCGACGAGAGACGGCTCTGACAGGCCCCTGGAATCGCCCACCTGAACCGCAAGGCTGATCTTGTCGACCGGCGCAACGGAGGTATTGGCATAGCCGATGTTCTCGATCAGGCGCTCCACCGTCCGGGCGTCGGCAAGCCCGTTCAGAAAGACCTCGAGCGGGGCACCGTTTTGCCCGTCAGAGGTGACGGCACCCACGACGTATCCGTCCACAAGAAGGGCCGTGTTCGGCTGCACCGTGATCCCGTCGCCACCGATAAAACCGATCTGGTGTTGCGCGGTACCATCCCTGCCGGGGACCTGACCCGCCACCGCGGACAGGTCTGACAGCACGTCAACACGGATGCGCGACGCCCCCCCGGGCGAGACTTCGGTGAAGTTCCCGATCGCCACGGCAGCATCCAGATCCAGCCGCTGCAACGCCAGATTGGCCAGGTTTTCCTGCACCGACAGCACAGGGCTGAGCCCCTCGATCACGGGTTGCGGAGAAAGGTTGGCGATTTCCGCGGCGGAGCCGAACACCCGCGCAAAGACACCGGTGCCATCGCCATCCCCGGCCGGGGGCGCAAAGGCAGAGGTCCATGTTGCCGCGAAACCACCGTTGCTGCGGCCCGCGATGTCCAGCTGATCCTGCGTGCTGTTGACCGCTTCGTTCACGATCATCGCGCCATCGATGCGGTTGCCGTTGGCGTCGTATTGCTGCGCGAGCACGGTATAGCCGTCCCCGTCTTCGCCATTGGCCGATTCCCAACCGATGACAAAGCCGCCATGCGACAACGCAGAGATCGTCGCATGCTCCTGACTGGCGGCAATTCCTTCGTTCACGAGGAAGGTGTCGCCCACCGCCGTTCCGGTGGCATCAAAGCGTTGCGCAAAGATCCCCGCGCCATCGCCATCCATCGCGTTGCTTTCGATCCAGGCCACGACGAAACTGCCGTCGTTCAGCCCGGTGACAACCGGATGCCGCGCGCCGCTAAAATCGAAGTTGGAGACGCGGGTTTCCCCGAGCACGGGCGCGCCGCTGCTGTCGAGCATCTGCATGTTGATCTGGTACTGGTTCAACACGTCCTGGTTGAGGCTCTCCCAGACAACGACGAAATTGCCCCCCGTCAGGCCAGCCGCCGCAGGCCCCCGCTGCGTGCCATTGGTGAAACTGTTGATCTGCGTGTCCGCCAGAAGCACCGTGCCGCCATCGCCATACAGCGCCGCGCGAATGCCATAGCCGCTGCCATCGCCATTGGTGTCTTCCCAGACCGCGAGGAACCGGGAGTTGCCATCCGCGATGCGCACATTGGCCTCTGTGCCACTGGCGGAGGCGTTCAGCGCGATTTCATTGCCAAGCTTCTCTCCCGAATTGGAAAAGCGCTGCATCATGACACCCTGCGTGTCACCCGGCCCGTTGCCATCCCATGTCACGACGAACTGCCCGTTGGACAGCACCTGCACATCCGGGTTTCGCTGGTTGCCCGATTGGGTCGAGTTCACCAGAAACTGAGGCCCGACGGGGTGCCCCTCGGCCCTGTAGAGCTGGCCAAAGATCCCGTAATTGGATTGTCCCACGTCGTCCTGATCGAAGGATTCCCAGACCACGACAAAAGTCCCAAACGGGAAGGCGGCAATCGCGCTGTTCTGCTGGGCGTTTGCTGACACGAGGTTGACCTGAAGCTCACCGTCAAGGGGCTGATAGCCTTCGAACGCGCCGTCCGCCTCGGGCGCGGGCGTGACGGCCACGCCAAACGCGATCGGGTCGGTGGCGCCCCCGTCGCCATCGCTGAGCCGCAGGGTAAAGGTCAGGCTGTCGTCGGGATCGTCGGAGGTGTTGCGATAGGCCAGCGCGGCCAGCAGTTCTTCGACGGCTTCGTCATCCGCGTTGGCGTTCAGGTCCACCACCAGATCGGTGCCCGCCTGCCCTGCCGAGACCAGCGTCCCGACAATCGTTCCGTCGAGTCTGACTTCTGTGCCATTGGTGATCAGCACCCGGGGGGAGGTCAGCGTCAGGTCCACCTGCGCCTCGTTGTCCGGCGCGTTGAAGAGATCAGAGGCCAGCCCCGCGCGCTGCAAACGCACTTGTAGCGCACCACCATCGTAGTTGGCGCTGTCGAGGTCGCTGACGTCCGGCGCAAAGAGCGGCACGTCGCCCGCATTCACCGCCGCCTCGTCGAGCGTGATCGTCGACGGCACGTTGTTGACCACCGGATCCGCGCTTTGCATGGCTGTCAGCGGATCCCCGAAGAGGCGCGTCAGAACCGCCTGGCCGCTGCCATCCCCGGACGCGCCAAGCGAGGCAGAGTCCCAGACCGCGGCCATCCGGCCATCGCCGAGCAGCGTCAGGTCATGGGCGTCTTGCGCCGCCTCGCCTGCTTCGTTGATGACAAAGTTGCCGTCGATCCGCGCACCGTTCACATCGTACCGCTGGCCGATGACCGCGTAGCTGGACCCGTCCACACCCGCTTGCGAAAAGAACGAGATGACAAAACCGCCATCCGCAAGCGCCAGCACGTTGGACCCGGCCTGATCGCTGTTGGCGGCATCGTTCACGCGGAACTCGCCGCCGACGGGGGCCCCGTTCACATCGTAGCGCTGCGCCATGACCGTCGTCGACGAGCCATCCACCGTGTCATCCGTCCAGGAGATGACAAAGCCGCCATCCACCAGCGTCGCAATGGCGGGATCGAACTGGTCCTGCGCAGTCGTGGTGTTGACCAAGAACTCAACCCCCACGAGACCGCCCGTGGAATCGAAACGGCTGGCATAGATGCCGTTGCCGCTGCCGTCCTGGTTGATGCTTTGCCACGTGGCAACAAAGCCGCCCGGCCCGTTGGGCGCCACCGCCACGGCGCGCTGCGCACTGGTGGTGAAGCTGTTGAGGATGATCTCGCCGCTGAGCGGCGCACCGCTGGCGTTGAGGATCCGGGCCACGGCGGCATGGCCGCTGCCATCGCCTCCGGCCCCGCCCGCGTTGCTCTCGTAAGCCACGACGAGGTTGCCGTTCGCCAGTTCGACGATGTCGGGCAGGGCTTGCGTGCTGGATGTGGCGATATTGACCTGAAAGGCCGCACCCGCGGGCGTGCCTGCCGCGTCAAGGACCCGGGCAAAGATCTCATCGCCGCTGGCGCCGACGGCGGACCAGACCACCATGGAGCCGCCTCCCGACAAGCCGGTCACGTCCGGCTTGTTGGCGCCGGTCTGGACCCCGGCAGCGATCTCGATCTCACCGCCGACCGCCACGCCGACCGCATCGAAACGCTGCCCGATGACGGCGTTCAGGGATGTCCATCCGGATCCAGCTGACCCGCGGATTCCCAGACCGCGATGTAGCCGCCATCCGACAGCGCCGAGACCTTTGGCGTGTCCTGATCAAAACCCGTAAAGGCATTGACCCGCGTTTCATCGCCAAGCGGCACCAGCCCGCCGTCCGCCACTTTGGTCACCGAAAGCGTGAGCAGGTCGGATGTGCCGGTGGAGTTGCCCTGCCCATCGATCGCGGTCACCCGGAACTGGACCTGATCGCCACGCTCTGCCGTGCTGGTGAAGGTGATCGCCTCGAGAAGGGCATCCACCGCATCGGCGGTGGCTGTCGCCAGAAGGTTGACGATCAGATCCCGCCCCTGCGTGCCGTCCGACACGGCATCAACGATGCCGATGACGACGCCGCCATCGGTCACATCGCTGCCCGAAAGGCCGATCTGACCTGGCCCTGTGCCCTGGTTCTGGATGCTCAGCGTCTGCAGATGGGCGGCGTTGCGCTGCCACGACGGTTGCGTATACGAGATCGAGACAAGGCCCCCGGCGTAGACCGCCCCGACGTTGTCCACATAGGCAAGGTTGGGGTCAAGCACGGCGCCCGCTTCGGCTTGGGCTTCGGTGATGGTGCGGACCGTATCCAGTTCCGTCAGCTCGACGCCGGTCGCGGGGCTGCTGCTGGCCATGTCGACAAATATCGACTGCGGGCCGGTCCGACCGCCGTCGCCATCGGTCAGCGTCACCGAAATGAGGCGGTCGTTTGCGGCACCGCTGTTGATCGAGGTGTTGATGGATTCGTAGCTGGCCCGCTCGATCACGGCGCGTACGGCGCGCGCATCGGCAGAGGCGTTGAACGTGATCAGCAGATCCGCCCCGGCGAGGCCGTCCCGCGTCGCATCGATGAATCCGATGGGTGTGCCGAAGTAGCGCACATCCTGTCCAACCACCGAAATACCCGCCCCCGACAGCAGCGACAGGATGTCATCCGGCGTGGCAGCCTTGCGATGCTCCAGCAGCAGGGTGCCGCCGTCGAAATCCGCGCTGTCGGGGTCCACCACATTGACCGAAGGATCAAGGATCTGCTGTGCCACACCCACACCAAAGGTGTAGCGGGCCTGCACGACCGCGGTGAGATCCTCGACCACCGGCGAGGCCTGTGTCGGCACAAGCGTGCCGGCGGGCGCAAACACCCGGTGAAAGATCCCCTGATCGCTGCCATCGCCGTCGGTGACATCACTGTCATAGGACACCGCGAGCGCGCCCGAGGCCAGCACCGTGATATCCGGGCTGGAATCGCTGGAAGAATTGCCTGCGGGCACGACGGTCGACATGTCATCGATACGCTCCCCGCTTGGGCCATACTGCTGGACAAAGATGTCACGGGCCTGCGACGTCGCGCCAAAGCCCCCAAAGACAATGGCAAAACCACCGCCCGGCTGCGCCACCACCGCAGGGGCGGTCTGCGTGTTGTCAAAGAACGAATTGACAAGGAATTCCGATCCGACCTTGGTCAGGCTGTTGTCAAAGATCTGCGCGCGCACTTCGCCCGTCAGACCTTGGGCGCCGGACTGGTCGTGCCAGACAACCACGTAGCCGCCGCCGTCGAGGGCCGCGACCTTTGGCAGGGTCTGATTGCCTGCGGTGATCGTGTTCACCAGCACGCTGCCCGCGACCGGGGTGCCGCCCGATGCGAATTCGCGCAGGTAGATGCCACCCTCGGCGCCATCATTGCCGCTGCGGTCTTCCCATGCGACGACCCAGCCGCCGGTGCCATTGCCCGCCAGACTGACGTTCTCGGCGCTCCCGCTGGCCAGATCAGAGGCCAGCACCTGCTCTCCGACCGGGACACCGTTGCTGTCAAAGCGTTGAAAGCTCGCCTCGACGCGCGTGGTCGTGGTCTCGTACCCCTGCCAGCCGACGATGAATTCGCCATTGTCGAGCGCTATGACCGACGCGTCCCTGAAGGCGCCGGTCTGTGTCACCACGCCGATCTCGGAGCCGACCTTGGCACCGGCGGCGTCGAACCGCTGGGCGCGGATCTGTTCGCCGAACTGGGAGGATGTCGTTTGCCAGACAACGATATGGCCGCCCCCGTTGACCAGCGAGATCCCCGCGACATCCGGCTGGGTCGCGTAGGTGCCGGGCAATCCGGTGCTGATCAGTGTTTCTGTGCCGAGGGGCTCGCCATCGGCCCCATACCGCTGCGAAAAGATGTCAAAGAGGCTGTTGTCATCGGGATTGCGCCCTTCCCAGACGACCACATAACCCCCGTCCGACAGCGCTTCGATCTTTGGATCGCGCTGGGTGTTGATCGTGAAGGTATTGACCTGCCGGATGCCATTCGGTGCATCGACGGCATCGGCCTCCGGCGTGATGTTCATCGTCAGAGTGACCGGCTGAGAGGTCTGCCCGTCGCCGTCTGACAGCGACACACGGTAGCTGACCGAGCCCGCCGGATCATTGGAGGCATTGGCGTAGGTGAGGTTCTCCAGCAGCGCCTCGACCGCCTGCGGTGTCGCCGCGGCATTCAGCGAGAGCACAAGCGCGTCGCCATTGCCACCCGAAGAGGTGATCGTCGCGATCGCCACGCCCCCGAACGAGACGGTGGATCCGACGACGCCGATCTCGAACGCGCCCATGCCGGTGTTCCGGATCGCCAACTGATGCTGAAGATCGCTGTCCGCGGCCCGGAACTGGTCCTCGGGCGTGATCGTGTCGATCCGGTCCAGCCGCAGGACACCCCCGTCGAAATTCGCACTGTCGCTGTCCGAGACGACAAGCGCCGGGAGGATCAGGACTGGCCCAGCGTTCACAACGGCCTCGCCCAGCGTGACGTCAAAACTGCCGGACAGTACGGGCGCTACATTGGCGGGCACGGCCGTTGCACTGATCCGTTGCTGGAAAATCCAACCGGACTGGCCATCATTGCCGTTTACATCGTGATAGACGACGATCACTTCGCCATTGGCAAGGGTCGCGGTGGCCGGTGTGTCCTGGTTCTGCGGCTGATCGTCGATGGTGCGGAGCGGCCCGTCGATCCGGTTGCCGGTTGCATCGTAGAACTGACTGTTGATGCCAAAGTCCTGACCGTTGGTGTCATAATCCCGCCATGTCACCACGAACCCGCCCGAGGGCAGGCTGGCCACCGAAGGATCTGCCTGAAAGGGGAAATTGCCGTTCTCGTTGACGAGGAACTGCCCGGCGACTTTCGCACCGGAGGCGTCGAACCGCTGGGCAAATATACCACCGTTGCCGCCATCCAAGTCGCTTTCGTCTTCCCAGACCACGACAAACCCGCCCCCTGAAAGCCCCGCGATTTCAGGGTTTAGCTGGCTTTGTGCCACATTGGTGTTGACGGTGATCTCTGACGTGGTCGCCAGACCCGCCGCGTTGAACAGACGAATGACGACATCCGTTGTTCCCATCGAGGACTCTTCTGTCCAGCCAACCACAAGCCCGCCACCGGACAACTGCACGATCTCTGGCGCCGACAGGTTGGCAGTGGTCGTGGAATTGGCAAAGATCTCCGCGCCGACCTTGGCACCATTGGCATCCAGCCGCTGGAGCTTGATTTGATAGGTCGAGCTGCTCTGCTCAAAGCTGGACCATGCCACGACAAGGCTGCCGTCGGATTTGGCCTCCACGGTGGATTGGGCCTGCGTCGCGAACAGGGTCGTCGGCACGCTGATCTCGCCTCCGACCTTGGCCCCGCTGGCGTTGTAGATCTGCGCCTTGATGAATCCGTTGGCCGCATCGTCAACGTTGTCATAGCTGACGATCCAGCCCCCGGCATGGGGACCGGCGCTGATCGCAGAGACGCTGGGCCGCACCTGATTGTCGAGCTCTGCCTCACCCTAATTCAACGCAAATTCGCCGCCCACCGGCGATCCATCTGCCGCGTATCGCTGGCCGCTGATGCCAGTTGTGGTGTTCGCGACACCGTCCAGTCCGGCAGTGGACCAGACCACGACCCAGCCACCATCGTCCAGCGCCGCGACATCCGGCTGGGACTGGCTACCCTGGGTCACGGTGTTGACCTGCGCATAGGTTCCCACGCGCTGCGGGCCGTCGCCTTCGGAGGTGATGTTCACCGCGATGATCTTGACATCAGAGGTGCCGCCATCGTCGTCTTCGAGGACCAGTCCGACATCGACCCGGGGGTCCGGGTCGTTCGACGCATTGCGATACACCAGGTTCTCGATGAGCCGTTCCACCGCATCCGGCGTGGCCTGGGCGTTGAACGACACCACCAGCGGCACGCCATTCGCGCCCCCTGCAAAGGTCCCGATGGACACCCCGCCATAGGTGACAGTGCTCCCCGAGACACCGATCTGACCTGCACTCTGGCCTTCGTTGTGGACTGCGAAGACATCCATGCCCGCGCTGATGGTCAGATCAAAGGCACGCTCTGCACCGGGGGAGGAACGGGCCTCTGACACCCGGGCAACGGTCAGCTTGCCGCCGTCGAATTCCGTGGAATCCGCATCTGACACGACCGCCGCGCCGGAGGCCTCCAGAAACACGCCCTGCGCGCTGGACAGGGCCGCTTCGGTTGTGGTCACGACTGGATCAATGGCGTCGAGCAGCGGCGAGGCCGGGATTTGCACCGTGTTGCCCGGCAGCGCGAACACGCGTTGCACGATGCCCTTCGCACTGCCGTCAGCGGTGCTGCTGTCCCAACTCGCCACGATCAGACCGTTTTGCAGGGACACCACAGTGGGAGAATCATGCGCGCTTGCCAGCGAGGTGCCCAGCAGGAACTCCGCGGTGGTCGCGACGCCGGAACTGCTGAAATGTCGGCCGTACACCTGATGATCGAGGGTGCTGTTGGTGTTGATGTTGTATTGCGAATGCCAAGCCACGAGGAAACCACCGTCTGCGGTCGCTGTGATGCTGGGCTGGCTCTGGTTCAAGATGATGGTCTGGTTGACGGTGAACTGCGCGCTGATGGCTACACCGCCGGAGTCAAAAACCCGGGCCGCGACTGCGTCTCCGCTGCCGTCAAGGCCAGCGACAACCCAGCTGACCACAACGTTGCCACCGGAGAGCGTGGTGACTTCGATGTGCTTCGGGTCGCCGGTGCCCGCGGTGTTGACCACGAATTCCGGCCCGATGGGCACGCCGAGGCTGGTGAAGAGCCGGGCCCGGACTTCGTCGGACGGCTCATCGGCCCAGGCCACAATCACCCGGGGGGGGGAGCCCGAACGCGCCGATGGCGGTGTCCTGTTGCTTGCCGGTGGTGGTAGAGTTTGCAGCAAAGGGTGCGCCGACCGCCAGACCGGAACTGTCGTAGATCTGCACGGCAATATCAGCATTGCCCGAGGCAATGCTGGTGTATGTCACCATGTAGCCACCGGACGGCAGCCCGGTCACCTGCGGGGCGTCACCGGCAACCACCGAGACAGGCGAGACACGCGTCTGATCCCCCTGCGCCGCGCCATTGGCGTCAAAACGTAGTCTGTTTCGGAGTCGGAGAAAGCCACGACAAACCCGCCGTCGGCGGTTCCCGCCACCGAAGGCTGGAGGAAATCCGCGCCCCAACCGCTTTCGATCCGGAAAGGCAGGCCCTGCGGTTCGCCAAAGGCATTGTGGACCCATCCCACCATGCCCTTGTACAGCGGGTTTTCGCCGTCAGTTTCCCAGATCGTGACATAGCCACCACCGGTGAGCGCGGCGGATACAACCCCCTGCTGGTTCCCTTCTGTAAACAGATTGACAAGGCGCTCACCCGTGACGGCATTTACCACGCTTTGTCCTTTCAAATCGAGTCTCGGCCGCAGCCTAATTCATGTCCCCACACTCGAAACCGCACCCGGAACAGGGGTGCAGCAGGGCAAAAAATTATTGCTCAATTCCCGCAATAATAGAAAAAATAGAAATAAACGAACGCGAACTCAGAACAATTCTTAAAGAAATTGTAACTTTCTGTTCATGACATTTCCATGTCTGTTTTCTAGGTTTTCCTCTACGCAAGCCTGAATAAAGCGAACGAAGTCATGCCTGTGGCCGAACACTCAGCCGAAGGTTTCGGCGTAGCACTCGGTGGCTTTCGATCTCGCAATGGGCATCTGTCAATTATTGGCCGCAACCAAAAGGTGAAATACACATCCAAATCGGACAAGCAAAACAAATCAAACCGCGCAGTGATTTACGCTGTATTCACGCTTTGGCAACGCCGCCTTGCATGACCGATAGAGGTTGCCACAAACAGGATCTCTGCGCGAAAGCGGATCCAGTCTTTGCTGGCCTGCCTTCCCGGTCGGCGCAATCGGGACCTGCGCCACTGTTGCGACTGGCGAGAGCCGCAACAATACACGCATTGCGTGCGCTCCCCGAAGGTCCCGCGACAGCCCGGCTCGGGGTCTGTTGCGGGCCAGTACCCGGCCTGTTCCGGGCAAGGCGGCCAACTGGTTTTCCGACCAATCCGCCACGGCGCCATGCCCCGGATGTCAGACCGGGAACCGGCATGAGCGCCCGGCCTGAGCGCCCGGCCTGAGCGCAAAGACCAGCCCAACCCGGATCTCGGAACAGTCGCCAAAAAACCAGCATCTGCGATGCACGTGACATGCCGCGTCTTCAGGTAAGTCTAAATTGACATGGGATGGGGCGCGCGCCCGATCCGGTCCGGCGGCAGAAGAGCGCGGTGGACCGCGAAGCATGTCCCTAAAGTCCAAACAGGTGCCGCCCACTTCGCCCACAGATTTCGACGAGGCGTTTCGACGGGGACCGGCACAGCGTTGAGGCCCCGTCAGCGCGCCGCGTCGTCCTTTCGACAGTGTTTCCGGCAACGCGCCCGGACCACTGCCCCGTGCCGCGGTCTACTCGAACGCAACCCTCTGTTTGGACAGCCCGACCGACAAGGTCAGCGACCCCTCGTTCACCAGCCAGCGCCGCAGGACAAAGCTGCGCGCGCCGCTGGCGTGCATCGGATCGCCTTCGGCAAGGGCGCGGGCCTCCTCCAGCGAGGCCGCGCGGTAGATGATCAGGCCCATGCCTTCCATCTGAGCGCCGGTGTCATCGGACACAGGCCCCGCAAGGAACAGCGCGCCGCGGGTCTCCTGCTCTGCCTGATAGGCGAGGTGCGCGGGCAGGTTGCCTCGCACCGCCGCCGGGTCCCCGTTGGGGGTCGACACCACCATGTAAAGCTCGAGCGCGAGCGCGCCGCGCGACTTGGCCTCTGATTTGTAGTCATTCCAGGCTGGCATGGATGCTCTCCGTCTCGCTCGGTCAGAAATATCGATTTTATTTGACTTGAACCCCTTTTATCGCCAAAATTGCCACCAATCAATAAGGAGAGTCTCATGCGTTTTCTCGTTGGCGCTGTTGGGGGCGCGCAAAGCGTATTCGCCGTAGAAGGGGACACGGCCACGAACCTCACGGCCCTGTTGCCGGAGATCGGAACCGACCTGTCCGCCCTCGTGGCGTCGCCCGACCTGCAGGCCCGCGCCGCGGCAGCCACAGGTGGCGAGACGGTGCCCGTGGCACAGATCACGCCCGCCCTGCCCATTCAGCACCCCGGCAAGTTCATCTGCCTCGGCCTGAACTACATCGAACACATCAAGGAAGGTGGATATGACATCCCCGACTACCCGGCGCTGTTCATGCGCGGGCACAATTCCCTGATGGCTGCAGGCGCTCCGATGGTGCGTCCGACCTGCTCGGAAAAGCTGGACTATGAGGCCGAGCTTTTGCTGATCGTCGGCAAAGGCGGACGTCACATCGCGGAAGAGGACGCGCTGAGCCATGTCTTTGGCTACACCGTTTTCAATGACGGCTCTGTGCGCGACTACCAGCGCAAGACACATCAGTGGACGCCCGGCAAGAATTTCGACAACACCGGCGCCGTGGGCCCCTATGTGGTCACGCGCGATGCGCTGCCCGAGGGAGCAACCGGGCTGAAGATTGAAAGCCGTGTCGGAGAGGAGATCCTGCAATCCTCGAACACGTCGAACATGATCTGGGGGGCGGCGCGCTCCATCGCGATCATCTCGGAATACACGACGCTGCACCCGGGCGACCATATCGCGCTGGGCACACCTCCGGGCGTGGGCCATGCGAAAAAACCCAACCCGCGGTGGCTCAAGCCCGGGGAAACCGTCGACATCGAGATCGAAGGCATTGGCATCTGCTCCAGCCCGATCATCGATGAGAGCGCCTCTGCCAGCCAGTCGGCGGCCGAGTGATGGCGGACGGGACAGAGAACGGCAGCGACCTGCGCGCCCAGGCGCAGGAGGCGGTCCGCGCCCTGCGCGCGCGCAAGCCACAGCTGGACGATGCATCGCTCGACATGATCCTGCGGGACGCGCGGTCGCACTACGCCTGGACCGACAAGCCGGTCAGCGACGAGATGCTGCACGCGCTCTACGAGATCACGATCCAGGGCCCGACCAGCATGAACACCTGCCCGGCACGCTTTGTCTTTGTGCGCAGTGCCGAAGGCAAGGAACGGCTGGCCAAATCCCTCAAGCCGAAGAACGTCCCAAAGATGGCCACGGCCCCGGTCACGGCCATCATCGCCTGGGATCCACTGTATTGGGAAAAGCTCGACTTTCTCTTTCCGCACGAAGACCGCAAGCCGCTCTTTGCCGGCAAGGAGGCATTCGCCCACGACACCGCCTACCGCAACTCCACCCTGCAAGGGGCGTATTTCATGATCGCCGCGCGGGCGATGGGGCTGGATGTGGGCGCGATGTCGGGCTTTTCCAACAAGGCCGTCGACGAGGAATTCTTTGCCGAAAACGGGTGGAAGTCGAACTTCCTGTGCAACATCGGCTACGCCGACGAGACCGCGCTGTTCCAGAAGCTGCCGCGCTTTGGCTTTGACGACATCTGCGAGATCCTCTGACCCATGGCGATCAAGATGAAGACCACGGTAAAGCTCAAGGCAGAGGCCACCTGCCCCAGCCATTCGCGCGCCGACATCTCGATCCGGGATCTGTCCTTTTCGATCGACGAACCCACCGAACGGGGCGGCACCAATGCCGGTCCGACGCCGACCGATACGGCGCTGGCCGCGCTGGCGGGCTGCACCAACGTCATCGGACATAAATGCGCCGCCAGACTTGGCGTCGATATTGGCCATCTGAACATCAGCATCGAGGCGGATTTTGACCGCCGCGGTGTAACACTCACGGAAGAGATCGACGTGCCCTTCGTCGCGATCCGGCAGAGCGTTGTCCATTTCGGCACCGCCTCCGAAGAACAGATCGCGGAGTTGGCCGCAGAGGTCGAAAAATACTGCCCGCTGGCCAAACTCTTTACCGGGGCGGGCACTGAAATGACCACGACGTGGTCCAAGGCATAAGCCGACGACAACCTTTCAAGGGAGGAAGACATGATTGGAAAACTGACGCGCCGCACAGTGATGGCCGCGCTACTGGCAGGGGCTTCTGTGATGCCCGCGGCCGCAACAGAAACCATCAAGGCCGTGGTCATCGACGGCTATCCCGCGCGCGCCCTCTGGGTGAAGGAGTTCACCAACTTCTTCATTCCCGAAGTGGACAAGCGCCTCGCCGAAACCGGCAACTACAAGATGGACTGGCAGGAAAGCTATGGCGGCACCATCGTGAAGCCCAAGGGCGTTCTCGAAGGGGTGAAGCTGGGACTGGGTGACATCGGCATCGTCACCACGATCTTCCATAATTCCAAACTGCCGAGCCAGGCGATTTCTGCCGTGACGCCCTTTGTCGCCGCGGATGCCCGTGCCGTGGCGCAGGCCGTGGACGAGATCGCCAAGGAATTTCCGGCCATGCAGTCGGAGTTCGAAAAGCAAAACCAGGTCTATCTGGCCACTGGCGTCGTTCTGGACACCTACCAGGTGTTCTCGCGCAACCAGGTGAACACGCTGGCGGACATCGAGGGCGGCAAGGTCGCCGGCGCTGGCATGAACCTGCGCTATCTCGAAGGCATCGAAGGCGCGGCAGGTGTGCGTGGTGGTCTGACCGACTTCTACAACATGGTGCAGACCGGTCTCGTGGATCACGCGATGCTCTGGCCCGAAGCTGCCAAGACCTTCAAGATCGCCGAAGTGGCCCCCTACATGCTGCGCGCCGATCTGGGCGCGGTGAACTCCAAGACGGTCACCGTGAACAAGCAGTACTGGGACGGTCTGCCCGACGAGGTGAAGGACGTTCTGCTGGAGGTCGCCGTGGCGTACCGCGATCACGTGGCGGGCATCGCCATGGACCGCGCCCAAGCCAGCCGTGACGCCTATGTTGCCGATGGCGGCACCATCGTCGAGATGGACCCGGCAGAGCGCGCCGCATGGGCCGAAGCCATGCCGAACATCGCAGCCGAATGGGCCGAAACGCTGAACGGCAAGGGCCAGCCCGGCACGGAGATGCTCAACGCTTACATGGGCAAACTGCGCGACGCAGGCTTTGAGCCGGTGCGCGACTGGGCTGCCGAAGCGGCCATGAACTGAGCCGGACGCGTGTTCCAGACGTTCAAGACAATTGCCAGCGGTGTCGCCATGGCGGCGAATGCCGCTGGCACGTTCGTGGTCATCGCGCTGATTGCCGTGGTGAATTACGACATCATAGCGAGAGGGCTGTTCAACAAGCCCTTTCTGGGTGCCGTGGAGGTGGTTCAATTCTCCATGGTGCTTATCGTGTTTCTGCAATTGCCGGATGTGATCCGTGTCGGACGCTTGACGCGTTCAGACGGGTTTCTCGGCCTGATGCGCGCCCGACGGCCTGCCATCGGGTCGGCAATGAGCCGGATCATCGATCTTGTCAGCGGCATCTTCATGGTGCTGGTGGCCGTGGCCATCTGGCCCGAGTTTCTCGAGATGTGGGAAAGCAAGGATTACTTTGGCGTGCCGGGTGTGTTCACCGCGCCGTGGTGGCCCGTCAAGCTGGTGATCTTTCTCAGCGCCTGTCTCGCCACCGTGCATTTCGCGCTGCACATCTTCAGCCAGACCGGGGATGACGCCCCGCATCAGGAAAGCGGCTCATGACTTCCGTTGACATCGGGCTTTTTTCGATCGTCGCGATCATCGCGCTGATCTATCTGGGCGTCTACATTCCCATCGCACTTGGTCTGGTGAGCTTTGTCGCCATCTGGATCATGCGCGACAACGTCGATTTGTCGTTTGCCCTGCTGAAGATCGCCATCGGCGACAGTGCGATGGAATACACCTTTGCCACGATCCCCCTGTTTACCTTCATGGGGTTGATCGTCTCGAAGGCCGGGTTGGGCGCGGATATCTATTCGGTGATGAACCAGGGGTGCCGCCGCGTGACCGGCGGGATCGGCATGGCCACCGTGGGGGCCAACGCGGTCTTTGCCGCGGTCACCGGTTCCTCCATCGCGTCTGCCTCGGTGTTCTCCAAGATGTCGGTGCCAGAGATGCTGCGCCACGACTACAACCCGCGCTTTGCGGTGGGCGTGGTGGCGGGCTCATCGGTGCTGGGCATGATCATTCCGCCCTCGGCGATGCTGATCATCTATTCTTTCGTGGCCGAGCAATCCGTGGGCGAGATGTTCCTCGCCGGGGTGGTGCCGGGCATCCTGCTGGCCATCGCCTATGTTGGCGCGATCTGGTTCATGGGCAAGTTCACACCGGGCTTTGTCGGCGGCTCCCGGATCCAGAACGACGACCTCATGGGCTGGGGCGAGATCCTCACCAAGACCCTGCCGATCCTTGCGCTGATCGTCGTGGTGCTGGGCGGCATCTACACCGGCTGGACCACCCCGGTGGAGGCCGGCGCGGCCGGGTCACTGCTGGGCATCCTGATCGCCGCCCTGCGCGGCCGGATCAATCTGCGCAGCTTCTGGGAGACGGTGATCGAGACCGGGCATATCACTGCCGCGATCCTCTTCCTGATCACGGCGGCCTCCATGTATTCGCGCATGCTGGGCATCGCCGGACTGCCAAACGAGTTGCAGGATTTCCTCGCCGTCAACCAGTTTGGCTTCTTCTGGATCATGTTCCTGTTGGTTGTGCTGATGCTCTTTCTTGGCACAATTCTCGACACGGCCTCGATCATCCTGATCGTTGTTCCCCTGTTTCTGCCGCTGATGGAAAGCATGAACCTCAGCCTTGTGTGGTTCGGCATCGTCGCCGTGGTCGCGGCAGAGATCGGGCTGCTGACGCCGCCGCTGGGGATCAGTTGCTTTGTCATCAAGGCGACCCTCAACGATCCAAGGATTTCGCTCAAGGATGTGTTTATGGGCGCTTTGCCTTTTGCCTTCGTGATGCTTCTGGTACTGATCTTGCTGATCCGCTTCCCGGCGCTGAGCCTTGCCATCCTGAATTGACCGGAGCCCCAAATGCGCAACGTGACCAAAGACAACATCACCGCGGCCTACGAGAGCTACTTTGGCCCCGACACCGATCCGCGCTTTCGCGAGGTGATGACCTCGCTGGCAAAGCACCTGCATGCCTTTGCCAAGGACGTCGAACTGACCCACGCGGAGTGGGACAAGGCCATCGCCTTTCTGGAGAACATGACCGAGTTCACCACCAAGGACCGGCACGAATTCGTGCTGCTGTCGGATGTGCTGGGCCTGTCATCACTGGTGGATATGATCAACACGGTGCCGGGCGGAACCAGTTCTTCGGTGCTGGGGCCGTTCCATGTGGCGGATTCGCCCATCATTCCCTTTGGGCACGACATGAAGCGCCACTATGAGGGCCCTGTCCTTTTGTCGACCGGCGTGGTGCGTGACCTTGAGGGCAACCCGATCGAGGGCGCCGCGCTCGACATCTGGCAGACCGCGCCCAACGGGCTTTATTCCAGCCAGGACGCCGAACAGGACACCTATTCCTTCCACGGCATCCAGCACACCGATGCCGAGGGGCGGTACGGGTTCACCACGGTGAAGCCGGTCATGTACGAAGTGCCCACCGACGGCCCCGTGGGCGACATCCTGCGCGCCAGTGGCCGCCACGCATGGCGCCCGTCGCACCTGCATTTCATCGTGAAGGCCGAAGGGTTCCGCACCCTCGTGAGCGAGATCTTTGCCGCAGGTGATCCCTATCTCGACGGTGACGCGGTGTTCGGCGTGCGGTCCGACCTGATCATGACCTACGAAGAGCAACCCGCAGGCACCTTCCCTGCCGAAGGCTATGAGCTTTCGGGCAAAGTGGACGGTCCGTGGCTCAAGGTGGATTTCGATCTGGCGCTTGTGCCGCAGGCGTGATCGCCGGGCGCCGGTTTGCGGGATGGGCTCTTTCGGGTCCAACCCGTAAACACCGCCCATAAAAACCGCCCATAAACACCACGCGAACATCCGCGAGGTCTGATCCCGGAACTTTTGGCGCAGCCCCTTTGACAGTCGGCGACGCGATCCGGGGGAGCGCTGTCAAGGGTGTTTGGGGCTGACGAACAGAACGCAGGCAAACATCTATCGGGTCAACGCCCTTTGCGGTTCGAACCCCCGCCATGCCGACTGCCTTTTGACCCAACGCCCCCCCCCGCGTTAACCACCCTGCGTTAACCACCCTGCGTCAATCGCCCATCGCCAAGAAGGCCCGACAGGAACGCGCCGGTCATCCGGTAGTGGTTCAGCAAGCGCTCTGTCGCCAGATCTGCATCCCGGGCCACGGCGGCCTCAAGGATCCCGGTGTGCTCTTCGCCCACATCGCGCCGCTGGTAGTTCAGCGCGTTGCCCGCCAGAAAGCGGTAGCGGATGTTGAGATCATAAAGCTGCGAGCAGAACTTCAGCAGGATCGGCGTCTGTGCATTGGCCAGCAGCGAAAGGTGAAAGGCCTTGTGCAACGGCTCGAACGTGTCCGCGCCACTGCCCCGCGCCCGCTGCATCCGGTGATGCGCCAGCACGATGTTTTCCTCCCAGCCGTCATCGGCATGACGGATGCTTTCGCGCAAAGCAAGGTCTTCGAGCTGACAGCGCAAAAGCAGGATCTCTGCAAAGTTGGCCGCGCTCACATCCGCCGTGCGAAACCCGCGCTGGTCCAGCCGCTCGACAAGATTGTCAGAGGTCAGCAGGCTCAAGGCTTCGCGGATCGGCGAGGCCCCGGTATCCAGACGCTTGCGCAGCCCGTCGATCTTGAGCTTTTCGCCCGGCTTCAACTCCCCGGTGACGATCATCTTGCGCAGCACCATATAGGCGCGCTGGGTGGCGGACCCCTCGCCCTCGCCGCTGGTCAGATCCAAGCTCAACTCGTTCATATCCGTCCCTTCCCTGCAAACAGATGCGGCGGATCCGGTCCCGGTTCAACAAGCGCCCTTTGCAAAAGGCCCCCTTGGTCAGTGGTCCCGTCTCGATGGCCCCGTCTGGATGGCCCCGTCTGGATGGCCCCGTCTGGATGGCCCCGTCTGGATGGCCCCGTCT
>JBELMB010000030.1:24832-41313 GCA_042088665.1 Sagittula sp.
GGATGGCCCCGGGCAATCGGGGCAAGCCGTGACGCCCTGTCGGAGGGCCTCGGCCAAAGCGCGACATCGGCCAGGCTACCGCATCAGTTTTACGATATATTGCATCTTCTGACATAAAAATCGATATTATTCCCAAGAGACGGAATCCGGAGCGCAGAGCCGGAAAAACCATCAAGGACCGGCGCAACGGCATCGGTCCGCGACAGATCATGACGTGCCCGCTCAGGCGGTGCAACAGCAGGAGACACGGCGCATGAAGACGCAACAGGCCGAAGTTGTCATCACCGGTGCAGGTCCCGTGGGGCTGCTGCTGGCCATCCTTCTGGGCAAGGCTGGCAAGCAGGTTGTGGTCGTCGAGAAATGGCCAGAGATCTACGACCGCCCGCGCGCCGTCACCATGGACCACGAAGTCGCCCGGATCCTCGCCTCGCTGGGCATCGACTGCGACAGCGACCCCGATTTCGAGAACCACAAAGAACTGTACTACTGGAAGAACGCCGACCTCGAGAACTTGCAGATCGTCGACTGGAAGAGCCTCGCGCCTTCGGGCTGGCACGTCACCTACTGGTTCAACCAGCCCGCGCTTGAGGCCCGTCTGCAGGCCATGGCCCGGCAGATCGACAGCGTCACCCTGCTGCGCGGCTGGACCGCGACGGGGATGACGCAGGACGCCTCTGGCGTGACGCTGCAGATCACCGAGACCGAGATGGCGCCGGACGCTGGTTCACAAGAACAACAAGAGACAGGCCCCGAGACCCGCGTGGTGCGCGCAGGTTTTCTGGTGGGGGCCGACGGCGCCAACAGCTTTGTGCGTGAGAGCCTCGGGATTGACCGGGTCGACAAGGGCTATTTCTTTGACTGGCTGATCCTCGACATGATCCCGGAGCCGGGCTTCACCTGCACGCCTGCGCAATGGCAACTTTGCGATCCGCGCCGCCCCACGACCATTGTGCCGGGCGGTCCCGGTCGCCGCCGGTGGGAGTTCATGGTCCTGCCCGATGAGGATCCCAAAAGCTTTGCCGCACCGGAAAACGCATGGCGGCTGCTGGAACCCTGGGGGCTGACACCGGAAAACGCGACGCTGGAGCGCAGCGCGGTCTACCGGTTTCAGGCCAGCTGGGCCGAGCGCTGGGTCTCGGATCGTTGCATGATCGCGGGCGATGCGGCACATCTGATGCCGCCCTTCGCCGGTGAGGGCATGTGCGCGGGGCTGCGCGACGCCACCGCCTTGGCATGGCGCCTGCGGGGCATCCTCGATGGCGTCTTGCCGCAGGACGTGCTGCACAGTTACGAAAGCGAGCGCATGGCCCACGCCCGGCACTACATCCAGTTCAGTCAGGATCTGGGCGAAATCATCTGCGTCTCAGACCCCGGCAAGGCCGCGGAACGGGACCGCAAGATGATGGCAGACCTCGCCGCCCGCGACCACGCCCCCATCACCGGCGATCTGGTCAAGCTTGGCCCGGGCGCATGGTGCGAAGAGACCCCCGGCGCAGGAGAGTTGTGCCCGCAGGGTGTTGTCGCTTTTGACGGGCACGAGGACCGTTTTGACCAGGCGGTGGGGCTGGGCTGGTTCGTCGTCGCGGTTGATCGCGGGACAGAGGCTCTGCTGAGCCCTGCGCAACTGGCACTGCTGGAGCGGCTTGGCGGGCGGTTGGTGTCCATTGGACCGGCGGGCGCGGGGCATGCGATCAGCGCCCGGGACAGCGCCTATGCCGACTGGATGGCCGAGATCGGACAGGGCTACTTTATCCTGCGCCCGGATTTCTACGTGGCCGCCACGGCGTCGACCGCGCAAGACCTCTCTGCCCGGTTCGATGAAGTCATGGACAAGCTGGGGCTGACCTAGAACGGCCCTCCCTCGCCGCGCCTGCCCAGAGTCGTGGCTCGGCAGAGACGTGGCGGGGCCAGGCTTTCATGCGCGCTGCTGGCGTTGAAGACTGTTATGCCGCGCCCCATCCGCGTGGCATTGCGACAAGCGGCCAAAGCCCAGCAGCGACCCACACATTTGAAGTTACCTTCCGGCGGGGGCCCGCGTGTGTTGGCCTTCATCGAGAGCCCTGGTGACAGCGTTGACCCCGAAGCTGCTGACAACTGGTCAAACGTCCGGACCTGTGCGAATTCGAACCTGCAGTGTTACCCAACACTGCAAGCGATGCACCAGAGATGCACCGTCAACAAAGAAAAGACGCAGGTCGACATCGCCTCAACCGCCGGTCGCAAGCCGGCCCTGAGACGGCAGCGACCGGAAACGCACCGGCCCCGAAGGCAAACCCCTCACTCCGCCAGATGCGGCGGCATCTTCAGCCCGTCTGTCTCCAGCTCCTCCTGATCCCAGTAGGCGATGTAGATGCCCTCCGGTTCGCGCGCATCCGTCATCTTTTCAATGATCTCCGGCGTCCGGGTGATCCGCGCGTGATGCTGCCGCGCCCAGTCGAAATGCAACGCCCGCAACCGCGCGACCTCAGCCTGATGCGCAGGATCATCGCCGAGATCGTGCAGCTCTTCGGGGTCGGTTTCGAGATCGAACAGCATGGGGCGCATCGTTTCCACATGCACGTATTTCCAACGCCCGTCGAAGACCATCACCAGCCGCGCGTCCTCTTGCGCGACCCCCGCCGCGCGCCGGGCATCGCGGGTGGCGTAGTCGTATTCAGAGATGCAGTGATCGCGCCAGTCGACCTGCTCCCCATGCAAGAGCGGCTGCAGGGAGCGCCCTTCGAAAACATGCGGCTTTGCCGGTCCGCCCAGCGCTTGCTGGAAGGTCGGCGCGAGGTCAATGGCTTCGACCAGGGCGTCCGTGGCGGTGCCGCGCGTGCAATCCGCCGCGTCACGCGGATCGTAGACGATCAGCGGCACCCGGGCCGAGCAATCGTAAAACAGATCCTTCTCGCCCAGCCAGTGGTCCCCCATGTTGTCCCCATGGTCAGAACAGAAGACGATCATCGTGTCCTTCATCCGACCGCTGTCCTCGAGGTAGTCGAAGAGCCGCCCGAGATTGTCGTCCAGCTCCTTGATCAGCCCCATGTAGACCGGCGCCACGAGATCGCGCACGTCGGTCCGGGCAAAACTCTTGCAGATCCGCGTGTTGGCCCATGTCTGCATCAAGGGATGTGCATGTTCACCATCGCGCCGGTTGACCGGCGGCAGATCCCGCGGGCCGTACATGTCGTGGTAGGGCGCAGGGGCGAGGTAGGGCCAATGCGGCTTGATGTAGGACAGGTGGCACAGCCAGGGATCATCCCCCTGCTTTTCGATGAATTCGATGCCGCGGGTGGTCAGCCAGGCCGTCTCTGAATGTTCTTTGGGAACGCGGGCGGGCAGCGGCGCGCTTTCCAGCAGCCAGCCGCTTTTCTTTTGGCCATCCGCGCCAATGGCGGTGTTGGCCCATTCCTCCCAAGGGGTCGTGCCCCCCATGCCATGGGCGCGCAGATAGGCCTCGTAATCCTCCGCGTTGCGATGCGCATCCGTTGCAGCATTGGTGCCGTCATCGCGCACGAAGACATCGAACCCGCCTTCGCTGACCCGCGCGCCGATGGGGCTTTGGGGGTCGATGCCCAGCCGCGTCATGCCTTCGACATCCGGGCGCATGTGGGTCTTACCGACCAGAGTGCTGTTCACACCGACCTCGCGCAAGTGGTCGCCCAGCGTCGGCTCCCCTACGGGCAAGGGAAAGCCATTCCACGTGGCGCCATGGCTGCGCACGTAACGCCCGGTGTAAAAGCTCATGCGGCTTGGACCGCAGATCGGCGATTGCACATAGGCCTTGTTGAACCGCACGCCCTGCGCGGCGAGGCGGTCAATGTTCGGGGTGTGGATATGCGTGGCACCGTAGCAGCTGAGATAGTCCCAGCGCAACTGGTCTGCCATGATCCAGAGGACGTTCATTGCTGCTTCCTTCACCTGCTGCGTGATTGCTTGGACCGGGTCGGCGCCGCATGTCCTGCGTCAGGGGTATGTGCGTCCCGAAGGATCCGAAACGCGCCAGATCTACTCTCAGAACAGACCTTCTTGCAGACCCGACCTTCTTTCAGACCAGACCTCAATTCAGACCGGGGCCCGGGCCAACACCCGGGTCGATATCCGGCGCCTGTTTCGCGACCATGTGCCCTGTGCCTGTGCTCCCGTGACTGTGCCCCTCCCGTGCCTGCGCATCACCGTGGCGGGATGAACAGGCCTTCGGCCTTGAGGGTTTCGATGTTCACGGCCTCGCGCGCCATCGCCCGCTGCACGGCGGGGCGCTCGTTGCACAATTCGTGGTGCCGGAGGATGTTGGGATAGGCCGAGCCATCGTAGCCCACGCCGGTGATCCTGCTCCAGACCCAGTAGAGGTAGCCGTCGATCACCGACCATGTGTCGCCGTACCACCATGGCCCGTTGTCCAGCCGCGCGTTGATCTTCTTCATCACCGCGTTCATCCCTTCGATCGCCACCGGACGCACGATCTCGAACGACAGATCCTTGTCGGCGATGAATTTCACCGGCATGGCGATACGTGTCACCAAAGGGTGCACAGTCGCCGAAAAGAACGAGATATCAGCCGTTTGCAACAAGGTCTCATAGGTCCCGAGAGACTCGTATTTTCCCGCGACCTTCGGCAGGAGACCGGCCTCCGGGTATTGGGTGTTGAGCCAGCTCAGGATCGCGACGTTCTCCGTCAGCGGCACGTCATCGATCAGAAGGGCCGGCACCTTGCCCTTCGGGTTCACCTTGAGATACTCAGGGGAGTTCTGCTGGTTGGCAGCGGTGCGCACCAGTTCCGTCTCGAACGGTACGCCGATCTCCTCCAACGCGATGGTCGGGACACGGGCGCATGTGTTGGGCGCAACAAAAAGCTTCAGGTCGGGCATTGATTGAAGTCCTATTCTAGCCAATACTTCGGACACAAGAAAAAATCGATATTTTGACCCTACCGTGAAACACCAGGCCGAACACCGCGTCCCGGCGTCACATGGAAGGGTCACTTGCAACGACACCTTGGGAGGAACTCAATGTCAAACCTGATGTCAAGAAAGACCATCGCAGGCGTCGCAGCGGCGCTGTGCCTTGCAGCCAGCGCGCAGGCGCAGACGCTGCTGACGGCTGAGACGGCGGCGCCGAACACAACGCCCGGCATTTCGATCATCTCGCTGTCCGAAGCGGCGGCCAAGGCCGGTATCGCGGACATTCAGGTCACCGCGGGCCAGACCCTGACCAACTCCGTGCAGAACGTGGCCGAGGGCAAGACCGACATCGCGGCGGCTCCCTTTATCCTGCCGTTCCTGCTGTCGCGCGGCGTGGGGCCCTATGCAGGCCTCGGCGCGGAAAAGGGCGCGGACCTGGCCGGCAATCTTGCGGCGCTCTACACCTACCGTGTGTCCGTGCAGGGGCTGTTCGCGTATGACAGCGCCAATATCTCGGGCTGGGACGCGGTCGAGGGCAAGACCATCTACAACGGTCCACCCCGCGGCGCGGCGCTGACCAATGCCCGCCTGTTGATCAAATCCAACACCGGCCTCGAAGAAGGCGCGGGCTACACCGGTGTGCAGGTGAACTGGGGTCAGGCGGTCAAGACAATGCAGGACGGCTCTGCCGATGCATTTGTGCTGCCCATGTCCTTTCCTGATCCGCGGATCTCCGCGGCGCTGGCCTCGGGCAACATGACGATCTTTTCGATCTCCAACGAGGTCTACGAAAGCGATGCATTCAAGAACGTGGCCAAGCTGCCCGGCACCGTGCGCTTTTCGATGCCCGTGTCCGAAATGGGCTATACCGAGGGCGTGACCGTGATCTCCGAGGATGACAATTTCCGCGGTCCCGGCACCGTTGGGGCGGACATCGTCAACAAGAACATGGATTTCGACATGGCCAAGGCGCTGACCGCGGCCTTTATCGAGAACATCGAAACGATCTACCACGCCAAGGCGCCCTTCATGTCGGTGACATGGCATGGCGAGACCGATGTCGCCCTGACCGACATGTGCGGCCCCAACCCGATCAAGTACCACCCCGGCGCCGTCGCCGCGTGGGAAGAGGCCGGTTACACGCTTCCGGACTGCGCAAAGTAATCGCCGCACACAACGACCAGACCGCCGGGCGCCTCACCCGCGCCCGGCGGCTTCGCTATTGAGGGATCAGTATGTCTGACGCATCACCCGAAGCCACCGCACAGCGCAGCCTGTCGATACGGCTGCTCTACGTGCTTTCCGTGGCCATGGTGCTGATCGGGCTGGTCAATTCCACACCGGGGATCCCCGGTTACGACGCCTTTGCGGCGACGATACTGGGGCAGGACGGCGCCAAGCTGCGCAAGTTCCCGTTCGAATGGTTCTACCCCTGTTTCTTTGCGCTGATGATGGTCATCGTGGTGCTCAAGCATTCCATGTGGCGCGACTGGCGTGACCGGTCGCCGCTGCGTCGCAAGCTGGGTCTTTGCCTCGATGTCGCGATGGTGCTCATGGCCTTCACCATCTCGCTCACCTATCTGGTTGAAATCGAATCCGTCTGTCTCGTCGACCGCCTGAACGGCGACCGGGCGCGCCTGATCGAGGAAAGCCTCGCCGCCGCCGCCGCCTTCAACGAAAGCTTTGGGCTGTCCGCCCCGACCACCGTCGAAGATCCGCAATGCGTGAACACCACCGGCGGCTGGCTGGTGCTGATCGTCGGTCTCGCGATTGCGGTGTTCCTGTCCTACAACGTCAAGGTCTGGGGATTGCCGCTGGTGATCGTGGCGATCCTGATCTCGGCCTATACCCTGCTGACCGTGCTGGTCTGGTACTTCTACGGCCCCGATGATGTGAACAAATACCTT
Source organism: Sagittula sp. (assembly GCA_042088665.1). Taxonomy (GTDB): domain Bacteria; phylum Pseudomonadota; class Alphaproteobacteria; order Rhodobacterales; family Rhodobacteraceae; genus JBELMB01. The sequence goes on from JBELMB010000030.1 coordinate 31,623, forward strand.
GTGACCAAGCTCGCCGGGGAGCCGCGCATGCTGGCCGATGGACGGCCAAGGGTGCACGACGTGCTGGTCAACAACTCCTCCGGCCTGCTGGGCCGCTTCATGGACATCGTTCTGAACACGATCTTCCCATACCTCGTGCTGGGCTCGCTCTTTGGCAGTTCGGCTGGCGGGCGGTCGCTGATCAAGCTGGCGTTCCGCTGGACGCGACACCTGCGTGGCGGACCTGCACATGCGGCAATCGTGTCTTCGGCGATGTTCGGCACCATCTCGGGCGGGCCGATCGTGAACGTGCTGTCGACCGGCGTGCTGACCATCCCGATGATGCTCAAACGCGGGTTCTCAAAGGTGTTTGCCGGCGGGGTCGAGGCCGCGGCCTCGTCTGGTGGGTCGATCATGCCGCCGGTCATGGGGGTGGCGGCCTTTGTCCTCGCCTCGCTGACGGCGATCCCCTACTCATCGGTGATCATCGCGGCGGTGATCCCCGCGGCGGCCTATTTCTTTTGCCTGTTCCTCTCGGCGGTGTTCCAGTCGCGCAAGCAGAACATCACCGCGATTGGCGAAATCACCGACGACATGATCCTCGAACGGCAGGATTTCCTGAACCTCGCGATGATCTTTGGCCCGATCCTGACGATCCTCGCGCTGTTGCTGACCCCGAAAGACGCGGTGGGCTGTGGCCTGCTGGGCGGCGTGCTGGGCGCGGAACGTGTGTTCAGCGACACCGGCTGCCAGGTGCAAAGCCTCAGCTGGGTGCAAATGGCCATCCAGAACGCCGCAGGCGCGGCCGGGGCGGCGGGCTGGTGGGCGGTGCTTTTGCTGCTCGCGCTGCTCTTTCTCGACCCCGAGGTGCGCGCCCGCCCGAAAAAGATCGTCGATGCGCTGTCGGGGGCCGGGGTGCTGATTTCCACGCTCTACCTGATGTTCCTCGCGGTCTCGATCATCGATTTTTGCCTGTCTTTCACCGGTCTGCCGATTTTTCTGTCGCTGGATGTGCTGGCATGGCTGAACGGGCTGAACCTTGGTGGCAGTGGCTCGCAACTGTTCCAGTTCATGGCATTGTTGCTGACCATGTTCCTTGCGGTGTTGCTGGGCATGGGGATGCCCGCCGTGCCCGCCTATATCAACGCGGCCCTTCTGATGGGGCCGGTTCTGGCGGGCCTCGGGCTGTCGCTGTTCACCGCCCATATGTTCATCTTCTACTTTGCGGTGGCCAGCGCAATCACCCCGCCGGTGGCGCTTGCGGCCTTTGCCGCGGCGACGATCACAAAGGCCGAACCGATGGCCACGGCGGCCTCTGCCGTGAAATCGGGGATCGTGATGTTCGTGGTGCCCTTTGTCTTTGCCTTCCACCCGGAGCTCTTGCTGATCACCGAGGCGGTGCTTGACCCTTCGGGTGGCGGGTTCCTGCAAGGCTATGACGGGGAGCTTCATCTCGGGGCCCTCGTGCTGTTGCTGGCGCGCTTCATGCTGGCGCTGTATCTCTTGTCTTCGGCCCTGGCAGGGTTTGACCGGCGCGCCCTGCCCGCTTGGGAAATCGTCCTGCGCCTCGCGCTGTCCGCGCTTTTGATGATGAAGCCCGAAACCGTCTGGATCGCGGCCACCGCGGCCTCTGGACTTGTCCTTTTCCTGCACAACAGACCCGGTCCAGATGCCAAAACAACCTGACACGAAGCGCCCCAACTTCATCCTGTTCATGACCGACCAGCACCGGGCGGATTACCTTGGCTGCGCCGGTCATCCGGTACTCAAGACGCCGAACATCGACGCGCTGGCCGCCAGCGGCACGCAATGGTCACGGTTCTACGTGACCAGCCCGGTCTGCATGCCCAACCGCGCCAGTTTCATGACCTGCCGGATGCCTGCCAGCCACGGGGTGCGCTGCAACGGCATCCCGCTGGACCGCAAGAACGTGAGTTTCGTCGATCTTCTGCGCGACGCAGGCTACAAGACCGCGCTTATCGGCAAGAGCCACTTGCAGCCCTTCTCCGGCAATCCCCCGGCCCTGCCCCGGTCCGAGCCGCGCGAGGGCTTTCACCGCGCAAAAGGTCCGCTGTCGGAGGCGGTGCGCCATGATCTGGCCAGCTGCACGGCAGAGGATCCCGCGCACGACGCCTTTGATACGCCGCTGCCCTTTTACGGCTTTGACCATGTCGAACTGGTCACGCGGCACGGGGACCGAAACCTCGGCAACTACCGCAACTGGCTGCTGGAGCGCGCACCGGATGCCGAACAGCTGCTGGGCCCCGACAACCAACTGCCGCATGACTATACCTGCCCCCAGGCGGTCCGCACCGCCCTGCCCGAAGAATTATACGCCACCAGCTACATCGCGGAGCGCGCCGCGGCCTGGCTGGAGGCGCAGGAAAACTCGGATCAGCCGTATTTCCTGATGGTCTCCTTTCCGGACCCGCACCACCCGTTCAATCCGCCGGGGCGTTACTGGGACATGTACGACCCCGCCGACATGAAAGTGCCCGCCGCCCTGCAGACCGGGGATTGGACGCCGCCGCCCCATGTGGCCGCCGTGCTGGAGGCCCGCAGCAGCGGGCGCGCCAAACTCAAGGGCAAGAGCGCCATTGGCACAACCGTGCAAGAGGCCCGCGAGGCGCAGGCGCTGACATGCGGCATGATCTCGATGATCGACGACGCGGTCGGCCGCGTGCGCGCGGCGCCCGGCGCTCAAAGCGCGGTCACGGTCTTTACCACCGATCATGGCGATCATCTGGGGGACCATGGCATGCTGTTCAAGGGCGCCGCCGCCTATGAGGAGGTCACCCATGTGCCCTTTATCTGGTCGGACCCGGACCGGCCCGGCCCGGCCGAGATCAGCGACATCGGCCAGACCCATGACATTGGCACGACAATCCTTGAACGGGCGCGGGTCGAACCGGCCATCGGGATGCAGGGGGTCTCGCTTCTGGAAGGCGGGCGGTCCACGGCGCTGATCCAGTATGACCATCAGGAAATGAACCCGGTGCTGGGACGGCCACCGCGCGTGCACACCCTGCGGCACAACCACTGGCGGCTGTCGCTGTTCGATGGGGTCACATGGGGGGAACTCTACGACCTCGATGCAGATCCCGAAGAGTTGGTGAACCTCTGGGACGACCCGGCCCATGGCGCCACGCGGTCCGCACTGATCGAACGCATGGCGCGTCTGCAGATCACGCAGGCGAATGAATTCCCCTACCCCACGGCCTATGCCTGAGGTGGACTTCGGGTGACGGGGACCATCCCATGCGACGGGCCATTGGCGTGTTGCAGGGACGTGGCGGGCGCTGGTTTTGCGGCAGGCTCCCGTCGGGGCACCTTTGCCCCCCGCGCCGAAAGAGCGGCAACAGACCCCGCATTCGGCAACAGGCTGGCCACGTGTCCGATGGGCGCGCGATCAAGCGCGCCGTCCTGCAAACAGCGCAAAGCCGTGACCTGATGGCCAGTCGGACCCATGTCGGGATCCATCGCCTGAACCCTCGGCGTCAGACCTCGCGCCGCCCTCTCAGCATGTCTTCGTGGGGGGCACCGCGCGCCAGCGCCTTCGCTCCGGGCCGCCCAGCCACGAACCGGGGTCCGGCAAAGACACCGAACCGTCTGCGCATGTAGCGGATGCAATCGACGTTGGATTGCAGGCGTGTCTGCCCTTCGACCGTCATCTCGCAAAGCGCGTCGACATGGTGCAGCCATTCCCCCGCGACCTGAACAGGCCGCGCGCCGAGATCCGAACGCCCCCGGGTCGAGAGGACGTCGTGGCCGTTCTTCTGGCAAATCCCCGACAGCCAGACGTCATCCACGGCCCAATGCGGACCGGGAATGTCAAAGCCGACCGCATCGATGAAATGCGGGCGGATCAAAACGCCGCCCAACCCCTCTGCCACATCGCAGTGGTGATGATCCCGACGCATCGGCTTCCACATACCCAGCGACGCCGCGCGCCCGGCCCGGTAGAGCGGCCCCTTGCGCTTCCAGCGCAACTGCGTCTCCCATCGCCGCGACGAGACGCAGCTTTCGGCCACGACGGCCTCGGGGTGACGCTGCGCAACAGAGACCAGCCTGCGCAACCAGCCCGGATCATACTCGTGGTCGTCATCGCAATAGACGATCATCACGTCCTGACCGCGGTAGCGCGCCACCGTGGGCAAAACCTTGGTCGCCGGGCCAAGGTCCTCATCTTGCAGGAAAAGCGCGCAGCCCTTGGGCAGATCCGCCGCTGCGATGTGGCCCATGTCGCGCCGGGAATACTGCCTTGGAATGTTCAACTCGATGGCGTCCGGGACAAGGTCCTGCCGGTGCAGGCTGTCAAGCGTCCGGTGCAAGCTGGCAACGCGAGACGGCACGGTTGTCAATGACACCACGATTCTGGACATGTCCCACCTCGCTTGACGCAACGGGCTTGGCCTGCCCTCGCGGGATTTAATTGCACCTCAGGTGCCTCAACACAAGTGGCGAGGCGGCTCCCGCACATGGGTTCATTGCGGTGCGGGTCGAGGCTCGTTTGCCATGCGCCATCGCGCGCCGCGAGGTCGCCAAGCCCCCCGCGGGAAGAGAGGATCTGCCCGGGCCCGCCCCACCGGTTGGCACGAGAGGTTCGCACAAGGGGGCGGCTCTTGCGCGTTCCGTTTTGGCAAGCGTCGCACCGCCCTCACATGCCCGAGGGTGCAGATCGCGCGCCTTGGATGGCTACCCCAAACAGCCCGCCGCAAGATCCCGGGGAAAGGCGATGTCGCCGCGGCCCACCGGGGAGTTGGACAGGCCAGGACGCGGCACAGGCGGTGCATTGGCCACTCAGCCAAGCGCGCGGCGAAACGGGCTGCATCAGTCATCGGTGAACCGCACCTTGACGCAAACGCGCGCCGCGTCGTTGACCAAGGCGTCTGGCGCGGAGCCCCCTCGTGACGCAGGCAGACGACCGACCCCAAAAGCAACCGCACCCCGGGCGACCGGTCGGGGGCCGCGTGGTCAAGCCTCTGCGACCACGTCCTGCACCACCAGCGCCAGCAAATCGCCCCGCCGCACGCGCCCGCGGCAGGTATGCGCCAGCACGAACCCATCTGCGGGAAAATGCAAGGCCTGCGAGGCGCGCTCTGGCGCGTCGGGGAAATGCAGCCAGCCCGCCGGATCGCCCGCCCGCACCTCCTGCCCGGCCGTGACGGCCCGATCATACAGCCCGTCAAAGGGCGCAAAGACGCCATGCTGGGCCGATGCAATCGTGACGTGCCGGGCCTGCACCGGCGCGGGCGCCGCGCCCACCAGCCCAAGATGCGCAAGGCACCGCAGCAATCCCGCTTCGGTCGCGTCGGTGATCCCCGGATCGACACCGCCACCGCCCCCCAGTTCCGTGGCGATCATCGGCACGCCCGCGCGTTCTGCCGCCCCATTCACCGAGCGGCTGTCATTGTGCACGCCCAACTCCCAGATCAGGGGCATCCCGAAGGCGCGCGCAAGCGCAAGGTTGGCAGCATCCAGAACCGGGTCCGCCACCCGCGTGGCCAAGGCACAGGGCGCAAAGAACGACGCCTTGCCGCCGGAATGCAGATCAATGGCCGCATCACATGTGGGCAGCAGGACGCGCTCGATGTAATCCGCGATCATCGCCGTGGGCCCGCCGTCAGGGTCCCCCGGAAAAGCCCGGTTGAGATTTCCCCCGTCCAGCGGCGAGACCCGCGCGGAGACGTCAAAGGCCGGTGCATTCAGCCCCGGGATCAGGATCACCTGCCCCCGCAGCGCCGCCGGGTCCAGCGTGCCGGCCAGCCGCATCATCGCCGACGGGCCTTCGAATTCATCGCCATGGGTGCCACCGGTGATCAGAACGCGCGGGCCCGCGCCGCCCTTCAGGCTGATCACCGGGATCGGGTGATACCCAAGGGGCACTCTGTTGTCCGAGTGGCGCAGCCAGAGATCGCCCACCTGCCGGCCCGGCAGATCAAGGTCCAGGTTCAGATACAGGCGGCTTTCGGGCGGTGATGACATCTGCGGCTCCTTCGGCTGATACAGGTGTTATGGCATGGCCCGGACGAACACGGCAGTTTTCTTCTGCCCGGAACCGGCGCATGTTGCGGACCAAAGGAGTACGCGATGCCCGGCCCCAGCCCGATCTCAACCTCTCAGCCTGTTCCCCGCGCGGGACTGGAGCGCATCAAGGCGCATATGGTCGCCCCGCCGGTACAGTCCCCGGGACAGGAATTGCTGGCACTGCATTCCAACGAAAGCGCCTACGGACCCAGCCCAAGGGCCGCAGAGGCCGCGCGGCAGGCGGTCACCGGGATCGAACGCTATTTCGAGTTTCCGGACCGGTTGATGGCCCCCGCCATCGCCGCGCGCTTTGGACTGGACCCGGAACGCATCATTTGCGGACAGGGCTCTGACGACCTGCTGGCCCGCGTGGCACGCGCCTACCTCGGCCCGGGGGAGACATTGCTGCGCAGCGCGCATGGCTACCTCAAGGTGCCAAATTACGCCCATGCCTGCGGGGCAGAGGCGATCTCTGTGCCCGATGACGCCTTTGTGCCCTCTGTGGACCGGTTGATCGATGCGGTTGACGCGCGCACGCGGATCGTCTTTCTCGCCAATCCCGAAAACCCGGCGGGCACGCATCTGCCGGGCGCAGAGGTCCGCCGCCTGCATGCTGCCCTGCCCGGGCACGTGATGCTGATCCTCGACAGCGCCTATGAGGAATATGTCGACGCACCGGGGCACGAGTCCCCCCACCATCTGGTGGAGGCATTCGACAATGTCGTGATGACGCGCAGCTTTTCCAAGATCTTTGGCCTTGCGGGCGCGCGGGTCGGCTGGCTTTACGGGCCGCCCGCGGTGGTCGATATCCTGCGCCGGATCGGGCTGACCTTTCCGGTGGCCGCGCCTTCGGCCGCTGCCGCGCTGGCCGCGCTGGAGGATCACGCGCATACCGAACATGTCCGCCGCGAGACGATCAGCGAACGCCGTCGGCTGCATGAGGCCCTGTCCGGCCTCGGACTGGAACCGGTGCCCAGCCAGACCAACTTTGTGCTGTGTGGATTTCCCGATCCGGCGCGGTCCGCCGCACAGGCGGCGGACTGGCTTGCGGCGCAGGGCATCCTTGTCCGGCAACTCGCGGCTCCGGCGCTGGCGGATCATCTGCGCATCACCCTTGGCCTGCCTGCTCACAATGACGCCGTGATCCGGGAACTGGCCGGTTTTCTCGGGGCCCGCGCGTGACCGCGCCCGAAGCCCCCTCTGGCGCAGCACTGATTGCCGCGATCAAATCCGCGCGCGTGCGCGAGATCGTCGCCCTGCCCGACATCGTGACCAGCGCGGGTCTCCTTTGGCCCGTGTCGACCGACCCGGAGCTGCGCCTGACCCGCATCTGCAAGGAGGACGAAGGCGTCAGCATTTGCGGCGCCATGTCCTACAATGGCACCCGGGCCGTGCTGATGATGCAGCAGACCGGCCTGATGGATTCGCTCAACGCCATCCGCGCCATCGGGGTCGATTACCAACTGCCCGTCGTGATGATGGTCGGCCTGCAGGGCAAGGAGCCGGACCGCCCCCCGGAGGCCTCGGCCTCTTACGGCGTGCGCATCGTGCGTCCGGTGCTGGACGCCATGGGCCTGCCCCATTCGCTGATCGAAGGTCCCGCCGACGTGGCCCCGATCCCCGACCGCATCGAGGCCGCCTATCGCGGCAGCCACCCCCATGTGTTCCTGATCGGAAGGGCCCCGACCCCGTGACCATGCCCCGAGACGCCGCGCTGCGCGCATTGATCCCCCATGTCGCCGGGCGTGACATCGTCGTTGCCGTGTACCAGACGAATTTCGACTGGATGGCGCTCGCCCCGCGGGATCTGAACTATGTGGCCGTCGGCGCCATGGGACAGGCCAGTTCGCACGGGCTGGGGCTGGCGCTGGCCAACCCGGGGCGGCGGGTCTTTGTGTTTGACGGGGACGGCAGTCTGTTGATGAACCTTGGGTCGCTGGTGACCATCGCGGGCGCTGCGCCGGAGAACCTGTATCACTTTGCCTTCGTCAACCGCACCTACGAAGTGAACGGCGCGCACCCGCTGCCCAATGCGGAGCAGGTCGATTTTGCCGGGTTTGCGCGCTCAGCGGGCTATGCCGGCAGCCGCGGGTTTGACGATCTGGCGGGCTTTGAGGCGGCGCTGCCCGGACTGCTGGCGCTGCCGGGGCCTCAGATGACCGCGCTGGAGATCCATCCCGGCGCCCCCCACCCACGGGACTACGACTATATTCACGGCGCGCAGGCCCGGACACGGTTCCGCACCGCGCTGAACCGCGACGCCTGAAACGCCCGAGTCGCCCGAGACGATCACGAACGGGTCTGAAACCCTTGGGGGCTTGCCGCTCGGGCCAGAGATCCGGGCGTCGAACTGTTCACCACCGGCGCTGTCAGATCTGGCCCGTTTGCCCCTGCGCCGCGCCGGACCAGAGCCCGCCCATCGCGCCGCGCGCCACATGGACGGCAATGGCAAAGCCCAATCCGACGCCGGTCACCACCGCACCCGCCACGCCCAGCCAGACCCCCAGAACACCCATCCCGAGCACCCCCACAAAGAGCCAGACAAAGAACGCAATCCCAAAGGCTTGCCGGTAGAGGCTGATCCAAAGCGTCCAGATCGGCTGCTTCATCGCTTGCAAAAAGGCCGTGATCGCGAAGAGCGCCATATAGGCCGGCAGGATGAAGCTTTCGACACGCAGATACAGCAGGCCCACATGCACCACCTCCGGGTCATCGGTGAACAGGTGCAGGATCGGCCCGCCCAGCAGCCAAAGGATCGGAAAGGCCGCCAGCGTCATGATCCCGCCAATCGTCAGGCAGGACCGGAACGCGGCGCGCACGCGGTCAAAATCCCCCGCGCCAAAGTTCTGCGCCGCAATGGGCAAAAGCGCGTTGGTCACGCCCATGATCGGCAAGAGCAGGATCTGTTCCAGCCGGATCGCCACGCCGTAACCGGCAATCGCGTGCTCGCCAAACCCCTTGAGCGCGAACTGCACCACAAAGGCGGACAGGATCATCACGAGAAAGGAAAAGCTGGTCGGCATCGCCTGCAGGGCAATCACGCCAAAGGCTCCGCGCTCGGGCGTGCAGCGACGGGGCGTGACGCCCTTCATGACCGGCAATTGCGCCACGCGGACCAGCAAGAAGACCATGACGCCGGTCTGGCTGAGCACCGTGGAGACCGCCAGTCCGTCAAATCCCATCCCGCCCCACAACCCAGGCACACCGAAAATGCACAACGGATTCAGCACGATATTGGCAAAGAAGGCCACCATCAGCGCGCGCTGCCACGACCGTGCGTCGCCATGCGCCTGCAGGATCCCGTTGCAAGTGAACGCCAGCAGGAACCCCGGCATCGCCAGTGACAACCACAGGTAATAGCGGACACCGGCCTCGCGGTAGGGACCCGGCTCTGACACCGCCTCGATCACCCTCGGTCCGTACCAGGTCCCGGCGATGATCAACACCACGGCCGCCACGCAGGCCAGCACCAGCCCCTGGGTGGCCATCCGGCCTGCTTCGGCCTCGTCGCCACGGCCCAGCGCGTTGCCCACCAGCGCGCCCATGGCCGCCGAAAGGCCGATCCCCGCGGACATCGCAATGAAAAACGCCTGAAATCCCAGCGCCAGCCCGGCCTGCGCGCTGGTCGACAGGATCCCGGCGAAATACATGTCCACCACGTTGTAAAGCGTGTTGAACAGCATCC
>JBELMB010000198.1:0-9436 GCA_042088665.1 Sagittula sp.
CACCCCCCACCGCGCCCTGCGTCTCACTGCGCGATGGTTGCTCAGATCGCCCTTTCAGACCCGATTTGGCGTTGGACACGAACAGTTCGGAAACGCCCTGTTCGGACTGGCTCCTTCAGACTGGCTCCGTTCAGACTGGCTCCGTTCAGACTGGCCCCGATTGGGGTCGCCCTCGTACCGTCACGTGGCAGCATCCCGGACAACGGCCAACCGGCGGCAAAGATCCCGGCCGAAACAGGCCTTACACTGGCCTGAGCGTCTCTGCGAAGGCGCGGGCCTTTTCCTGGTAGCCGCGGGCCGAGCGTCTCAACCCCTCGATGGCCTCTGCATCCAGAACACGCACCACTTTGCCCGGCATCCCCATCACAAGCGAATTGTCTGGGATCTCCTTGCCTTCGGTGATCAGCGCCCCTGCCCCGATCAGGCAGTTCTCACCGATCCGGGCGCCGTTCAGCACCGTCGCCCCCATGCCGATCAGGGAATTGGCACCGATCGTGCAGCCGTGCAGCATCGCCTTGTGCCCGATGGTGCATCCTGCACCGATTGACATCGGATAGCCCAGATCCGTGTGACAGACACAGTTTTCCTGCACGTTGGATCCCGCACCGATGCGGATCTCTTCGTTGTCGCCGCGCAACGTGGCGCCGAACCAGACGCTGGCGCCAGCCTCCAGCACGATCCGACCGATGACATTGGCGTCGGGCGCGACCCATGCGTCCGCTGCCACCTCGGGCACGACGCCGTCAAATCCATATACTGTCATGAATGATCCTCGAATTCAGTCTGCAGGCCGCGCACGTGGTCCACCAGCATTGGCTGCTGCGACCGGCGCAAGCGCGTGGCGGTCACGATGGTTTGCAACTTGGCAAAGGTGTCGTCCAGATCGTCGTTCACCAGCACATAGTCGTAGCTGCCCCAATGGCTGATCTCGTCCCAGCTTTTCTGCATGCGCTTGCCGATCACGTCGGGCGCGTCCTGCCCGCGTCCTTCGAGCCGCCTGCGCAGCTCGGCGATGGAGGGCGGAAGGATGAAAACCGACAAGGTGTGCTGTCCCAGCCCGGAGTTCACGATCTGCTGCGCGCCCTGCCAGTCGATGTCGAACAGCACGTCGCGCCCCTCACCGATGGCCGTCTCGACCGGCGCACGGGGCGAGCCGTAGAAATGACCAAAGACAAAGGCGTGTTCCAGCATGCCCTGATCCGCAACCGAGCGTTTGAACCCGTCTTCGTTCATGAAATGATAATGCGTGCCGTCCACTTCGCCGGGCCGCGGCTTTCGGGTGGTGGCCGAAACCGAAAAGCTCAGGCTCTGGTCCCAGGCAAGCAGCTTGCGCGACAGGGTCGATTTGCCTGCCCCGGAAGGCGAGGACAGGATGATCAGCAGGCCGCGGCGGTTCAGAGGGGTCATCGCTCACTCCACGTTCTGGACTTGTTCACGCATCTGGTCGATCACCGTCTTCAGCGCCAAACCGATCTGGGTCAGCGCTGCATCGCCGGATTTCGAACACAGGGTGTTGGCCTCTCGGTTGAACTCCTGACACAGAAAGTCGAGCTTGCGCCCAATGGCGCCCGGACTATCCAAAAGGGCACGCGTGGCATCCAGATGTGCCACGAGGCGATCGAGTTCTTCGGTTACATCCGATTTGACGGCGATGAGTGCCAGTTCCTGCGCGATGCGCGCGGGCTCGACCCCATCGGTGTTGTCCATGACGCGGGCCAGTTGCGCCCGCAGGCGGTTGCCACGTTCTGCGCCGCGGGCCTCGACGGCCTCGGTCGCCTGTCCAACATATTTCGCAATCTCGCCCAATTGTCGCGTGAGCACGTCGCTCAGCGCAGCCCCTTCGGCCTTTCGCATCGCGACAAAACCCTGCAGCGCGCTGTCGAAATCGGCCATCAGTGCCGCGAGCAAGACCGGCTGGTCCACCGCGCCCGCCTCTGCGGTCATGACGCCGCGCAGGCCGACGACCTCTGCGGCGGTGGACGGCGCCAGAGACAGGCCGCGTTCCATCGCCTGTGTCTCGATCAGGGTCATGGCGTCGAGCACCCGATCCAACTGCGCCGGGTCCAGCCGAAGCGCCCCCTCTTCGCCATCCGACACCAGCTTGAGCGAGATCTGAATATTCCCACGTGCCAAGGGTTTGGCCACTGCAGAGCGCACTTTGGCCTCCAGTCCCTCGACCCAGTCCGGCATGCGCAGGCGCAGGTCCAGCCCCTTGCCGTTGACGCCGCGCAACTCCCAGGTCCATTGCAGGCCCTGACCTGCGCCCTGTGCGCTGGCGAACCCTGTCATAGATTGCCGCATTCGCTCCTCCCGCGTTGTCTATCGGGTAGCCTCCGGGGCGTCGCAACGCAAGGCTTGCCCCCGCTGATGCACCGCGCCTGTGGCCAGACGGGCCGCGCCCTGCGCCGCTGAAAGCCACGCCGGAGCGCGTCAGATGGCGTTTGATTTGTGCGATTAACCTTCGCGAAACAAATGAGGCGAAATTTGGGCTTCGCTCTGTTAGAAATGTATTTGTAACGAAGTTTAAGAATGCTTGGTGGAAGGGGGCCCCGCCACGCTACGTCCATGCAGGGAGCGAAGCACATGTTGGGCAAAGGTGGAAACGGAAAAGGCATCGTTTCGATGACGGAGCGTGAAAAGATGCGTCGGCTTGCGCCTCTGCGCCAGGTCGAAGCCTATTGGCAGGGTCTGTGTGACGGCGACAGCGTCCCGTTGCGCAGCCAGATTGATCCGCGCGGCATAGAGAACGCGCTCGAGAATGCCTTCCTCATGGAGCGCATCGCGCAGACCATGGCCAAGATCAGGGTTGCGGGCACGCATCTCAATGAGCTGATGGGCATGCAGGTGGCGGGAATGCCCCTGTCCAGCCTGATCGCCCCGACCGAGCGCGAACGTTTTGGCCAGGGGGTCGCGAGCCTCTTTGCCGATCCGGCTATCATACACATCGACCTCGTTGCCGAGGGCGGTTTTGGCAAGCCCGAGATGGAAGCCAGCATGGTGCTTTTGCCGCTGCGCTCCGATTTTGGCGATCTGACACGGGGCATGGGCGCGCTCATCACCCATGGCCGAATCGGTCGGACCCCGCGCCGGTTCCTGATCCAGCGGATGAACGTGGTCCCGGCGCTCAAGGGCGCGCCCAAGGGATCGGACGACGCGGCCTCCGGGATCATCGCGCGGCAAAGGATCGACCTAGACAAGACGCCCGCAGTGGGCTTTCGCGAAGACAGCACGCCTTTTGGCCAAAAACCGCGCAACACGCCGGTCGCTGTTTCGATGAAGCCATTGCGCAGCCTGTCGGGCGGCGCGGCGCAGGCGCAGGACGATGGCAAAGGTCCGTCACGTGGCGGCTATCTGCGCCTCGTGGTCGACAACGACTGACCTCACGAACCGGGCCCCGGATCACCGGGGACCGGCTGCCTCCGAGGCGGATGCTTCTGATCTGGACAGCTTTCAAGAGGGTCGGGTTTCAGGACCGATGAAGCGGTGCGGCCTGCGCAGAAGGCCGCGGCCCAGAGACAAAAGCCCAGAGACCGAAACCCGGAGAGCGAAGCCCAAAGGCGGGCTCCGCGTCACTCCAGCGACATGTTTGCCCGTGCGATCAAGTATCCGACACGCAAACACCGAGCTATGCAGCAGAAAGGCCAGATGCGGGGGCGCATCTGGCCTTTCGATTTTCTGTCAGGTCCCACCTGCCGCGGTCAGGAAAGTGCACCGGCACGATTTGGCACCGAGTACTTCTGCAAATTGCGCCACCGGGACATCCAGACTGCTCGGCCGCACCGCGATACGACCCGCGACCCAGACAGGTCACACACCGACGGACCGTGGGCACAGACAAGTTGCGCCGCGGTGAACGCGACACAGACAGGTTGCGCCGCGGTGAACGCGACACAGACAGGTTGCGCCGCGGTGAACGCGACACAGACAGGTTGCGCCGCGGTGAACGCGGCGACACCCTCAGGCCGTGGCGGCCTGCTGCGCGTTCTGGCGCCGCTGGGTCAGTTCCTCAGCGACAAGGAAAGCCAGTTCCAGCGATTGCGACGCGTTCAGACGCGGGTCACACGCGGTGTGGTAGCGATGGGAGAGATCCTCCTCCGTCACTTCACGCACGCCGCCGGTGCATTCGGTCACATCGAGACCGGTCATCTCGAAATGAACACCACCCGGCACCGTTCCTTCGGCTTCGTGAATGGCAAAGAACTCGCGCACTTCGCGCATCACGTTGTCAAAGGGACGTGTCTTGTAGCCCGTCGCTGACTTGATCGTGTTGCCATGCATCGCATCGCAGACCCATGTCACGTTGGCGCCCTCGTCCTTCACGGCCTTGATCAGGCGCGGCAGATGCTCTGCCACCTTGCCTGCGCCAAAGCGCGCGATCAGCGTCAGCTTGCCCTCTTCGTTCGCGGGGTTCAGCCTTTGCATCAGGACCTTGAGATCCTCGACGGTGGTGGTCGGACCACACTTCAGCCCCACAGGGTTCAGCACGCCGCGCGCAAACTCCACATGGGCGCCGTCGGGCTGGCGGGTGCGGTCGCCAATCCAGATCATGTGGCCGGAGCCTGCGAGCCACTTGCCCGAGGTCGAATCCAGACGGGTCAGCGCCTCTTCGTACTCCAGCAAGAGCGACTCGTGGCTGGTGTAGAACTCGACCGACTGCAGCGTATGCGCCTGCTCGGACGACACCCCGGCCGCGCGGATGAAATCCAGCGTGTCAGAGATCCGGCCCGCCATCTCGCGGTACTTTGCCGCCTTGCCGCCTTCGGTGAAACCAAGCGTCCAGGAATGCACCTGATGCACATCCGCATAGCCACCCGTGGAAAAGGCGCGCAGCAGGTTCAGCGTCGCCGCCGCCTGCGTGTAGGCCTGCAGCATCTTGCGCGGGTCGGGAATGCGGGATTCCGGCGTGAAGGCCAGCTCATTGATGATGTCGCCACGGTAGCTGGGCAGTTCGACACCGTTCTGCGTTTCCGTCGGTGCGGACCGCGGTTTGGCGAACTGGCCTGCCATGCGGCCAACCTTGACCACCGGCACCTTGGCGCCAAAGGTCAGCACCATTGCCATCTGCAGCATCACTTTGAACGTATCGCGGATCGCGTCGGCGGAGAATTGCTCGAAGCTTTCGGCGCAATCGCCGCCCTGCAACAGGAAGGTTTCGCCACGTCCGGCCGCGGCCAAATGCCCCTTCAGGCGGCGCGCCTCCCCAGCAAAGACCAGCGGAGGATACTTTGCCAACTGCGTTTCAGCAGCGTTGAGCGCGTCGCCATCCGTATACTCGGGCATTTGAACCCGCGGAAGTGCGCGCCAGTTCGATTTCTGCCACTCGGTCATCTTTGTCTCTCCGGTTCCTCTAGGTGAGCGTTAACGGCCCGTATAAGGCGTGGCCCCCTCTCTGGCCAGCCGTGTTTTTCGCAACACGGCTTGACGCTGAGTTTGCCTTCTGACCATCTGGCCTGACCGCTCTTTTTGCCAGACTCATCTTGTCTGGCGGGGGCACAACGAGGTTGCGGGCAAACGCCCTGCTTTGCGGAAGAGGAAGGGGGCCGTCAGATGCTGCCGCCCAGCACGCGCCAGATTGTCGAGTTGGATTCCGTCCCGGCAAAGCCAAGGCGGTTCGTCTTTGTCCTGTTGGAAAACTTCACGCTGCTCTCCTTTGCCGCCGCGCTGGATTGTTTGCGTCTGGCGAACCGCATGTCGGGCAAGACGCTGTATGAATGGCGCGTGGTCGGCGAAGGCGGAGAAAAGGTCCGCTGTTCGACCGGTACGGTTTTTCATCTCGACGGCGATCTGGAGGAACTGCACCGCGACGACAGCATCGTCGTCTGTGGCGGCGCGGATGTGCAGCAAGCCACCACAAAACGCCTGCTGGCCTGGCTGCGGCGCGAGGCGCGCAAGGGGCTGGTGATGGGCGGGCTCTGCACCGCCACCTATGCGCTCGCACGTGCCGGTCTGCTGGACGGCAAGCGGGCGACGATCCATTGGGAAAATCAGGACAGCTTTGCCGAGGAATTCGACGAGGTCGACCTGACCAAATCGGTCTTCACCATCGATGGCAACCGGATCTCCACTGCGGGCGGCACCTCTTCGATCGACCTCTTTTTGCAGGTCATCGCCAATGAACATGGCGAAGAACTGGCCACGGCGGTGGCGGATCAGCAGATCTACAGCTCCATCCGGACCGATCAGGACACCCAGCGCCTGTCTGTGCCCACGCGGATCGGCGTGCGCCACCCCAAGCTGAGCCAGGTCATCCAGATGATGGAACAGAACATCGAGGAACCGATCAGCCCGTCTATCCTCGCCAAGGAAGTGGGCATGTCGACCCGCCAGCTGGAACGGCTGTTCCGCCGCTACCTGAACCGCTCGCCAAAGCGATATTACATGGAGCTGCGCCTGCAAAAGGCGCGCAACCTGCTGATGCAAACCGACATGAGCGTGATCAACGTGGCGCTGGCCTGCGGCTTTGCCAGCCCCTCGCATTTCTCCAAATGCTACCGGGCGCATTATGAGACCACGCCCTACCGAGAGCGTGGCGCACATGCACAAAGGCTGTCGGTCTAGGCGCCGGTGGCCTCATGACGGGCGTCAAAGGATCGATCTGAAATCGACACCCGCGAGGCGCATTAAGTGTCTTGAAATCCACCACCCCACGGTTGAAAAACGCGGCACTCTACCCCCGTGAGGAATCCGCTCCGTGATGACCGAGGATCGCCTGCACACCGCCCGACTCACCCTGCGCCCGCTGGTCGCGGGCGATCTCGACACCTTGCACGCAATCTTCAGCGACCAGCGCGCGATGCGCTACTGGGACCGGCCCGCTTGGCAAGACCGCGAACAGACGCGGGCCTTGCTCACGGCCTTTGCACGGGTGGCACCGGACGATCACCTTGAATACGGCGTCGAGCACGCTGGCCAATTGATCGGTCGCGTCGGCATGTGGCGCCGGTTCGAGATCGGCTACATCCTGCATCCCGACCATTGGGGACAGGGCTTTGGGCGCGAGGCGGTTGGCGCGCTGTTGCAGGCCTGCGTGGCGCGCTTTCCGCAGGCTCCGTGCTTTACCGCCGAAGTGGATCCGCGCAACGCGGACTCCTGCAAGCTGTTGGAACATCTGGGCTTTGCCCGCACCGGTCTGGTGGAGAAGAATTTCGACTATGGCGGCATCGAGATGTGCGACACCGCCTATTACGCTTACACGCCGCCTGGGCGCGCCTGATCTGCGCCTCACGTGGGACCCCTGCCCGGGCGCGGGTCAGGTCGGGACCCGGCAGGCTTCACGCCCCGCAGCATGTGCATGAAAGACCCTGAGGGCGCGTCCCGAAACAGCGGGTTTGGAAGGATCCGCGGCCAAATGCGCGCGTGGCCCCTCAGGTCGTGGGGATTGTCCGGGGCCGGACAAGCCCCGGACTCTGACCGCGCCTCGTCCGGATCAGGCCGCCATGATCAGGCCGCCATGCGGTCCGTGGTCAGGCCCTTGGAATACATCCAGCGCCAGGTCTCCCCCATGCCTTTTGCCTCTTGCGCGACGGTGAGCCTCGTCGACCTTGGCTCGGCGGTTTCATGGATGTTCGGCATGACCGCCCCCTTGCTATCGGTCGCCACGCCAACCGTCCCGGTCCCCATAGAAAACGATTCGACGCCTTTCTGGCCATTCGGCCAGCCGCCGATCCCGCCATGGGTGGTCAGGAAGTTATGCGTTTCCAGATTGCCATTGGTGCCCATTGTGCCGCAATTGCCGAAACTCTGGCGGCTGCGGCCCCTTGGATCGCGCAGCGCGTGAAACGCCCGTGTGACATTGCCCGGCACCACGGCGGTAAAGCCGTCCTCCATGCTGACGGCGCGGTCAACGGCGTCGAACAGATACATCTCCTGAACGTCAATGTTCTCGATTTGAAAGTTATGCGCGAGGACCAGGCACGCCGCCGCACCCCGGCTGAACCCGCCGAGAAAGATCTTGCTGTCCGCGCCGCCTTCGGCGCGGCGGGCCATGATCCAATCCCACGCGTCGGTGATGATCTTCCGGGAACTCGCACCCGTCTTTACGTCTGTGGTCCCCGGAAAATACCTTACGGCATCGAAACCCAGCATTGTCATACGCTTTACATGGCTTTTGGGGCCCTTGAGCGTGTCCTCCACCGGATGGCAAGAGCCCGCCACTGCCGAGGTGTCATTGTTCGACGTCCCGTCGATCGCACAGTAAATATACATTTTCGCCGTCCCTGAAATCAGCCCATGAAACACCGCAACCCTGTGCGGGGGGTGGGCTGGTCTCAAGTCGGCGATTGCGCCATTGACTTCTGCGGCGTGTTGCGTGCTGAGGCGCGGCGGGCAGGTAGGATGCTCCTCACTCCACGGGCGTCAGCCGGTACAGCGCGCCCTCGTAGACGCTGAGAAACCACAGATGGCCCTCTGGCCCCTGACGCACATCGCGCACGCGGCCGGTGGCTGCGCCGCGGATCTGCTCCACTTCGCGCAGCGGATCGCCGGAAAGGCGCGCGATATAGTCGAACTTCAGCGAGCCCACGAAAGCACTGCCCTGCCACGCCGAGACGGCGCCATCGTAAAATGTCATGCCAGAGGGCGCGATGGAGGGATCCCAATAGTGGACCGGCTGCTGCATGCCCTCCCGGGCGGTGCCCGCACCGATCCGCGCCCCGCTGTAATGGGTGCCGTAAGAGATCACCGGCCAGCCAAAATTCGCCCCGCGCGCCACGGCGTTGACCTCGTCGCCGCCACGCGCGCCGTGTTCATTGACCCAGAGTTGACCCGAACCATCCAGCGCCGCGCCCTGCGGGTTGCGATGCCCGTAGGACCAGATCTCCGGCAGCGCGCCGGCCTGTCCGACAAAGGGGTTGTCCGCGGGCACGGCCCCGTCACGGGTGATCCGCAGCACCGACCCGTTGTGCAGCCCCAGATCCTGCGCCGATGGCCGGTCGCCCCGATCGCCCATGGTGACAAACAAGGTGCCGTCCCGCGCCTCCACGATGCGCGAGCCAAAGTGCCGCCCGCCGGTGGGTCCTGCCGCGCTGGCAAAGATCGTCTTGCCCTCTTCGAGGCGCGTGCCATCGTCCGAAAGCCGTGCGCGGTAGACAGCCGTGCCCGCGCCGCGGCCTTGTTGCTGCGCATAGGTGAGAAAGATCTCGCGCCGCGTGGCGAAATCACCGGGCACCAGAACGTCCAGCAGGCCGCCCTGCCCGGTCACCGCCAGATCCTCTGGCAAGCCCGCCACGGCGGTCGGCGCGCCGTCTGCCACCCGCCAGAGCCGACCCGCCCGCTCCGTGATGAGCAAGGCGCCACCGGGCAGAAAGCCAAAGGACCAGGGCGCGTCCAGCCCGGTCATGATGGCCTCCGCCTGCATCGGGCCAGCCTGGGTGTCGATCCGGGTGTCGACCTGTGCCGTGGCAGGTGTCGTCACACCCGACAGCGACAGAATCACCGC
>JBELMB010000199.1:0-9433 GCA_042088665.1 Sagittula sp.
GCGACCTTCCGTCCCCCAGACGGACGCGCTACCAGACTGCGCCATAGCCCGACGCGTTTGGGTGTCATACTGGTTTCGCCGCAAAGGGCAACCCCCTCGACGGCAAATTCCACGGGCAAACATCGCGCAGCGTCTCGTGTCGTGCGAGGCGCGCGGTGAGGTCAGCCCGGGCGGGTTGTCAGGCGGGCATGGAGCCCCTGCAAAAGCGGCAGGTGAGAGGCCAGACCCGCTGCGGTTTCGCCGTCCAGAGCGGCGATCCGACCCATTTGTGTCAGCGCGCCCGGACGCACGTGATCGGGGCCGGTTTCTTCGGGTGCTTCGAAGTCCTGCAGCGCCACGCTCTGCCTTGGCAGCGCCGCCTCGGGAGAGCGGCCATCCACAAGAACAGCTTCTGTTTCAACGGGTTCCGCGGGCGCGCTTGTGGTTTCTACGCCATCCGGTTCTGACGAAAGCGATGCGGCGAGTGGCGTATCAACCTGCTCTGCGGGAGTGTCATCAAGAGCAGGGACTGCGGCAATCTCAGGCGTGGTTTCCAGCGCTTCAGGCGCGGGCACCTCCGTTGCCTCGACAGGTGGTGGCGCGATCCGGGGCGCGTCTTCAGGCGCATGGATGGCCGTCGCCTCGGTTTCTGCGGGGGCCTCCGGCAGTGGAATGCTGGCGGCCTCCGACACAGGACCATTGGCGTCTTCGGCCAGCGGATCACTGGTCTCTTCGGGCAGGGGCGCGCCTGTGTCCATGGGCTCCACATCGGGTGGCGATTCCGCCTCGGCGGTCTCAAGCAGAGCAGAGGCGTTTTGAGCCGGGGGGGCCTCTGTCGGCGCGCCCGCGTCAATCTCTGTTGCCGAAGGCGGCGATGGCTCCGTCACATGGGGCAGGGGGGCGGAATCACTGTCCTGTTCGAGCGCGGTCGTCGAATCATCTGACGCGTCAACAGTTGTCTCGTGGATTGGATCCAGAGCCTCGACAGGGGGTGTTTCGTCAGGTTGCTCACCGAGTGACCAAGAATTGGGCGTTTCCGAACCGGGATCAAGCGCTTCGGCAGAGGCATCACTGTCGCCTTCTGGCGCATTCGACGAATCAGATGTGGCTTGCGGAAGAGGTAGATCATCAAAACCGGGTGTGTCCGGCGTCGTGGCGATGACGTCTTCAGGTGCCGGAGGCTCGGCGAGATCGGCCTCCATCCCGGTGGTGTCCTCCGTCGAAGAGACCTCAAGCGCTGCCCCGGTTTCAAGAGGTTCCGCCGCATCTTGCTGTATGCCGACCTCAGACGGAGCCTCTTCCTCCAGCGGGAGGGCAGTCTCTTCGGGGGCAGCGATTGTGGTGTCGTCTGGTGTCTGCGGGGCAAGGCCCGACTGTTCGGCGGCTGCTTCTGTCTCGATCTCTTCGGCCTCGGGGGCATCAGCCGTGGCAGCCTCCTGTGCCAAAGGCTCATCCGAAGGCGGCGCCAACCCTTGCCGAGGCGCTTCGGGGAGTGGCTGTTCCACCGCGGGCATATCCATAGGCAATTGCGCCTGCGCGGGGGTCGGAAAGGCCACGACCTCGCTGGTCAGCGGCTGTTCCGGGACCTCCGTGTAGGGGGCATCGTCGATCACCCCCTCGTCGTCACCATCCGCAACCTGTGACGACAACCCGGACACATACCTCACGCCCTGCTCTCGCAGGACCTTTTGCACGCCCTTGATCGTCATGCCGTCTTCGTGCAGCAACTTCTTGATTCCGCCCAGCAATTCCATATCGCCGGGGCGATAGTACCGGCGTCCGCCGGCACGTTTCACAGGCTTCACCTGGGTGAACTTGCTTTCCCAAAACCTCAGGACGTGGGCTGGTGTTTCCAGCCAATCGGCAACTTCGGAGATGGTCCGAAATGCGTCGCGGGATTTTGGCATGGGGACGGGCTCAGCCCTTGTTTCCCGCGGCCACGCGGTCTTTCATAAGATGCGATGGGCGGAACGTCAGCACCCGTCGCGGCTGGATTGGAACTTCTTCCCCGGTTTTCGGGTTTCGTCCCACACGCGCGGCCTTCTCGCGGACCGAGAAGGTGCCAAACGAAGAAATCTTCACCTGTTCCCCGGCCACAAGAGAGTCGGACATGTGCTGTAGCACCGCCTCGACCAGATCCGCACTTTCGTTCCTTGACAGCCCGACCTCGCGAAACACTGCTTCGCTCAGATCCATGCGCGTCAGGGTTTTGTCCCCCATAACTCATCCCTCCCGCTATTTGGCTCAACTTAAGCGTGGGCAAAAAGCCAAGTCAATATCAATGGTTTGGCAAAGCCACTTTAACAAACAGATAAAGTGACAAGTATAACACGCTGAGAGGTCAGTTTTTTTGCGCGCGGGGCGTGACGCAGGGCGATGACCGGTGTTTCTGGCCCGGTTTCCGGGGGATCAGACCGGCGGCCCAAGCCCTGACTTGATCCAACGCCGAGCCTCTGAACAGGTCAAGACAAGGGCGCAGGACGCCTTGGTGACAGATGGGCGCTGCCTGTCGGATTGGTCGGGGCGCTATCTACGGGAGGATCTGTGACCCTCGTCGGGCGGTGACGAGGACAGGGCGCGGGAGCCCGGTTCGGGCGAAAGTCTACGCGGAAGGAGAACATGCCTTGGACCATGCGCCGTGGGGGCCGGCTGCCGTGAGGTTTCAGCGCGGAGCAGGCTGCAAAACTGGGGTCACTTGCAAGAGATCAACGCTTTTGCGCTAGCCAGCGCAACATGACCGGGCGCTTGCCAGCGCAACATGACCGGGTGCTTACCAGCGCAATACGACCGCGCCCCAAGCGAGGCCGCCGCCGATCGCCTCGGTGACGATGACGTCGCCATCCTTGATCTTGCCCTCGGCCTTGCCCACCGACAGCGCCAGGGGAATCGAGGCGGCAGATGTGTTGCCGTGATCCTGTACGGTGACGATCACCTTCTCCATCGGCAGGCCAAGCTTTCGCGCGGTGCCTGCGATGATCCGGATATTGGCCTGATGCGGCACGACCCAGTTCAGGTGCTGCGACGTCATGCCGATCTTGTCCATGGCGGTGATCGCCGTGGCAGACAGCTTTTCGACAGCGTGGCGAAAGACCTCCTTGCCCTGCATCCGCAAGTGGCCGGTGGTCTGGGTCGAGACGCCACCGTCCACGTAAAGGATGTCACGGTACCGTCCGTCAGAGTTCAGATCGGTCGACAGGATGCCGTGATCGGCGTTGGTCCCGGTGCCTTCCTGCGCTTCGAGGACCAGCGCACCGGCGCCATCGCCGAACAGCACGCAGGTGGTCCTGTCTTCCCAGTTCATGATGCGCGAAAACGTCTCTGCCCCGATCACCAGCGCGCGCCGTGCCTGTCCTGAGACGATCATCGCATTTGCGGTGCTGAGCGCATAGACAAAGCCCGCGCAGACGGCCTGAACGTCAAAGGCAAAGCCGCTTGTCATCCCAAGTTCGGCCTGCACCATTGTGGCAGCAGAAGGGAAGGTCAGGTCAGCGGTGGAGGTCGCGACGATGATGGCGTCGATGTCGTTTGCCTCAAGGCCCGCATCGGCCAGCGCCGCCCTTGAGGCGCGCAGGGCAAGATCCGATGTCGTCTGACCCGGGGCGGCGAAATGCCTGCGTTCGATGCCAGAGCGCGACTTGATCCATTCATCCGAGGTGTCCAGCACGATAGGCTCTGGCATCAACCCTGCGAGGCCGGTTGCGAATTCCTTGTTTTCGACGATGCGGTCAGGGAGATAGTGGCCAACCCCGATAACGGTCGCGCGTAAAGTCATGTTATGGTGCGTCCTTCTGCCCGGCGGCATCCTGCGCCGCGCGCGAAGAAGAGGCAACACCCGAACCGAGTTTGTGTGACAGTTGCATGTCACGCTGGCGGGTGGGTTTTGCGGGCCGTGAGATGGGCTGGTCCGAGGATCTGAAGGTCGGCGACCTGCTGGACAGCCCGCCGCCGCCAATCCCGCCGCCGCCAGTCCCGGTGCCACCCAGACCCAAGCCCGGGTCCTTGGGCGGCTCGTCCGCGTCTGTCTGCGTTGAGGCCGGGGTTGCGAGCCGGGCGGCCAGACGCTCTCCGAAACCGGCGTGGGCCAGTTCGTAGGCCAGCTTGACCGCCGCTGAAATGCCCGTGGCATCGGCCGATCCATGGGATTTCACAACGGTCCCGTTCAAGCCCAGAAAGACGCCGCCATTGACCCGACGCGGATCGATGCGCTTTTTCAGGCGGCGCAGCGAGGTGATCGCCAGCAGTGAGGCAAAGCGTGAAAGAGGGGAGTAGGCAAAGGCCTCGCGCAGCAGGTCGCCGATCAGCGAGGCCGTGCCTTCGCCTGTCTTCAGCGCCACATTGCCGGTGAAACCATCGGTGACGATGACATCGCAGCTGGTGCCGGGGATATCGCCGCCTTCGACAAAGCCCACGAATTCAAACGCGCCAGCCTGCGCTTCGCGAGAGATCAACTCGTGTGCGTCCCTGAGTTCCGCACGGCCCTTGTGTTCTTCGGTGCCGACGTTCAGCAGGCCGATCCGCGGGTGTTCGAGGCCAAGCCCGTTGCGGGCGTAGGATCCCCCCATGCGGGCGTATTGCAGCAGATCCTCGGCGTCGGCGCGAATATCGGCGCCCACGTCCAACATCACGTTGAATCCCTGCGGGTTCCGGGAGGGCCAGAGAATCGCAATGGCGGGGCGGTTGACCCCGGGCAGCTTGCGCAACCGGATCATCGACAGCGCCATGAGCGCACCGGTATTGCCGCAGGATACGGCCACCGTGGCCTCGCCCTTGCGCACCGATTCCAGCGCTGACCACATGGAGGTGCCCTTGCCGTGGCGCATCACCTGACTGGGCTTGTCGCCCATCTGCACCACGTCCTCGGCGTTGCAGATCGTCACGCGGTCGGACAGCCCACGCTTGCGCGCGACAAGACGGGACAGCTCCGTTTCCGGGCCATGCAAAAGGAAGTGCAGTTCGGTATTCTTTCGGGCAGACCGCGCAATCCCGGCAACCACTGCCGCCGGACCAAGATCGCCGCCCATCGCATCGACAGAGAGCACAACGCGGCCCTCCGGAGGAGAAGCCGCGTCTTGATCACGTGTCATGTCAGATGATCCGTCGAAAAGCGTCAGGCCGCGTCTTCGTCCAGATCGATGTCGTCCGCCTGAGCAATCACTTCGCGCTCAGCGTAGTGGCCGCAGGACGGGCACACATGATGCGGGCGCTTGAGTTCGCCGCAGTTGTCGCACTCGTTCGGATTCGCAGCGACCAGCGCGTCATGGGCGCGGCGATTGTTGCGGCGCGATTTCGAAACCTTGTTCTGTTGGACGGCCATGTCTCAACCTCATGTAAAAGGCAGGACGCGCCCGCCGGTGTCGCTGTAGCAGACGCATGTCCACCGATATATCTCTCAAAGCCGCGCCGCGGGCAGCACTTAGGTCGACGTTCTGTCCTATGGGCATCTTGCGGCAAAAATCCGGGGTGTGACCCGGGTGTTCCCCGCTGTCCCGCGCCACCGGTCTGACTGGCTCATGAGCGCGCGAAAATACGCAAGACCTGCGGTTTGGCAAGCGGAATCTTAGGAGTTGTTTCCGTCGTCCTGCATTTTTTGCTTCAGCGCAGCGAGCCCTGCAAAGGGCCGCACGGCTTCATCATCCATTGGTGTGACACCGTCCTCGGCGAACTGTGCCGCCCCCAGGGCTGCGCCGTCCTTGCGCGGGTAGGCCGGAAGCGCCAGCGCCAGCGCCTCTGCCATCAGCGCGACAAGATCGATCACGTCGCCGAGCGGCTCGAGGGTGTCGTCCTCCGGGGTTTCCGTCTCCGAGCCGGCTTCGGGCGCCTCAAGTTCGGAGGGCGGCACAAAGCGGCGTGCCACGGTTTCGTCCAGCCGGGTCGTCACGGGCTCGAGCGAGACAATGCAGGGCTGGACCACCGTCGCGCCCAGTTTTGCGTCCAGCGCCCAACCGCGCCCGCCGCGCGGCGTCAGCGTGCCTTCGAACCGCAGCTTGCGCAAAGCCGAGGCGCCAAGAGTTTCCGCGAGTGCTGCGCGGTCCTCGGCGTCAGGTACAATGGCAAAGCGGGTCGGCGTGCCCTGCCGCAGGTCTGCGACGCGCAGCCGTGTTTGGGGAGGGATCCCCGGATCCATAGGCGATGCCATGCTTGTCCCCTGTGCCAATGCTTGCTTGTGGATGTTTCCTCTTGTAAGCGATTTACGAGGCCGCGAATGCCAAAACAAGGGGGGCACATGCGTACCGAGGCGAGATCCACCTCCAATCACCGTGTCACGCGACGCTTGCGCGCAACTGCTGCGCTGGGAGCCATTGCGGTGCTGGGTGCGTGTTCTGCCGACTACAGGACGCATGGGTACATGCCACCCGAGGATGAGTTGCAGCAGATCGTGCCGGGCGTGGACACACGCGCCACGGTCGAGGATCTTGTCGGCGTGCCGAATGCCTCCGGCGTTCTGAACAATTCCGGCTTTTACTATATAGAGTCGGAAGTGCGCCACTTTGCCTGGCGTCGTCCCACGGTGACGGATCGCGAGATTCTGGCGATCACCTTTGACGAGGCAGGCGTGGTCGACAATATCGTCAACTACGGGCTGGAAGACGGCAAGGTCGTGCCGATCACCCGTCGCGTGACAAAATCCAGCGATGGCGACATCAGCTTTATCCGCAAACTGTTCGGCAATCTGGGCGGCATCAACCTGGGCAATTTCGTCGGCGGTGGTTGATCGTCCTCGCGGCGGTCCCGCTGGGTGACGCAGGGCGTTGGCCCCTCATACAGGCTGCGCGGGCGTGATGTCGCAGGGACAGCTTATGGAAATCCTGACCTTGATCCCGTTGCCATGGCCTGCCACCTCTTTCGGGACGGCACACGAAGACCTGTGTGCCCCTCGCGGGAGACTCCGGGATGGTGAACCTCACCCGTGGGCGATACGCGGCGCGTCTGGCCGCTTGCCCTGAAGACATCGCACGCGCCCAGGCGCTGCGGTCGCGGTGTTTCGGAACCCCCGATGCGCTTGATGCCGACGCCTATGATGACCTGTGCGACCATGTGTTGGTGAGCGATGTGGCGTCGGAGCGTTTGGTGTGTTGTTTCCGCTTTCTGCCGCTGCCGCACGGACGCGCCATCGGGCAAAGCTATGCGGCGCAGTATTATGAACTCGGCGCGCTGGAGGCCTTTGAGGGGCCGATGGTGGAAATGGGGCGGTTCTGCGTGGATGCGGATGCGCAGGACCCGGATATTCTGCGCGTCGCCTGGGGCGCGCTGACGGCCTATGTGGACCGGCATGGGGTCGAACTGCTGTTCGGGTGCGCGTCGTTCTCGGGCACGGACGCGCGGGCCTATGAAGATGCTTTCGCGGTCCTGAAGGCGCGTCATCTGGCGCCAAAGCGCTGGCTGCCCCGGGTGAAGGCCCCCAAGGTCTTTGAGTTTGCGCAGCGCCTTCGGCGCGTTCCGGACGCCCGAAAGGCCATGTCGCGCATGCCGCCGCTGCTGAAGACCTATCTCATGATGGGGGGCTGGGTCAGCGATCACGCGGTGGTGGACCAGCAGATGAACACGCTGCATGTTTTCACCGGCGTTGAAATTGCGGCCATTCCTCCAGCCCGCAAGAAACTCCTGCGCGCAGTGGCCGGGTGAGGCGCCGAATTCTTGCGAAGAATTCGGACCGTTTTCTTTGCAAGAAAACGGCCCCTTGACGCGGACTGCGCGCTTACCTAGCGATGCGCTCCATGGCAGCTCCGCTTTTGCAACTCTCCGACATCTCGCTCACCTTCGGGGGTGAGCCTGTCTTCGACGCCCTGTCGCTCAACGTTCATGGGGGGGACCGCGTCGCCCTTGTGGGCCGCAACGGCTCTGGCAAATCCACATTGATGAAGGTCATGGCCGGCCTCGTCGAAGCGGACCGGGGGGCCCGGGTCGTGCCTGCAGGCACCTCCGTGGGCTATATGGAGCAAGAGCCGGACCTGTCGGGATTCGACACCCTTGGGGCGTTTGCAACATCCGGCCTCGCAGCCTCTGAGCTCTACCTCGTCGAGCGCGCGTCCGAGGGGCTGAAGTTTGACCCCGACCGCCCTGTGGCCACCGCGTCAGGTGGCGAGCGCCGCCGCGCCGCCCTTGCCAAACTCATGGCCGAGGCCCCGGACCTGATGCTTCTGGACGAGCCGACCAACCATCTCGACATCGAGGCCATCGGCTGGCTCGAAGACGAGTTGCGCAGCACCCGCCGCGCCTTTGTCCTGATTTCGCACGACCGGCGGTTCCTGTCCGAACTCTCTCGCGCCACGCTCTGGATCGATCGGGGGCAAGTGCGCCGTCAGGAACGTGGCTTTGTCGCCTTCGAGGCCTGGCGCGACAAGGCCTGGGAAGACGAGGATTCGCAGCGCCACAAGCTTGACCGCAAGATCAAGGCAGAGGCCCGCTGGGCTGTCGAGGGCATCTCTGCCCGGCGGACCCGCAACCAGGGGCGGATGCGGGCGTTGCAGGATTTGCGCAAGGACCGCGCCTCGCAGATCCGCCGCCAGGGGGCCGCGGCCATGGCGCTGACCTCCGGCCCCAAGTCCGGGCGCAAGGTGATCGAGGCGCAGGGCCTGACCCTCGCTTTTGATGGCAATCCGATTATATCGGGCTTTGACCTGACCGTGATGCGCGGTGACCGGGTTGCCTTTGTCGGTCCCGATGGCATCGGCAAGACCACTCTGATCCGTCTGCTCATGGGAGAGATCGCCCCGGACAGCGGCACCATCAAGCTTGGTACGAATCTGGTGCCCGCGGTCTTTGACCAGACGCGCGCGCAACTCGATCCCGAAGCGTCGCTCTGGGACAGTCTGACAACGGACCGCGATATGCGCGTGTCCGGCCAGTCCGATCAGGTCATGGTCCGGGGCGCCCCGCGCCATGTCGTCGGCTACCTCAAGGATTTCCTCTTTGACGAACGGCGGGTGCGGGCCAAGGTCGGATCGCTGTCCGGCGGGGAAAAGGCACGGCTGCTGCTGGCCCGGATCATGGCGCGGGAAAGCAACCTGCTGGTGCTGGACGAACCGACCAACGATCTCGACGTCGAAACGCTGGACCTGCTGCAGGAGCTGATGGACGACTACGACGGCACCGTTCTGTTGATCTCGCACGACCGGGACTTCCTCGACCGCGTCGCCACCACCACGATTGCCATGGAGGGGCGCGGCCGGGCCACGGTCTATGCCGGTGGCTGGTCCGACATGATGGCCCTGCGCGGGGAGAGCGCCCCGCAGGCCGAAAAGGCGCGGCGCAAGCCTTCCGGCGGCGCCGGGGACAAGCCGGGCCCGGAAAAGCCCGCCCAGAAACCGACGCTGAGTTTCACCGAGAAACATCGTCTGGAGGCCTTGCCCGACGAGATGGAGCGCCTGACGGCTGAAATCGGCAAGCTCGAAGCCTTCCTCGCTGATCCGACCCTCTTCGAGACCGCTCCGATGAAGTAGATCGGAAGAGCACA
>JBELMB010000200.1:0-9342 GCA_042088665.1 Sagittula sp.
GGTCATTTCGGTCGCGCACCGGAAGCAGATGGCGGGTTCTCCTGGGAGCGCACCGATCTGGCGGCGGCGCTCAAGGGCGCTGTCTGAGGGGGCGCTGCCCCCGTCCCCCTTGCGGGGGACCCCCCGGAGTATTTCGAAAACAGAGAAGACAGGGGCGTGGCGCGGGCTGCGCCCTTCTTCGTTTGGGGGCGCGGTTTTTTGTTCTCTGGGGTGGGCTGGGCCGCTGGCTGCCTGGCGCTAGTTCCGCGTGAGGGGTTGCGAAGGAGAGCATGACATGCTGCGCGTCTGGATCTTGTGTCTTGGGGTTTGCTGGTCCGTTGTTGCCTGGCCGTCGGTTGGGTTGGCCGATGGTTGGGCGGCGCTTGAGGAGCCGGGGGCCTTTGCGATCATGCGCCACGCTCTTGCGCCGGGGACTGGCGATCCGTCGGAGCTTGCGCTGGGGGATTGCGCCACGCAGCGCAATCTGGACGACCGGGGGCGGGCGCAGGCGCGGGCGATCGGGGCGGCCTTTCGGGCGCGGGGCGTGCGGTTTGACGCCGTGCTGTCCAGCCAATGGTGCCGGTGTCGCGAGACGGCGGACCTGCTTGATCTGGGGGCGGTGACCGAGGATCCTGCGTTCAACTCGTTCTTTCGCAACCGTTCGGAGGCGCCGGCGCGCACGCGGGCGGCGCTGGCGCTGTTGGCGGACCGCGGGATACGCAGGATGATTGTGACGCACCAGGTGAACATCAGCGCGCTCACCGGGCAGTTCACGCAGTCGGGCGAAGTCTTGGTGGTGCGCCATGCGGGCGACCGTCTGGACGTGTTGGGCCGTATCCTGATCGGGCCGTAAGGCGCCGGGCCAACCAACCGATAACTGGTTTCGGGCATTGCCCTGAGCGGGACCTGCGGCTATTTCCCCGGCCCATGACGATGTCGAACAAGCACCCCGACGCGCCCTGGCGCAACTTTTATGGTCGTGTGCGGGGCAAGACCCTGCGCCCCAAGCAGGTGACGCATCTGGAGGAAGATCTGGCCGCGCTGTCGCCGGGGGCCGTGGATTGGGACGTGAACCCGGATCGCGTGGATCTGGATCTGGAGACCCGCTTTGGGGGGCGTCCTCTTTGGCTGGAAGTGGGGTTTGGCGGCGGGGAGCATCTGGTGCATCAGGCGCAGACCCATCGGGGCATGGCGATCATCGGATGCGAGCCCTTCATGAACGGGGTCGCCATGCTGCTGGGCAAGATCCGCGAGGCCGCGGTCGACAATCTTGCGGTGTATCCCGGGGATGTGCGCAACCTGTTCGACGTGCTGCCGGAAGGATCTGTGCAGAAGGCTTTTTTGTTGTACCCCGATCCATGGCCGAAGAAGAAGCACCACAAGCGCCGTTTTGTCACGCAAGAGCATCTGCGGCCCCTCGCGCAGGTCATGGCGCATGGGGCGGAGTTCCGGGTGGCGACCGATATCCCGGACTATGTGCGCCAGACCTTGCTGGAAGTGCCGCGCGCCGGATTCGTCTGGACGGCGGAGCGGCCCGAGGATTGGCGCGTGCCTTGGTCGGACTGGATCTCGACCCGGTATGAACAGAAGGCGCTGCGCGAGGGGCGCAGGCCGCATTACCTCACCTTCACGCGGCTCTGACCGCAGCCGCGCCGCGGGCGGGCGATTTTCCTGCCTGCCGGGAGTGGAGGGGTGTGGACCCCCGTCCGCGCGCGGTCTATCACCGCGGCGTCACACCAAAGGAGCCCCCCATGTCCACCCACGGAACCCCGATCCCGATGACCGCCGCGCTGTCTGGTCCTTTGACCGGTGTGGCCGATGTGCCGGGGGACAAGTCGATCTCGCACCGTTCGCTGATCCTGGGGGCGATGACCGTCGGAGAGACCAAGGTCACCGGCCTTCTGGAAGGGCAGGATGTTCTGGACACCGCCAAGGCCATGCAGGCGCTGGGCGCGCAGATCGAAAAGCAGGGCGAGACCTGGCATATTCACGGCGTCGGTGTGGGTGGTTTCATCGAGCCGGAACAGGTGATCGACTGTGGCAATTCCGGCACCGGTGTGCGGCTGATCATGGGGGCTGTGGCGACCTCGCCCATCGCGGTGACGTTCACCGGCGACGCCAGCCTGAACAAGCGGCCCATGGCGCGGGTCACGGATCCTTTGGCGCTGTTCGGGGCGCGGGCCTACGGGCGGTCAGCCGGGCGACTGCCGCTGACGCTGATGGGCGCAAGCGAGCCGATGCCGGTCAACTACGCCACCCCGGTGCCCTCCGCGCAGGTGAAATCGGCGGTGTTGCTGGCGGGGCTGAACGCACCGGGCGAGACCGTCTTGACCGAGCGCGAAGCAACGCGCGACCATTCGGAACGTATGCTGGCGGGCTTTGGCGCGCAGATCGCGACCGAAGTGACCAACGAGGGGCGTGTCATCACGCTTCAGGGCCGTCCCGAGTTCACGCCGCAGACAATTTCCGTGCCGCGTGACCCGTCATCGGCGGCCTTCCCGGTCTGCGCGGCGCTGATCACCGAAGGCTCTGACGTGCTGGTGCCCAACATCGGGTTGAACCCGACGCGGGCAGGGCTGTTCACCACCCTGCGGGAGATGGGGGCCGATCTGACCTATGAGAACGAGCGGACCGAAGGCGGCGAACCGGCGGCGGATCTGCGCGCGCGTTTCTCGCCCGACATGAAAGGCATCGAAGTGCCGCCGCACCGTGCCGCGTCGATGATCGACGAATACCCCGTGCTTTCTGTCGTGGCGGCTTTTGCCCAAGGCAAGACGCATATGCCGGGGGTCAAGGAGTTGCGCGTCAAGGAAAGCGACCGCATCGACGCCATGGCGCGTGGTTTGCGCGCGGCGGGGATCACGGTCGATGAGGGCGAGGATTGGTGGACGGTGACGGGACGCGGCTTTGGCGATGTGCCAGGGGGCGTCACGGTCGAGACCTTCCTCGATCACCGTATTGCCATGTCCTTCATGGTCTTTGGTCTGGCGACAAATGCGCCCATCGTGCTGGATGATGGCGGACCAATTGCCACGTCTTTCCCGATTTTCGAGGGTCTGATGACGGATCTGGGTGCGCGCATCACGCGCAGTTGACGGCGCCGGGGCGGAGATCCGGATGAGCTTTGCAGTGGCGATAGATGGACCGGCAGCAGCGGGCAAGGGCACGATCGCGCGGGCCGTGGCGGCGCATTTCGGATTGCCGCATCTGGACACCGGGTTGCTTTATCGCGCCGTGGGGTTGCGGATGCTCGCGGGTGAGCCGCCTCTGGCCGCGGCGCAGGCGCTGGACCCCTCGGCACTGGACGAGGCTGTCTTGCGCACGCCCGAAGTGGCGCGCGCCGCGTCAAAGGTTGCCGTCCTGCCAGAGGTGCGCGCCGCACTGGTCGACGTTCAGCGCGCCTTTGCCCGCCGTGCCGGGGGCGCCGTGCTGGACGGGCGCGACATCGGCACGGTCATCTGCCCGGAGGCGGAGGCCAAGCTCTTTGTCACGGCCAGCGCCGAAGTGCGCGCCGCGCGCCGGTTTCGCGAATTGGTGGCCAAGGGACAGGACACGACGCTGGCTGTCGTTCTGGAAGACGTCAAGACCCGCGATGCCCGCGACATGTCCCGTGCGGATGCGCCTTTGCGCCCGGCCGAAGATGCGCTGCACATCGATACATCCGACATGGACATCGCCGTGGCCATTGCCACTGCAATCGCCGCGGTTGAGGCGCGACGCCCCGCCGCGTCCTGACAGAGTCTGACGGGCAGGGCCCGGGTCGCCGGATCGTGGCGCCCCGGCTATGCGCCGTTCAGCGCCGTTTCAGCGTGTCGCCAAACGCAATCTTGGGCGTCAGTTCCACCGTCTTCGGCACATCGGCTTCGGCGTTTTCCACTCGGCTTGCGATGATCTGTGCGGCCTGCGTGCCGATCTGCATGCGCATGGCGTCCATGGTCGCCAGTTGTCGCGGCAACCCCTGCAGCAGCTCCACCCCGTTGAACCCGGCAAGGCCCACCTGACCGGGAATGTCGATGCCCGCGTCCAGCAGGTGCAAAAGCCCACCCGCCGCGATCATGTCGTTGGAGTAGTAGAGGAAATCCAGTTCCGGCTCGCGCTCCATCATGGCCTTGGTCATCTCGCGCCCTTTGGCAAGGGCCGATCCACCGGAGTAGAATTCCTGCGTGATGATCTCCACGCCCTCCTTTGCGAGCGCTTCGGTGAAGCCCTCGAACCGTTTGCGCGCGCGATGATCGAGCGGCATCTTGGTGCCCATGAAACCGATGCGCTCATAGCCTTGCTTGAGGATGGCGCGCGCCATTTCGCGGCCCGCGCGGCGATGGCTGATGCCGACGGCGCAGTCGATGGCCTCGCCGTCGGTGTCCATGATTTCCACGACCGGAATGCCAGAGGCCTTGAGCATGGCCTTGGAGGCTTCGGTGTGTTCCAGACCGGCGACGATGACGCCGGAGGGCCGCCACGACAGCATCTCGTAGAGCACCCGCTCTTCTTTTTCCGGCAGGTAGTCCGTGACGCCGACGACCGGTTGCAGGTCGGTTTCCTCAAGGATCTGGCTGATGCCGGACATGACTTCGGGAAAGACCATGTTGCGCAGGCTGGGGATGATGACGGCCACAAGGTTGACGCGTTGGCTTGCAAGCGCGCCTGCGATCTTGTTGGGCACGTATCCGAGCGTCTTGGCGGCTTCCAACACCTTTTCGCGGGTCGCCTCCGAGACGTCGCCGCGGTTGCGCAATACGCGGGACACGGTCATTTCCGAGACGCCGGAGGCCTCTGACACGTCGCGCAGGGTAAGGGGACGGGGATCGTCGCTGGACAAGGGCGGGCTCCTGTTATGCTCCGTTAAAGTGTTACTGCAATCCCCTTCGCGCGCAAGGCGGCAGGGTGACGCCAGCGCCGGGACGGGGCGAGATTTTCGCCAAAGCCCGCGGCGGGATGGGGGGTGGTCTGGTTACCGAGAGGCGGACACGGCGCGGGTGCCTGTTCCGGCCGCGTTGAAGGTCGAGGCAGGTTTTGCTGAACCGGATCTGCCTGTTGCGGAACTTTTACAAATTTGAAGAAAACCCGTCGCGTTTTCCAACTACGCGATGGTGCGCGTCTGGACTCTGGAGCCCGCTGGTGTCGCAGATCCATTCGGATCAAGCGCCGTCGGCGGTTCTCGCCCGAGACACACAACGTCTTATTGCCTGACAGGCATTGTCCTAAGGAAGGAACCGGAATGTCCCGTATCACCCTGACCAGCTTTGTTGCCTCATTGGCGCTGACAACAGCTGCCACAGCGCAGACCGAGATCGAGCTTTGGCACGCCATGGGCGGCGCGCTTGGCGAGACCGTCAACGCGATTGCCGAGAATTTCAACGCCTCCCAGGACGAGGTTCAGCTGACCCCTGTCTTCAAGGGTTCCTATGAAGAGACGCTGACCGCTGGCATCGCCGCCTTCCGCGCGGGCGAGCAGCCCAACATCATGCAGGTCTTCGACGCCGGTGCGGCGACTGTGATCGGCGCCAAGGGCGCGACCATCCCGGTGCAGGACCTGCTGGCCGACAATGGCGTGGCCTTCGACATCGAGGACTATATCTCTGGCGTGCGTTACTTCTTCGCCGACAGCGACGGCAAGATGATCGGCATGCCGTTCAACTCCTCCTCGCCCATCATGTACTTCAACGCCGACGCTTTCGAGGCCGCTGGCGTGACCCCGCCCAAGACCTGGGAAGAGTTCCAGGACACCACGGCGCCTGCACTGGTCGAGGCAGGCTTCATCCCGATGGCGCAGTCGCACCTGCCGTGGATCTTCACCGAGAACTTCCATTCCCGCCACAACCTGCCCTTTGCCAGCAATGACAATGGCTATGACGGGCTGGACACCAAGATCCTGGTGAACAACGACGCCATCAAAGCGCATTTCACCGCGCTGACCGACTGGCAGGAAAAGGGCTTCTTTGAGTGGTACGGCACCGGCTGGGGCGACAACCAGACCCCGTTCGAAGAGGGCAAAGTGGCGATCTGGCTCGGTTCTTCGGGCTCGTTCGGTGGTCTCGCCAAAAAGGACCTTGGCTTTGAGTTCTCTGCGACCTTCCTGCCCTACTGGGAGGCCGTAACTTCCGAGCCCAAGCAGACCTTCATCGGTGGCGCGGCTCTGTTCGCGATGTCGGGGCATTCCGGTGACGAGAACGCGGCCACGGCCAAGTTCTTTGAGTATCTGTCGTCCGCGGACACTCAGGTCTTCTGGCACAAAGAGACCGGCTATGTGCCGATCACCGAGGCCGCTTACGAGATGGCCGCTGAGCAGGGTTACTACACTGAGCAGCCCGCCGCCGAGATCGGCATCAAGCAGCTGTCCCTTGACGCTGGCGAGAACACCCGCGGCTACCGCATGGGTTTCTACGTGCAGATCCGTGACGTGATGAACCGCGAGTATGGACGCATCCTGACCGGAGAGACCTCTGTCGAGGACGCGTTCAAGAACATCGAGACCGAGGCGAACCAGCTGCTTGAGCGCTTCGCCAAAACGCAGGGCTAACACCCCAACCTAGACGGACAACCGAGCGGCCGCGTCAGCGCGGCCGCTTATCTGCTTGGACAATGGGGATGCCATGAAACGGGCCGGGTTTACCAATATCTCACTGCCGGTGCTGCTGCTTGTGCCGCAGCTGGTGATTATCGCGGTGTTTTTCTATTGGCCCACGGTCGTGGCGCTGCAATCGTCCTTCTACTTGCAGGACCCGTTTGGTTTCGGGTCGACTTTCGTCGGCTTGGAGAATTACACCGGCCTTTTCGGCAACGGCGAATATCGCAAGATCGCTTGGTTCACTGTGATCTTCTCGGGCTTGGTGACGTTCTTTTCTCTGTCGATCGCCTTGGTGCTTGCGGTCAAGGCCGACAAGGTGCTGCGCGGTGCCAAGACCTATCGCACGCTCTTGATGTGGGTCTACGCGGTCGCCCCGCCGGTGGCGGGCTTCATCGCGGTGATCATGTTCAACCAAAGCTGGGGGCCGTTGACCGAGTTCTTCGGGCTCTTTGGCTATCGCTATCAGGTGGGGGTCAACTTCAACGACACGGCCTTTGCGATGATCCTGGCCTCGGTCTGGAAGCAGGTTCCGGTCAACTTCATCTTTTTCCTGTCGGGGCTGCAATCGATCCCGCGCTCGGTGCGCGAGGCGGCGCTGATCGACAATCGCTCTGCCTCCGGCCGGTTCTGGGACGTGACCTTCCCGCTGCTCGCGCCCACGGGCTTTTTCCTGCTGATCATCAACATCACCTATTCGCTTTTTGACACCTTCGGCATCGTCGACACGGTGGTGAAGGGCGAGCCGGGCAACAACCCGATGACGCTGGTCTACAAGGTCTATGTGGACGGGTTCCGCGGCAACGATCTGGGCGGGTCCTCGGCGCAGTCGG
The DNA here is from genome assembly GCA_042088665.1 of Sagittula sp. Taxonomy (GTDB): domain Bacteria; phylum Pseudomonadota; class Alphaproteobacteria; order Rhodobacterales; family Rhodobacteraceae; genus JBELMB01. The sequence continues at coordinate 7,378 of JBELMB010000200.1, forward strand.
TGATCCTGATGGTGCTGGTGCTGGCGCTGACGATCTTCCAGTTCCGCCTGATCGAACGTCGGATCCACTACACATGAGGCCCCTCAAGATGCGCAAGCCAAAGCTGTCGACCGTCCTTGACCACGCCGTGCTGATCGCGGGCAGCCTGTTCATGATGCTGCCGCTTTTGATGGTGCTGCAGATGACGACGATCCCCGACACCGAGATCATCAAGACAGGCCCGTCGCTGACCATCGGCGACCAGTTCGACGACAACTTTGACAAGGCGATGTTCAAGGCTTCGGGCTTCTCGGGCGAGAATACGGGCCTGTCGATGCTGAAAAACAGCCTCATTCTGGGGATTGGCTTTGCGCTGGGCAAGATCGTGATCGGGATGATGGCGGCCTATGCGATCGTCTACTTCCGGCTGCGTTTTGCGACGCTGGCCTTCTGGCTGATCTTCACCACGCTTTTGCTGCCGCTCGAGGTGCGGATCCTGCCCTCCTACGAGGTAGTGCAATGGCTGGGGATGCTCAATACCTATCAGGGGTTGATCATCCCGCTGATCGCCTCTGCCACCGCGACATTCTTTTTCCGGCAGTTCTTTCGCGCGGTCCCGGAAGAGCTGGTCGAGGCGGCGCGGATCGACGGCGCCGGGCCGGTAAAGTTCTTCATCGATATTCTGGTGCCGCTCAGCCAGACGATGATCGCGGCGATGTTCATCATCATGTTCGTCTATGGCTGGAACCAGTACCTCTGGCCCACGATGATCACCACCGACGAGGACATGTACACGCTGGTGCGCGGCATCAAGCAGATCGTTCAGGTGCTCGAAGGAGCGGTGGTGCCGGAGTTCGGCCGTTCGAACGTATTGGCCCTCGTGGCCGTCATCCCGCCGGTGCTGGTGGTGGTGTTCTTCCAAGGCTGGTTCGTCAAGGGCCTGACCGAGTCAGACAAGTAAGGCAACACGACATGGCACAGGTACGTTTCAGCGAGATCTGCAAGACCTATCCGAATGGGTTCGAGGCGCTCAAACCCACCAGCTTCGAGATCGAAGAGGGCGAATTCACCGTCCTCGTCGGGCCTTCGGGTTGCGGCAAGTCCACGCTGTTGCGGATGGTCGCGGGCCTCGAGGAAATCACCTCAGGCGAGCTGCAGATCGCGGGCCGGGTGGTCAACGACGTCGACCCGGCGGACCGCGACATCGCGATGGTGTTCCAGAATTACGCGCTTTACCCGCATATGACGGTGCGCCGGAACATCGGCTACGGGCTGAAGAACCGCGGCACCTCGAAGCAGGCGATCGCGGCAAAGGTCGATGAGGCTGCTGCGATGCTGAACCTCGGCGATTACCTTGACCGCAAGCCCAGCCAACTGTCGGGTGGTCAACGTCAGCGGGTCGCGATGGGGCGCGCCATTGTGCGCGATCCGGCGCTGTTTCTCTTCGACGAGCCGCTTTCGAACCTCGACGCCAAGCTGCGCAACCAGATGCGGATCGAGATCAAGGCGCTGCAGCGCCGTCTGGGCGTGACCTCGATCTACGTCACCCACGATCAGGTCGAGGCGATGACCATGGCCGACCGGATCATCGTGATGAACGGCGGGCGGATCGAGCAGATCGGCACTCCGGCGCAGGTCTATCACGACCCGGCAACGACCTTTGTGGCGTCCTTCATGGGGGCGCCCCCGATGAACCTGCTGCCTGCCGAGGCAGATGGCGGCCAACTCCTGCTTGAAGGCGAGCGGCTGGCCGAGACCACGCATCAGGGCCAGGTCCTGGCGGGGATCCGGCCCGAGGCATTCCTGCCAGATCCGAACGGCGCCCTGTCCTTGCAGGTCCAGATCGTCGAGGAGTTGGGCGCCCACCGGCTGCTTCATGGAAAGCTCGGGGCCGAGCCCGTCACCGTTCATGTTGGCAACGACGTCGCCGCAGAGCCCGGGCCGATGCGCCTGACCGTCAAGACGGACCTTTTGTGAGATCGGAAG
>JBELMB010000031.1:0-40905 GCA_042088665.1 Sagittula sp.
TCAAGCCACGAACGGGCGGAGCCCAACGCAAGGCGGCTCAGGCATAGCCTGATGATCTCTCCAGTGGAGAGATCAAGCCACGAACGGGCGGAGCCCAACGCAAGGCGGCTCAGGCATAGCCTGATGACCTCTCCAGCGGCATGAACAAGCCACGCATGGGCGGAGCCCTCCTGCAGAGGGCTATTGGCCTGAGAGCCCCTTTTCCAAAGGACTTGCATCAGGCTTTCGCGATGCCTGCACCAGGCGCGCAGGTCGCTCAATCCGCCTTCGATGAGGACCAACACCAACCGTCGCCGGTAGGTGGCGCGCGCTTCCGTCATCGGCTGACCCGAAAGGCCCTCAGGCGGCGCCCAGGGCGTGTCTTTCGACCGTGGCCATCCCGGGTTCTGGCCCGAGCCGGGGGTTGCGCCAGACCTGATGGCCATCTGCCAGGCAGCCGTTCTCCCTGCTATGCATCGCTGTGTCGTGGTGACAGATCCAGCCGTTTGCGGTGAAACAGTCCCGCAGTTTGGCCTCGATCTCATGGCTGTGGGTGCCCACCGCCACCAGCCGGAACCGCGCGTTCAACAGATCCATTGCGGCAGGCAGCACCGTGCCCTCGCTGCCCTGGATGTCCACATGCATGAAATCGATCAACTCGGTGTCCCCGATCAGATCCGGCAGCGTGGTCGAGAGTTGCAGCGCATAGCGGTGCGGGCTCCTGGGCAGGCGATACTGGCCGGGGATCTCTGCATCCGGTTCCGCCTTCAGCGCTGTCAGAACCTCCTCGCGGGAGGCGCCGGGCTGGCCCACCTGGCGCAGGCCCCAGCTTTTCTCCGGCGTTTCGGTCAACGGGAAAAGCGCCACCCCGGCCTGCGCGGCGATCAGCCCGTGAAACAGCACATGGTCTTCTGCCGGAATGTCGTTGTCGATCATATGCTGCTGCATGTAACCGAAATGCGCCGGCTCTGCCTCGACGCCAAAGATCTTGCGCTCGGCGATCCCGAATTGGCGCGCCAGCGTGTAGCAGCGTGACATCCACGGGCCCCATCCGGCGCCCAGTTCGACAACCGCCATGCGGTCCCCGGCCGTGGCCATGGCCCAGGTCAGCGGGATCCATTCCCAACTGTCGCGGCTGGCCCGGTGGTGCACCACCCCCGGCGCATCGATGGGTGCGCCGCGGATCGACCGGCGGGTGCGCACCCCGGCGGGGTCCAGAATAAAGCCCTGCGCCACACTGGCATCAGCCAGCGGCGGCAGCAGATCAAGCACATCGGGGGACAGTGGCGGCGTGGTGGGCATGGGCGCTCCTGACAAAGACATCTTGGTAAACGCTAGCCTGACAATGGTTAAGGTTGCGTCAGCAGGGGCCGGCCCAACCCGGGGGGATCGCACAAAAAAGACCGCCGCGCCGGGGGCGCAGCGGTCTGCATGTCTTGCAAGGCCCGGAAACCGGGGGGATCAGACCCAGCAGCCCACCGCCACGAGGGTGATCACCCGTCCGGGGGTCGATTGATAGGAATAGGCGCAGGCCTGCGCGGCGGTGGCCGTGGCGGTGCCCGGCGCCGTCCAATAGGTGTTGGAGGTGTTCTGCCGTCCCGGCATCAGCGCCGGCGGTTCCGAGAAGGGCATCGGAAAGGTCCAGTTCGCCGTCGCACAGCGAAAGATCGCCCCGGCCGTCAGCGTGATATTGGCGGTGATCTCGTCAGACCAGCAGATCTGGGTGCCATCGGCAAAGCGCACATAGGTGCCGTCGGCATTGCTGCCGCGCTCGATCACCGCGCCGGTGGGGGTGCCGCCGCTTTCTGAAACCGGGCCCAGCAAGTTGCCCGGCCCATAGGCATAATCGGCGCGCGCCAGCTTGCCCGTGCCGGTGTCCGTGGCGCTTGACTGCACCGCCGCGCCGGAGGCAACGCCGCTGGCGGGATCCAGGCTCAGCGCCGTGGTCCAGGCCCCGCCATCGGGCGAGACCTTGATGGCAAAGGCATCGTCGCCGCTGGTGCCCATCTCGGCCCGGCCCGACCAGTTGGTCTGGAACAGCAGGCTTGCTGTGTCGGCGCTGGCCGCCTTGTTGATCTTGAGCTGGTGATCCGTGCCGGCATGGGTGAACAGGGTCGCAGGGGACGACAGGGTCAGACGGTTGGTGGTGTCGGCAGAGGCATTGATGCCGAGGCTGGCCGCCTCCAGCGCCCCTTCACCGGCCTGCCAGGCGCTGCCGTCAAAGCGGATCTGCAGATCCTCTGACAGCACCGTGGCGCGCCAGCCGGCCACCGGGGCCGCGAAGATCCAGGCATTCTGGTCGCGCACCGCGATCTCATCGACGTGGCCGGCCCAATCGCCCGTGGCCCCTGTCGGCACCAGATAGCGGTCGCCATCGGCAGGGTCGGCGGGCGGGGCGGTCACGTCACGGGCGGTCACCGCCAACTGCACCGCCACATCGAGCCGCGCCAGCGCGGCATTGTGGGTGACATGTTTCTGCGCCTGAGCGGGCAGAATATAGGGCAGCGAGAGCACGGCCGAGACGTCGGACATGGGGGCACCTCCTCAAACGGTCTGTGTCAGGAGGTAGGCAGCGCGGGTTAACGGGGCCTGAGGGCAGCGCGCGCCCCGCCCCCGGGGCAAGCAACACCACGCGGGCGGCGGACCCCGGGCATCGGCACCGGCGGCACGCCGGTCAGGGCAGCGTGCCCGATGTCGGACCGGCAGAAGGATGCCGCGCCTCCAGGGCCGCGCTGCAATGGGCATACAGCTTGTCATCCCAATGGGTGAACGCGCTCAACAGCGCATCCTGCTCTGGGGTCAACGCGTCGCGAATGGCGCTGAAATCGACCCGTGTCGGCGCGGTATTGGCATGTTCCGCAGCCACGTCATCCAGCAGGCCGCGGTCCCTCAGGGTGTCGAGAAAGATGTCGAACCGCTCGGTCAGCCCATAAATCATCCGGTCGCTCTCGATCACGTCGAGCGTCTCGTCATAGATCTCCTGGGTCATCTCCGTGGCCCACATCTTGCCCGAGATCCGGCGCACCTGGCCGTTGTCCAGTTCTGCGCCCAGACCTGGCGTCTCGGCCCCCAGCATCAGAAAGGTGCCGAAGTCCGGCTTGCGTGCCACCAGCGCCTCGAGGTGCGGCGGCGTCTTGGTGCGCATGATGAAGCGGTAGTAGCTCAGGAGCCGTTCCCCGGGGTGGCGCAGGATGCACAGATACAGCGCCGGGGGCGACAGCATCGCATCCACCCCGTAGACGCAATGCCCGGCCAGCAGCCGGAGCCTTGCCCGCTCTTCGAGATCCATGTCGCGCAGGCGCCGGGTCAGATCGCCACCATGGGCGTCCATGCGTTCCTCCGGCGCATAGAGACGCAAGAGCATCTTGTTGAGACTGGTGCCTGCGGTCTTCGGGATGTGCAGATGCACGAGGGTCGGCGTGCCGGCGGGCCGTGGTGCCGGACGCGGTGCGACCCGGGGCAGGGCCGGTTTGGGCACCTTGTCATAGAGCCTCGCAAATTCGCGCGAGCGCAGCAGCATCTGCCGCAATTCCTCGACCGAGAGCCCCTTTCTGCAGATGGCAGCCGCGCGCCCTGCCTCGGGCGGGCGACCCAGAAAGAGCCGGTAGGCAAGATCGACGGTCTCGGCGCTGGCGGCATCCCTTGGCGCCTCCGTCGGCGAGGGAAGGTCCGACACGACCTTCAGCGCGGGTTTCGACAGCGGCCGTTTCAGCGGCAGGGGGGCATCTTCAGGCGTCACGGCGTGGCTCCTTTACGCAACTTTACGCACCAGCAAGGGCAACTCATGCGGATTCCCGCCGCTCGGGTGCCGTGGCGGCGAGGATTTCGCGCAGGCGCGCGGCATAGCGCGCACCGATCGCCTTTTCGGAAAAGGCGCTCTGCACATGGGCGCGGGCAGCGGCGGCGCGGCGGGCGCGTTCCTCGGGCTGATGGCGCAGGGCGCGCATCTGGCCTGCCGCATGATCCACATCCGGTTCCGCCCATTTCTGGCCCGGCCGCACAAAGATGTAATCGTCGCGGTCCAGCGCCACGAGTTTGTAATCCACCAGCCAACAGGTCTCGGACGAGCAGAAATCCATGTTGCCCGAATAGCCCGTGGCCAGCACCGGCGTGCCGAGGTTCATCGCCTCGATCATGCCAAAGCCCCAGCCCTCCGAGCGGTGCAGCGAAATATAGGCATCCGCGCCGCGTTTCAGCCCGAGCAGATCCTCGTAGTGCAGCGTCTCGTCGATCAGCACGATCCGCGGGTCCGTCGCCAGCACGGCATCCACCTGGTCCCAGATCTTCATCTGCACCGGGTCCATGACCTTTGCGCGGTTCTGCGTCTTGACCACAAGGCGCACGGTGTCATCGCCCCTGAACGCCTTGCCAAAGGCCTCCAGCACACCCAGCGGGTTCTTGCGCTGCACGAAGGAAAAGCTGTCGAAGGTCACCAGAAAGACAAAGCTGTCGGAGGGCACACCGGTCCGCGCCTCCAGCGCGGTGCGCGCTTCGGTCCGGTCGACCTCTGGCAGGGCTTCAAAGCTCATGCCGACATTGACCACCGGCTTGTCCGTGTGGGGCTGGTAGATCTGCACGCCGTAATCGGTGGAAACCCAGATCTCGTCCAGCAAGTCCAGCGCCAGATGGTGGCAGGCGGCGGGGCTGTCGAGTTCCCAGAAGACATAGCCGATGTTGTAGGCCCCCGACATCACGTCGGGCTGGTAGGCCACCGAGAGCGGGATCGATTCCGCGTTGATGTGAAACAGGTTGATGCGCGCGGGCTTGTAGGCGCCACAGTCGCGGGTGGTGCTGAAGCCCTCCGGCGCGGGGTTGTCGAGGCTGTAATCCACCGTGTTGAGCGACAGCCCCATGGGCTGTGCCACGCTGTCCAGCAGCATCGACACCGAAAGCCGCGTCGCCTGTCCCAGGCCAGAGGCTTTCTTGACCGGGCCGATGACCTGGATGTCCACCGGTGGGATATCGGGCAGATCGGGCAGGCGCGCGGCCTCCACCCGGTGGCCTTCGGCGGTGATGCTGTCAAAGCGCATCGTGTCGATGTCCAGCCCAAGGTGCCAGAGCACCTGGGCATAGCGCGCCCGGCCCAGCCCCGGCAGCGGGGCGTCGAGGGCGGCGCAGAACTGTTCCAGCGGGGTCTCGCAGGCGGGACGGCGACCGCTGAGCCGCAACGACAGGGAGGCCTCGCCCCCCAGTGGCGCCAACGCAGAGGCCAGCGCGGCGGTTGGCAGATAGCGCAGCGTGTCGGGCCGCTCCAGCCCGAGGATCAGCAGCGCACAGACCAGATCGCGGCGGCCCGCCTCGCTTTCCAGCGGCAGTTCCGACAGTTCCGGGGTCTCCGCATGCATGCGCAGCATGTATTCGCTGGGGGCATAGGACCGGCCCTGCCAGCGTGGCGGCACCGCGCGCAAGGTCCGGATGAGAAATTCCGGCACCAGGCAGTCGGCGCAACCAATGGCATGCACCTGGTTGATGGCCCACCAGTAGGTGGCCCAGACGTACCAGTCGGGATTGTCGAAATTCATCGCCTGTATGAGCGGCCGCACATCCGTCACGAAGGCCCAGGCGGCACGGCTCAGATGCCGGGACTGACCGGGGATCACCAGTGGCTCATTGAGCCAGGCGATGGCCTCCGCCGAGAGAGGCATGCGCAGATTGCGCCGCAGTGGCCCATAGGCCCCGAGGTAGAACTTGTAGAAATGGGCCATGTCTTCGACGCCCATGGCGGGGTCGAACTGCCCATCCACACGGTTGCGATAGCGCACGAATTCCGTGTAGGCGCACATGCCTTCAGGCAACCGGGCCTCCGGGTCATGCTGCTCCCCCAGATAATCCCGGCGGGCCAGAAGCCGGGCCAGCGGCGGGCGGGACTGGCGGGGACCGTGGAACGGACGGGGTGGGGCTGTGCTCAACTCCGACAGCTGTGTCAGGCCGGCATAGAGCCGCTTTTGCAGCGCGTTGCGGTTCTGCGGCAGCGCCGTCTGCACCCCTTCGGTGGCCTGCGTCGCCTGCACCCGGCCCAACAGCGCGCTTTGCCCGGGCAAAAGCACCCGCAACTCCACCCAGCCGCCATTGGCCGCGACGAGACGCTTGAGATCGGCGGTCAGCGGGATGGCAAAGCCAAAGCTGCCATCCCCGATGCCTGCCGCCGCCAGATCGGCGCGGTGGATATTGGCCGTCACGTCGCGCAGCCGGGCCCCTTGCACAAAGAGCCCGACGCGCAGGCATTGCACCTCTGGCGAAAGCGGCTGTGCCCAGCCCACCAACTCGTCGCCGATGACGCCATCCACATGGCCCCGAAAGCTGCCCAGCCGCTGATCAAGACGGCTGCGCAGCCCCCGCAGGGTCTCACCGAGCGAGCGCATCATAATCCGCCTTCGCCATCATGGCGGCCAGCTGCTGCACGTCCACCTTGGGCGTCCAGCCCAGGTGATCGCGCGCCTTGGAGGCGTCACCGATCAACAGGTCCACTTCGGCGGGGCGGTAGAATTTCGGGTTCACCTGCATGACCTGCCGCCCGGTGCGGGTGTCATAGCCGGTCTCCTTCTCGCCTTCGCCTTCCCAGGCGATGTCCATGCCAAGGGCGCCCCCCGCATAGCTGAAGAAGTCGCGGATTGTCGTGGTGACGCCCGTGGCGAGGACGTAGTCATCCGCCTCGTCCTGCTGCAACATGCGCCACATGCCCTCGACGTAATCGCCGGCAAAGCCCCAGTCGCGCTTGGCATCCATATTGCCCAGCTCGATCGGCCGGTTGTCGCCCTGGGCGATGCGCGCCAGGCCCTGGGTGATCTTGCGGGTCACGAATTCCTTCCCGCGCAGGGGGGATTCGTGATTGAACAGGATGCCCGAGCTGGCATGCATGTCAAAGCTCTCGCGGTAGTTCATCGTGATGTAATGGCCGTAGACCTTTGCAACCCCGTAGGGCGAACGGGGATAAAGCCGCGTGGTCTCGCGCTGCGGCACCTCCTGCACAAGGCCGAACATCTCCGAGGTGGAGGCCTGGTAGAACCGCGTCTGCGGCGTCAGGGTGCGCAGCGTGTCGAGGATGCGCACCACGGCCATGCCGTCCACGTCGCCGGTGTAGACCGGCAGGTCCCAGGACGCCCCGACAAAGCTCTGGGCGGCAAGATTGTAGAACTCGTCCGGGGCGACGGTCTTGATCACGCGAAAGATGTTGTTCGATTCGCCAAGGTCGAATTCATGCAGCTGCACCTCGTGGGTGATGCCCAGACGATCCAGTCGCGTGGTCTCCGGATGGGAGATGCGGCGCACCCCGCCGTGCACCTCGTATCCCTTGTCCAGCAAGAGCTTGGCAAGGTAGGCGCCGTCCTGTCCCGTTATACCGGTGATGAAAGCTTTCTTCATGAGTCTGAGACCTCGTGTTGTGCTGTCTGGTTGCGCTGCGTGGTAAAAAATCCGTCCCGTGTTGTTTGTCGCAAGCGCAGTTAATCGCGCGTTAAATGCGGACAATTAAGTTTAATCGCGACAGATCCCCCCGGATGACGGGTCCGCCGGTGCCACCGGCAGGCCTGGTCTGACCGGCGTTCGCGTGCCGCAGGCTTGCCCCTGCGCGCGCCCCATCTTGGTGAAGGAAGCGATATGCCCAATCCCTACAGCGCGCTTGGCAAAGAGCAGTTCTGGAAGACCGCCGTGGCGACCCGGCCGGAGGAAGAGATCCATCCGCGCGCCGCCCGCCGCTTTGCGCTGCGGCGCACGGATCGGCTGGCCACCGCGGGCAGCTGCTTTGCCCAGAACGTGGCCAAATACCTGCGCGCCGCCGATGCCGTCGAGGTCATGGAAAGCGAGCCGCTCTCGCCGGAGGATCCGGTCTTCTCGGGGCGCTATGGCAATATCTACACCGCCCGGCAGCTGCTGCAGCTGTTCGAGGAGGTGCAGGCCGGCACCCCCGATCCCGACTGCGCCGCCATGCGCCGCAGCGACGGGCGCTACGTGGATCTGTTCCGGCCTTACATGGCGCCCCGCGGCTTTGAGAGTGCCGACGCCGTACGCGCGGCCCGGGCCCGCCACCTGCAGGCCATCGCGCCGGTGTTTGCCCGGTCGGATGTCTTTGTCTTCACCCTTGGTCTGACCGAGGGCTGGGAAAACCCCGAGACCGGCCGCGTCTACCCGATCTGCCCCGGGGTCTATGCCGAGGACACGCCCGCCTACCGTTTTCACAACTTCACCTACGAAGACGTGCTTGAGGATATGCAGCGCTTTGTGACCGCGCTCACGGCGCTCAATCCGGGGATCAGGATCCTGCTCACCGTCTCGCCGGTGCCGCTGACCGCCAGCTATGGGGAGGACGATGTGCTGAGCGCGACGATGCTGTCGAAATCGATCCTGCGGGCGGTCTGCGGGGCGCTCACCGCGCGCCATGACAATGCCTTCTACTTTCCCTCCTACGAGATGATCGCCAATCCCTTCACCGCGCAGAGCGCCTATGCCGACAACCTGCGCGAGGTCCGGCCCGAGGCCATCTCCCGGGTCATGGCGCGCTTTGAGGCCGATTACATCGGCAAGGTCAGCGAGGATGTGCAGGACGATGCCGACGACATCCTGTGTGACGACGTGGAAATCGAAGCCTCGGTCGGTTTCTGAGGGGGCGCTGACATGAAGCTTCTGGTCGTCTCGGGGTGCGCGCAAAAGGCCTATCTCGCCTACCTGCAAACCGCCTATCCCGATTGGGACATCCGCGCGGTGCTGTTTTCGCAGGCCCAGGCCTGGATCGACGAGGGCCACGCCGGTTTTCTGGAGTTTCTCGCCGATCTCGACGTGTTCTTCGGCATCACCGACCGGCCGCCGCTGGAAGGGCATGTGCCCAGCTCGGCCACACGCGTGGCGCTGCCCACCTTCAGTTTCTTCGGGCACCAGCCGGATGCGTTTTTCGTGAACAAGCTGGCCTCGCCGCTGGAACGCGGGCTGGCGCAGTCGCGCATCGGGGCCAGCGCCTGGCTGTCCGGGCTTGATCTCGAGGCGGCACAGAGACTGTTCTGCGAGGATCACTATGCCGAACTGGGCTATTTCGAGGCGCGTAGCCTGTGGATCGGCAAGGTGCAGAACGTCTTTGGATCGCGGGGGCTCGACGTGATGCCGGTGCTGGAGCGCTGGATCGATGCGCCCGGTTTCATCTGCTACCCCGCGCATCCCAGGGTCGCCTTCTTCTTTGACCTCGCGCGCCACGCCATGGAAGCCGCGGGCTACGCCGCCGAAGCGCCCCAGGCCGATGTCGAGGCCGCCCGCGCCGGGCTGCACGACTATCTCCATGACGGGGTGCACTGGCCGATCTACCCCGAGATCGCCGCCTTTCACGGCATTGCTGCCGATCCGGTGGATTGGCGATCCTCTGCGGCGGTTGGACAGGGGGAGCATTTCGGTCTGCCCGAGATGCTGCGCCGGTCCTACGCCATTTATGACAGCACCCCCGGCGCCCGCGCGGCGCTGCTGGCAAAGCTGGGCAGCCTGGGCGAAGTGGCCCGCGCCGCTGGCCGCCACCAGCCCCCCCGGGGGGACGATCTGAGCAATGACCGGGCCAGTATCCGGGCCAGTAATCAGGCCAGTAATCAGGCCAGTAATCAGGCCAATGACCGCGCCAATGACCGGGCCAGCGAGCAGGACCCGCCCCGCGCGGTCGGCAACTTCTAGACCAATGCACCAAACCACGCCCGGGCACCGGGCGCCCGACAGGGATCGGAACAGGGACCAAGGACCGCCATGAACAAACTGATGTCACCCGCTGAACTGATCTTCGAGACGGCGCAGGGCCTGCTGCAGGGCGAGGGGCCAGAAGGCCAGCCGCCCGCGCGCCCCGCCTTTTCCAGCGCGGAAGGGCCCGGGCCCACACCGCTTTGCCGGATTGCCGCGCCGGAGCATTACACAGAGACCTACAGCGACGTCTCCCGCGCGCAGCGCCTGGCGATCCTGCAGGATCCGGACCTGCACTACACGCTTTATGGCCGCGCCCAGGGCCGCCGCCACCTGCCGCAGATCACCGATCGGATCAAGCGCGTCGTGATGATCTCTCCGAGCCATCTCAAGCAATGCGGGATCGGCGAATATGGCCGCTACCTTGCAGGAGAACTGGCCAAACAGGTGACGCGGGTCGAAGTGGTGCGCACCTCCTCCGCGGCGCTGGCGCTTGGGCCGGAAATGCTGGCAGGGGCGCTGGTTCTCGTCAATCACGGCCCCGGTCTTTATGACGGGTTGAACCCGCGGCTGAGCCAGGGCGAAAGCACCACGCAGCTGTTGCAGAACCTCGATCTGATGACCCGCGAGATGGGCGCGGTGCCGCTGATCATCCACCATTCGCTGCTCGACAGTGACCATGACCTGCTGTTTTCGCGCCAGAGCCAGATCATGGCCTCCGACATTCCGTCGCTGACCTTCATCAGCTCTGCGGGGCGGCATTTCTTCATTCCGCATCTGGAGCTGGGGGTCTCGCCAGTGCCGGTGCCCGAAGACCCCTATGACAATGACCGCGACATGCGGCCCGAGGTGGTCGGCTTCTTCGGGTTCTTCCAGTACGGGGGCAAGGATTTCGACAGTCTCTTTCACCTCGTGCGGGAACTGAAGGGCAGGCTGGTCGGCTCTGTCGCCACGTCGAATGCCGATGAACTGCGCCGGTTCGAAGAGACGCTGGAGGATCTCGACCTGCCGCATGACTTCGGCTCTGGCTGGGTCAAGGACACCGAACTGCTGGAACGGCTCAAGGAGGCGGATTACTTCTACCTGCCGCAGAACGACTACGACCACTGGAACAACTCCGCCACGGCGCGCTTTGTGACCAATCTCGACCGACCGCTGTTCCTGCCGCCGCATCATCCGTTCCTCGACATGGCGGATGGCGCGATCTTTGCCTCCCGGGAGGATCTGCCACGCATCACGGCCCATATCCGCGAGGCGGGCCATTACGATATGGCGGTGCGCCGGGTGCGCGCCTTCCGGGCACGGGCCGCCATGGCGCATACCGCCACGACCCTGCGCACCGGGCTGGTCGCGCGGCTGAGCGCGGTTGGCGAGGATCTTCTGGAAAGCCCCGCCGCCTGTTCGGCGGAGCGCTGCGCGGAATTGCCCGCCCAGGCGCAGGGGCCCTTTGCCACGGCCCTCGGCGCCGATCCGGCCGCGCCCGGGCGCTTTCCCGCGCTCTACCGCGCGCCCGCGCCGCGGCAGTTCTGGCGCAAGCACTATGAGCTTGGCGACCTCGTCTTTGGCACCTTGCTGGAGACGTTGCATGCCACCTACCTCGCCCTGACCAAGCGCCAGATCCGCTTTCCCGAGCTGATGCGCCTGTTGGGCGCAGAGATGGAGCCCGGCGGGCCAACCTCTGGCGTGCTGCCCCAGTGGCCACTGGCCGAGACCGTGCGCGCCGCCATCCTGCAGGCCTTCGAGGACAAGGGCGGGCCCTTTCACGACCCGCAGATCGTGCTGCTGGACAAGGGCACTGCAGTGGACTGGCAAGCGGCGATCACGCCGGCGGCGATCACCGGCTTCCTGTCGGACAAGCGTCAGCGCCAGGAGCGGATCCGCGCCCGTCTGGCGCAGGCCAAGATGGGGGCCAAGATGGGGGCCAAGATGGGAGCCAGAAGTCAGAACAGCGGTCAGGATGGCATGCCGCAGCCGGAGATCACCAACCTGGCAGAGCTGTTGCTGATCCCGGCAGAGGCGCTGGCCCACCGCGCGGCCCCCTTTGATCTGGGCGCGCTCGACCTTGCAGAGGTGCAGGCCGCCCGCCAGCCCGCCGAACGGCTGGACCGGCTGGTGGCACAGGCCAATGCCGCCGGGCTCCGATTGGGCGATCACCTTGTCTTTGATCACCTTGTTCCGCCAGAAGTGGCGCCGCAGGTCCATCACTACGTGCTGGAGGACTTCCTCTACTATCAGGGCGACATGTTCCTGATGAACGCCATCCGCCGGATCGACAAGCGCGATCCCTTGCCGCTGGAGATGGTGGTGCTGACCGCGATGCTGGACAAGCTGGGCAAACAGGCGGTGCTGACCCACCTGCTGGCCCGGGCCGAGGGGCGTGTGACCATGGCCCCCTGCGACAGCACCCGCGATCTGAATGCCGAAAGCGCCGCCATCCAGCGCTTCATGGAGGCGGCGCGCGATCCGCTTTTCGGGCTGATCGAGGCGCGCAACACCTACGAAGTGGCCAAGCGCCACAACGCCCGCTGGTGGTTGCAGAACAAGCGCGATTGCGACCAGCTCTGGGGCGAGAGCGGGGGGCAGCTGGGGCTCCTGACCCTGCTCTATGCCTGCCTGAGTGACACCGCGTCAGAGCGCGCCGATCCGCTGCAACGCTTTGCCAACCCGGTTTGGCAGATCGACCGGCAGGGTCACTTCCAGGCCAAAATGATGGAGGGGTCGGCAGCACTGGCGCTGTCCCCGGGGGAGCGGCTGGTGGTGAACTCCGGTCAGGCCAGTTCCCTGAAACGGGCGGCGAGCGGCTTTCATCCTCCCGAAGAGCTGGGCACCTGGAGCAACGGACCGGAATGCCGGATCCTGCTGCGGCTGGACCGGGATCTGCCCGCAGGGAGCCAGCTGATCTGCGAACTGGGCGTCGTCGGTTCTGGCACCCTCTCGGGACCGCGCCAACTGGGGCTGAGCCTGGTGCCTACCACTCCCTCTGCCATGCCGCTGCTCGAAGAGAGCACGCCCGCGCCGCTGGGCGACCGGGAGGTGCAGATCGAGGCCGACCAGCTCACGCCTTTTGCCCTGTCCCTGGCCGGGGGGGCCACCGCGGGGCTCTATGTGCTGCATCTGGCCATCTCGGAGGCGATCACCCCGGCGGAGGTCGGGCTCTCGGACGATCCGCGCACCCTGGGCGTGCTGCTGCGGGCCCTTGTCGTGCAGGAGGCCCCCCCGCCCGAAACGGACAGCATGGCCCCGCTTCTGGAACCGGCGGAGGGTTGAGCGATGCCCAAACGTTTCCTGATCGTGGTCGGGCTGCCAAAATCCGGCACGACCTTCCTTTATGCGCAGGCCTCCCGGCAGGCGCAGGCCTTTGCCATGCCCTGGGGCAACAAGGAGGTGGATTACTTTCGCCGGGGGCAGGATCTGGACACCTATACCGCGCTCTTTGACGGGGGCGAGGCGGGTGACCGGGTCTATTTCGACGCCTCGCCGCTGTATATCGATGATCTCGACGCCAGCCTGTCCCGGATGAAGGCCGCGCTGGCGGGGCATGAGGTGCGCATCGTCGTCTGCCTGCGCGATCCGATGGAACGCGCCTTTTCGCATTACCTGCACGACGTGGCCCAGAACCAGAAGATCACCGGCCACAGCGATTACAGCTTCTGGTCGCCCACGGTCATGGCAAAGTACCTCTTTCCCATGGCCCCCCGGATCGCCCGCCTGCAGGAGGCGTTTGGCGCTGAAAACGTCCTTGGCTTTGCCTTTGGCACGGATCTGAGCGGGTTCGAGGCCCGGCTGCGCGATTTCGCCGGCCTGCCGGAGGACTGGTCCCTGGATCTGAGCAGCAATCCCGCCCCCGGTTTCACCTCGCCGCAGAGCTTTTACAATGCCTCTGCCGACACCGAGGTGGCGTTGAAGGGCACGCTCTACCGGCTGCCCGCGGGGCATCTGCTGGTGGTGAACCGGGGGTTCTCGATCTACCGGCGCGATATTCACCGTCCGCTGGCGGAACAGATCGTGCTGCGCCAGGCCTCGCTGACCCGGCAGTTCGACACCGGCATGCTGAGCGACGCCACCCGCACCCGGATCTACGAGGACATGGCCGAAGCGGCACAAAAACTGGGGCTGGGACTGCATCTGGATGCCGGTGCCCGCGTGCTGCATTCCAAGATGTCGGATGATCTGCCCGACCCGCTGCTGCGGCAGCTCCGGCCGATCTGCAAACTGGAAACCGCCGTGCGGCAGATGTTCGATGTCGGGGTGCAGCCCAGCTCCAGCACGATCGTTCAGATGCCCCATGCCGGTCTGTCGCTGGCGCGCGACATGGCGCGGTTGACGCTGGCCCAACAGCGTGACCCGGCAGAGGCCACCGCGCCGCACGACCTCTTGCGTCACATCGTGCACACCTACGGGCCGATCCCCAACTACATCGAGGGGCTGATGAACTGGGAAGTGGCGCGGGGCAACTACGACAACGCTCTGGCGCTGTTTGACAGCTACGGGGGGGCAAAGGCGCTGCTGTGGCCTATGGATCTGGCGCATTTCCTGCGTGCCCGGCAGATCACCCTGCCGCCCGCCGTCGCCGCCCAGTTCGAGGCCGCGGGCGTGCGCATCCGGCTGCCGGGGGGATAGACCCTTGCCCGGCTTGCCCAATCCGACCCGCGGCGCGGCCCTTGGCATGTTCCAAAGCCCGCCGGGGCGCTGAGCACCGCGCTGACCCGGATCCGGGACGGGCAGGGGGGCCGCAGCACCATGGACACCCATCCCATGTCTGTTCACCCTCAGTCATTTTTGAGGACAGAGTGACATTCCTGAATTGCTCACGGGTGACATTTTAGCTTTGCGGCTACAGTCGCGACACTGTTCGATGGCCAATAGGGGTCATTCTGTAAATTTCAGGTCTGCCTAAAACGGTCGTTTTAGCCAGTGACAGAAACGTACGAGTTTTGGCACTATTGACGGCGTGTGATCTCAAACACTCCATCACCAATGTGATAGCGCACTTGTGGAAGGTTAGGGAAGCTTTCTAAATCACGCTTTACATGTTCGATGAACTCAAGAAAGGGATCATCTTGTTCGGAAGGGTATAGGAATTGCGGTGGCACCTTGGGAAAATATTGGCTGTGCCAGAACTTCCGTGGATCAAAACGAAACTTAGATATTAACCGGTGACCGAAATCGGTCTCTCCATAGGCGTAATTCTTTTTCTGTTCAAAACTGTCGATCTCGGGGTACTCGCCAAGAAGGTAACCTTCCTGAACATGTGGTCGCATGGCGGAAGGCGGGCAAACGCTTGACAAGCGAATGACTTGAACACCTGCATCCGCGCTAGAAGTTACTGCGGAACTAACATTCGGAACTGCCAAGACAAACAAATATGCCTCGTCCTTCGCATCAACACTGGCGAATGAAGCCGCAACCCGCACAGAGGTTGTGACATCTAGTAGGGGGGTCTCGACAACACCATAGTGTTGAAGGATTGCCCAACGTATAATTCGATATCGTGAGATACGTTCCTTTGGGTCATTCACGAGGCATGCACGCGAGTTCCCAACTAGCGCCTTTTCCGCGAAGCGAAGTCTCTCAAAACGATTTTTCAGTACGTTGTTACCAGGGTACTCCCCATCCTGACTTCTGAAAATCCCGGGCTTGAGGAAGCTGTGACCTCGCCGATGTTTGTAGTCCCTGCTCTGTCCTCTCAACATGAGCACAAAATCTGGATTTAGATAATGTAACTCGGCCAGCTTCGACAAAAGGTCCCGAAAAGAAGAAACGAAATGTCCTTTTCCACTCCAGATTTCGTTTTGAGACTGTACCGCATCCGCTCTCTCTTGATCATCTTTGTAGTAAGCGACCAAAGAGCTTTTACCCAATTGCTCCAAGCTGACCCCCATTCAGTTGTTTCAGCAGAACCATATCTGAAATCCAAGATTAGCCAACTACTAGAGGTACCATCCCCCGAGTGCTGCCAAAAACCCCTTGCCACAACATATGGGTCAAAAACGGTCCCTTGCGCAACACGTATCCCACCCCGCCGAAACCTGTTGCGTATATGTGTTGCGAAATAACTTGATTGGGCAACAGTAAACTGCAACACTATACCATGAACTTTGGCTACGCACGTGTCAGCACAGACGACCAGGCCACCGAGGCGCAACTGGACGCGCTTCAGGCAGCGGGGTGTGAGCGCGTTTTCCAAGAACATGCCTCCGGGGGGCGTTGGGACCGCCCAGAGCTGCACCGCATGCTTGACCAACTGCGCAAAGACGATGTGGTTGTGGTCTGGAAGCTGGATCGGCTGTCGCGGTCTCTGAAAGATCTCCTCAGCATCATGGAAAAGATTGACGCGGCGCAGGCCGGGTTTCGATCCCTGACAGAAGCCATCGACACAACCACGCCCGCAGGCCGCATGATGATGCAGATGGTCGGCGTGTTCGCAGAGTTTGAGCGCGAGATGATCCGCGAGCGCACCCGCGCCGGATTGGAACGCGCCCGCAAGAAAGGCCGTCACCCGGGCCGCAAGCCAAAACTCTCAGAGGCTCAGCGTCGTGAAATTCGCGATCTTGTCTTGTCTGGCAAGCACACAGAAGCCGAGGCCGCGCGGCTCTTTGGCGTGCATCGCTCCACCGTCAGCCGGGTCATGCGGGAAGAGGTCCGCACTGTCTCAGCTTGAACTCTTCCCCGACCCTTGAACGCGTTCATTGATTGTGCTCCGCTGTCGTTGACCGCGGGGGTCGCTGTCGCGGACGCGGTTTGCAACAGAGCCGCCAGAAGACGGGCTTGCTGCCAAGGGATCGCGCAACCGTGCCCGCAGTTTGCGACAGCCCCTTTTGAGTTCGGAATAGAGAGGCCAAATTCAAGAGAGTCACAGGATTGGAGACCAGATGTTCCGCTTTATTTTTGCCGCATCCATTTTGATTTTTCCTCACATATCTGAAGCGCAAGAATTGCTGCTCTTTGACAGGGAGTCATTTGGAAAAACAGTCCTGCCAAATCAAAATCAATCCATGCTGGGGGGCAATTCGTTTCTTGAAGCCAATATTGGCAGCTACAACAACGAATTTATCGCGAATTATTCACCGAGCTCGTTTTTTGCGCTGGCTGGTCAGGCTGTTGGCCGGTTGGACATACTTACTGATCTGGGGCACGCACCCTGTACTGCGTTCTTGATTGACAACAATCGAATTCTTACCAACCACCACTGCATTCCAGGAATACTGGATCATCCTGACATGAAGTCCAAAGGAGCAAAGTCGATACTCTCAGCTCAACTGCAACTCGGCTATACAGTTGATGGCGTCGAAGAAGGTAGCAAGAGCTTTCGTGTTGATATCATTCCTTTGGAAACAAACGAAGATCTGGACTATACAGTGCTTCAGGTCATCGGGGACGCCAATACGGAATTTGGCGCTTTGCAGCTAGGTGATGCAACCATCGTCGATCATACGCCGCTTTTGATTATCGGACATCCAATGGGCGAAGCACAGCGCATAAGCCGTGAAAAATGCAAAGCAGCCACCCCCGCCATCGCAGATAATCGACTACGCCACACCTGCGACACTCTTCCCGGCAACTCGGGTTCGCCTGTTCTCGATGCGGACCTTAAACAAGTGGTTGCCTTGCATCATGCGGGATCACGTGCGGGAGACGTGAATTTCGCAGTGCCCATGGTCGACATCCTGGAGGCCAGCACAATCCTGAAGTCGCCAAGCTCTGAAGTTGGCCCAAACCCTACCCCCGCTGCCCCGACTGGCGATACGAATTGCGTTGGCTTCACGGAATCGTTGGTTTCCAAGGAAATTCAAGGGGAAGTGGTTCAAATGGGAGGGCTGTCCAAAGCAGCTCTGATTGACAAGAGAATTACAATATGCCCCGTTGAAGGCGGGTTGGTCATCGAAGGTCCCGAGAATACGGTTGCGTATTCATGTGCGCAGATCACCAATTTAGACGATGGTGGTGTTGGGCACGGTTGGAAGGAAGACGATGGTTCATACTCCCAGATCTGGCTCGTAGCAGAAAATTCATCCGACTGGACAATAGAGTTTGGATACTATGAACGGGATGTCAACGATCCCGTATTCTGGGTTGTTACTCCCTGGAACAACTGTAGCCCCTGAGCCGAGGCACGGCCAAAAGAAGACGGTCATGATCCCTCATGGACCCTCACTGCGTCATGCGCTGTCGGGCAACGGTCGAGATCCTGTTCGGCAGGCTCAAGGATTGGCGGCGCGTGGCAATACGATACGCCGGATGCCCAACGGTCTTTTTCTCAGCCATCACGCGCGCCGCAAACGTCATCCGATCCCGACCCTGGCATCAGGGGGTCTTAAAACCCTGTAAACCACCCTGCCCCTAATCTGTCGGTGCAGATCATTGGTATGAAAGCGCGGGGCAGCATGTTGCAGATCTCCTTTGAGACGGTGACCCACCGGCAGGAAGGGCTCGACATCACTTATGTGATGCGCCGGGACCGTCGGGACTGGTTCTATGACATCCTGCGCGACCGCCCCCACGCCAACCCGGCCTGGTATCACCTGCATCGGCGCAAGCTGACCGAAGGGCGTCTGCTGCGTTATGCCGATTTCGGCGCCAATATCGGGGTGACGTCCCTGGTGCCGGCCCGGGTGGGCCATCAGGTCCTCGCGGTCGAAGCCGGGCCAGAGAACGTGCTGTTGCTGTCGGAGGCCGTGCGGCGCAACCGACTGCAGGGGCGCCTGACCGTGGCCCATTGGGCGGCGGAGGCGAACACCGGCCTCGTGGCCTTTCACGAGGCCAGCGCCTGGGGCAGCACCCGCCCGTCCGAGACACGCGAGGGGGAGACGCAGGTCGCCATGGTTCCGGCGGCCCCCGCGGCGGAGATCCTGTCTCACTACGCCATGCCGGACGTTGATGTGATCAAGATGGACATCGAAGGTGCC
This sequence comes from Sagittula sp., assembly GCA_042088665.1. Taxonomy (GTDB): domain Bacteria; phylum Pseudomonadota; class Alphaproteobacteria; order Rhodobacterales; family Rhodobacteraceae; genus JBELMB01. The sequence continues at coordinate 18,528 of JBELMB010000031.1, forward strand.
GAACTGGCCGCGCTGAACGGGTTCGAGACGGTCATGGCCTGCAACCCATCCGTCGAGATGATCGTGGAGACGAACTGGGAAACCTGCGCCCTGCACGACCATACCCCTCAAGCGGTCTGGAGCCGCCTGCACGCCCTCGGGTTCGAGACATATCTGCTTGCCGGGCGCCATCTTACCCCGGTCACGCCAGATATGCCGCAGCCGCGCTTTGTCTGTGATGTTCTGGCCAGCCGCCGCCCCTTCAAGGAATTGACCGGCCCCCTGGGATATCTGCATCTGCCGATGGACACCAAGCGGCTGCCCGAAGCGCTGGAACAGATCGAAGTGGCCGACCGCCCACCGCAGATGGTGGCCGATTATGTCGAGGCGCAGATGGCCCGGCTGTGATCTGAGGCACCCGTGCTTGCGGCACACCGGCGCGGGAACCGGGATCTGTGGCGGGGGGCTTTGGGCGTGCTGTTCGTTTCAGGTGTTCCCTTCTGGCACGCCTGATCGAGGGCGAGGCGATCTTGCCCCGACATCTTTGTTGCCGAAGGGGATCTGTCGCCCCCCTGCCCCGGAACCGGAACGCAGCGTAGAAAATTCTTGACTTGCCGCCATCGCCGCGGTCTGGCCTGCGCCAGTTTGCATGCAGTCTTCCGGATCCGCCCAATGCCCTCAGCCGATCAAACGATGCCCGATGCGCCATTGGTGTCGCTGGTGGTCATGGGCTACAATCAGGCCGATATCATCGCGGACAGCATCGCCGGCACATTGGCGCAGGACTACCCCAACCTTGAGATCCTGCTGTCCGACGATGGCTCGGGCGACGAGACATTCGCCGTGATGCAAACCCTCGCGCAGGCCTACTCCGGTCCGCACAGGGTGCGGCTCAACCGCAATGCACCCAACATGGGGTTCGTGGGGCACCTCAACCATATCTTCTCGCTCTGCCGGGGGGAGCTGATCGTCTACAACGCGGGCGATGACATCTCGCGACCGGACCGCGTGTCAAAGCTGTTCGCGGCCGCGCAGGCCAGCGACGCCCTGCTGATCCATTCCGATGCCCACGAGATCGACGCCTCCGGCCAGCGCACCGGCAGGATCAATACCCGCCACGCGGCCTTGCAGGCCATGTCGATCGAAGAGGCCGCCCGGGCGATGGCCCTGTGCACCGGGGCGACCTGTGCCTGGCGGCCCGAGATCCTGCACCGCTTTGGTCCCATCGTCGAAGAGCCGACCTTCGACGATCTGATCTTTGGCTTTCGGGCCCTGCTGAGCGGCGGCGTGGCCCATGTGCCCGAACCCCTGATGGAGTACCGCGTCGGTCTGGGGCTGTCGAACATGGACAGCATTCGCAACCTGCCACCCGCGGACATGGCCGCCCGGAAACAAGCCTATCTGAAACGACAGGATCTGCGCGCCGCGACGCTGCGCCAGCGCCGGCGCGATTGCCTGACCATAGGCAATGCGCCGCTGGCAGAGCTGTTGACCCAAGAGCTTGCAACCGTCACTTATGCGATCCGCTTGCTGCGCGAGCCGGGGTTTGACCGCTGGTCACGGTTTCGCTCGGTGCCCGCCTTTCGCGACTCCATCCGTGTCCGGACACGGTTGCGCAAGAAACTGAACGTGACCGCCTGATCCCGCCACGCGCCCGAAACCACGCGCCCGAAACCACGACCCGAAAGGATGCGCCGCATGTCCCTGTCCTCTTGTTTGCCGCAGACCGACGACATGCCCTTGGTGTCGATGATCGTGTTTGGCTACAATCAGGCCGACATCATTGCCCCGACCATCACAGCGGCCTTTGCCCAGACCTACCCCCGACTGGAAATCATCCTGTCCGACAACGGCTCCTCTGACGGGACATTCGATGTGATGCAGGGCATGGCCGAGGCCTATGACGGGCCGCATCTTGTGCGTCTCAACCGCAACGACCCGGGACTGGGGTTCATCGGTCACGTCAACCAGGCCTTTGCGCTCTGCAAGGGGGCGCTGATTGTCTACAATCCCGGCGACGATATCTCGGTCCCTGAACGCACGGCAAAACTGGCGGCAAAGGCTGCCCGGACAGAGGCCCTGCTGATCCATTCCGATGCCCGCGAGATGGATCTTCAGGGGCGGCCGACGGATACGGTCAATTCGCAAAAGGACCACCTCGACGGCATGCCGCTTGAGCAGGCGGCCCGGGAACTGGCGCTGTGCATCGGCGCCACCTGCGCCTGGCGGCCCGAGCTGATGCACCGCTTTGGCCCCATCATCGAGGAACCGACCTATGACGATCTGATCTTTGGATTCCGGGCGATGCTTTGTGGTGGGATGGCCCATGTGCCGGAGCCGCTGGTGCACTACCGCACCGGCGAGGGCATGTCGCAGATGGGCAACGTCAAATCCCTGCCGCCAGAGGCCAAGGCAGAGCGCGCGGCACTGTTGCTGCGCCGGCTGGAACTGCGCGCCGCGACATTGCGCCAGCGTCGGCGCGATTGCCTGACCATAGGCAGGACAGAGCTGGCCGCGCTGCTGGACGCCGAACTGGACGGGGCCGATTACACCATCCGCCTGCTGAAGGATCCCGGGTTTGACCGCTGGTCCCGGTTCGGATCGCTGAGCGCCCTGCAGACATCGTTTCGCGCAAGGGCACGGCTGCGCCGCAAGCTCACGGTGCGGGCCTAGGGCGTCAGCGCACCCATCACAGCGCCCATCACAGCGCCCATGACGCAGGCGGTGTGAAATCGGCAAACACCGGATGTGCGGTGTCACGCGCCGACAGGATCGGCCCCCTGTCGGGGTCACCCAAATCCGGCTCATCAAGATTTGGCCCACCCAAATCCGGCCCACCCAAATCCGGCCAGTCAAACCCGAAACTGTTCCACATCAGACCGGCGTCATGGTCCGGCGCATGTACGGTTTCGACCAGATACAGCAACGCGCTGTTGTCTTCCCGGGCATAGAACCCGTGGGCGATGCCCTTCGGGATCAGCACAGCGTTCTCGCCCCCCGGTGTCAGATCGACAGAGGCCACGGCCCCATACCCCGGCCCCGGCCGCAGATCGAGCAGCACATCCGTGACCGCCCCCCCCAGACAGACGACAACCTTGCCATGGTCATGGGGCGGCAACTGGAAATGCATGCCGCGCAGGACACCACGCGCGGAGGTCGTCAGATAGGCCTCCCGTGGCAGGAACCCGGGCAGGTAGCGGCCGAACCCTTCCGCGTGAAACAGCTTCTGAAAGCCGCCACGGTCATCCCCAAAGGTGGGCAGATGCACGGCGTGGCACCCGTCAAGACCAAGCGCGCGGGGATCAAGTTTCATCCGTGTCTCCGAAATAGCCGGCCAGCCCTGCATGCAGCCCGATCCGCGGCTGCCAGCCGGTCAGCCGCGGGGCAGTGTCCCAGACATCCCGGGCGGGCGGGCTCGGCGGCTCGGAAAAGCGGGTCCTGAGCCCGGGCGCCACATCGCTCAGCTGGTCCACAAGGGCCCCGATCGTGACCGTCTCGGGCGACAGGACAAAGGCCGTCTCGGTCTGATGCGCGGGCAGTGTGCCGGTGCGGACCGCCGCCGCGAGGATCGCTTCGCAGACATCCGTGACATGGCACAGGTTGATCGTCTGTGCCGGGTTGCGCAGCACCATCTCACGCTCTTCGCGCGCGGCGGATTTGAGCAGCGCCAGCAGCTTGGCTCGCGGGTCGACCCCGCCATATGTGTCGAGCAGCTTCAGCTGCACGCCACACAGCGGCGCGGTCCGGGCAAAATACGCCAGCGCTTGCGCATTGGAGGCCTTGAGCATGGCATAGAGATTGGCAGGCGTCTGTGCGCCCCGGTCCGACACTTCCCAGGCCGTGCCGATATTGACGATCCGGTGATGTCCGGCCCGGGCCATCGCATCAAACAGCGTGACCGGAAACGTCAGGTTCCCGTCGATCAGCGCGGGAATGTCGCCGGGCGCGTGCTGGCTCACGAAATGGCCCGCGATGTTCAGCAACACGACCTCGTCCAGCGCGCCGAGCGCTTCGGCCAGCTGCCCCGCGTCCCGCCAGACCGGCAGGCCGCGCGCGCCGGGTGGCACTTCTGGCGCGCGGGACGGACGGCCGATCAGAACCGGCGACAGGCCCTGCGCCACCAGTGCCGCGGCCAGATGCCCGCCGACATAGCCGGTGGCGCCCGTCAGGCACAGCGTGGCCTGCCTGAGGCCCTCAGGAATGCGTATCTTGAAGGGCGACATAGCTCTCGATCTGGCGTTGCGTGAGGGCGCGCAGCGCTGCGCGTCCGGGGGCCGTGGCCTGCTGGCGATACCACTCTGCGCTCCAGCCGACGGCAGTGTCCAGCGGCAGGACCCCCGTCCACCCCAGTTGCGCAGCCGTCACCGTGGTGTCGATGTCCAGGGTTTTGGCCTCGTGCCAATCCTGTCGGTCCGATGTGATCTCGACCCGGGCCCCCTCGCCCCAGGCCCGCGCCATCAGATCGGCCACATGTCCGACGCTTTCATGGGCGTTCAGCGCCGGGCCAAAATTCCACGCACCGGCAAGGCGGGGCTCTGTGGCCATGGCCTCGACCAGCGCCAGATAGCCGTGCAACGGTTCCAGCACATGCTGCCAGGGCCGCGTGGCCAGTGGATTGCGCAGCACCAGAGGCACCTGGGCGGAAAAGGCGCGCGCGCCGTCCGGGATCAGCCGGTTGGTTGCCCAGTCCCCGCCCCCGATCACGTTGCCCGCCCGCGCGGTCGCAATACGCACCGGCGAGGCCGCCCCGAAAAAGGACGCCGCATAAGACTGTGCCACGATCTCGGTCCCGGCCTTGGAGGCGGAATAGGGATCCTCCCCCCCCAGCGGATCATTGACGGCAAAGGCCCGGCCAGAGCCATCATTGCGGTAGCACTTGTCCGAAGAGACGATCAGGACCTGGGCGGCGGCCTGAAGCGACCGGCAGGCTTCGAGCAGGTGCACGACCCCCATCACATTGGTCTCGAACGTGGCGACGGGATCGGCATAGCCCTCGGAGACGATCGGCTGCGCCGCAAGGTGCAACACCACATCGGGCGCAGCGGTCCGGACCGCCTTTGCCAGCGCCGCCGCATCGCGGATATCGCCCGGGATATGCGTCAGATCCTCTGCAAGGCCCAATACGTCGAAAAGCGCCGGCGTGGTGGCAGGCGGCAGGGCAAAGCCGGTGACATCCGCGCCCATGCGCGCCAGCCAGAAGGCCAGCCAACCGCCCTTGAACCCGGTGTGCCCGGTCAGGAAAACCCGTTTGCCGCGCCAGAACCCCGGCGACACGCGCGCGCGTCTTACGGGCGCCATGGCGGATTGCCCGATTGCCAATGCGCCTCCAGCGTGCGCTTGTCGCGCAGGGTGTCCATCGGTTGCCAGAACCCACTGTGATTGAACGCGCGCAGGTGATCCTTGTCGGCCAGCGCCCGCATCGGCGCCTGTTCCCAGATCGTGTTATCCCCTTCGATGAAATCCCCCACATCCGGGTTCAGCACAAAGAAGCCGCCGTTGATGCGGTATTGATCCGAAGCGATCTTTTCGCGAAACCCCGTGACCCGGTTATCGTCGTCGATATCGAGCACGCCGAACCGCCCCGGAGGCGTGACCGCCGTGACCGTGCAATGCCGCCCGTGGGCGCGGTGAAAATCGATCGACCCGGCGATGTCCACATCGCTCAGCCCATCGCCATAGGTCATGCAGAACGGCGCATCGGGAGCAACGTAGGACAAGGCCCGCTTGATCCGTCCCCCCGTCATCGAATGCAGGCCCGTGTCCACCAGCGTGACCTTCCACGCCTCGGACCGCTGAACATGCACATCGATCTTGCCGGTGCTCGTGTCCACGGTGAAATCCGACAGGGTCGCGGCATAGTCGAGAAAGAACTTCTTGATGAAATCCGCCTTGTAACCGAGGCAGATCACGAATTCGGTGACGCCATGGGCCTCGTAGAGCTTCATGATGTGCCACAGGATCGGACGCCCGCCGATCTCGACCATGGGTTTGGGCCGGACGTCGGTCTCTTCGCCAAGCCGCGTGCCAAACCCGCCTGCGAGGATCATCGCTTTCATGCACGCGTCTCCTTGAGCACCGCGGTGATCGTGTCGGCCATGTAATCGAGCATCTCTTCGGTGATGCCCGGCCAGACGCCCACCCAGAAACTGTCGCGCATGACCTTGTCGGTGTGCTCCAGGCTGCCGACGGTGCGGGTGTTCTGCCCGATGAAGGCCGGCTGTTTCAGCAGGTTGCCGCCAAACAGCAGCCGCGTGCCGACCTTGCGGTCCTCAAGCGTCTGCGTGACCTGCGTGCGGTCCAGCCCGCTGCCATCGCGCAGGGTCAGCAGATAGCCGAACCACGACGGTTCCGATCCGGGCGTGGCCTTGGGCAGATGCACGAGCTCCTCGACCCCGCGCGCGATCAGGCGCTCTGTCAGACCGGCAAAATTGCGGTTTCGCGTGGCGATAAAGCGGTCGAGCTTGTCCAGCTGGCTGACCCCGAGGGCGGCCTGCATATCCGAGGTCTTCAGGTTATAGCCAAGGTGGCTGTAGGTGTATTTGTGGTCATAGCCTTCCGGCAGATCGCCCAGCTGCCAGCCGAACCGCTTGCCACAGGTGTTGTCCTTGCCCGGCTTGCAGTAGCAATCCCGGCCCCAGTCGCGAAAGCTTTCGCAGATCCGGGCCAGTCGCATCTGGTCCATCAACACCGCGCCGCCTTCGCCCATGGTGATGTGATGCGCGGGGTAAAAGCTCAGCGTGGCCAGTTGCCCGAAGGTGCCCACGCCCTGTCCGGCGATCTTTGCGCCAAAGGCATCGCAGCAGTCCTCGATCAGGAACAGATCATGCGCCTCGCACAGCGCGGCGATCCGGGGCGCATCGAACGGGTTGCCCAGCGAATGGGCGATCATCACGGCGCGGGTCTTTGGGCCAATGGCCGCTTCCAGCGCATCGACATCGACATTGTGGGTCTCGATGTCGATGTCGACAAAGACCGGGACACAGCCGTTTTGCAGGATCGGCGCGACGGTTGTCGGAAAACCGGCGGCGACGGTGATCACTTCGTCGCCCGGCTTCAACCGCTTGTCGCCCAGTTTCGGCGAGGTCAGCGTGGAAAAGGCCAACAGGTTCGCCGCAGAACCGGAGACCGTCAGTTTCGACAGTTTGCGGCCAAACATCCGCGCCAGCTTGGGCTCGAACTCCTCGGCATAGCGCCCGGTTGTCAGCCACATGTCGAGCGAGGCATCAATCAGGGCAGCGCAATCGTCAGCGTCCATCACCTTGCCGGTCGGCGGGATATAGCTTTGCCCGGGCACGAACTCCGGGCGTGCGTGATTGGCGTCGAAAAAGGCCCGGCTGGCCGCGATGATGTCTTCTCTGTTCATGTCTTGTCCTGCCTCTTGCGCTGGTCCCGTCAGGACCTTCCCGTCTGCCCCGAAGCACGCCCCGGGAACCTGCCCCAAGGACCTCTGCCCGGGACATGACTCTCAGACAGGTGCACGCGTGTCCACCCAATTGCAGCGCGCCGCGGCGCCGCATTCGGGGATTTTCCACGAAACCCGCTCCGGGAGACGGGTGCGACGAGGGGATGACGGACAGTCCGGCTGTCTTGCTGATGGCTGGGAAGCGGCAGGGGAATGGCTGGGGGGATGGCCGGGGGATATGGCCGGGGGGGGGCAGCTGGTCTCCACGGACGGCAAGAGGCATCAACAGGGCGCAGGTCATGCCATCTGCCCGGCCCCTGCCCAGCCAGATCACCAGATGCCCCAGACGCCTCAGACATCTCAGACATCTCAGACATCTCAGACATCTCAGACGAACAGGAACATGTCCGCGTTCAGATCGTCCAGCTCGGTATTGGCAAAGACCAGCCTGCCAGCGCCCAGATCCAGCACCACGTCGCTGCCCTGCTGGGTCAGCGCCGTCAGGACCTCCGCCCCGTCGGCATAAGGCGCATTCTCCAGCTGGACGTAATCCCAGGCCTCCAGACCCACGACATGATCGGTGCCCGCATCGTCACCGTCAAAGACAAAGGTATCGCTGAGCGCCCCGCCAAAGAGCGTGTCACTGCCCGCGCCCCCCTGCAGCGTGTCATCCCCGCCCTGCCCGCGCATATAGGCCAGCAGGTCGTCCTGCGAGGTCTTGATGAATTCCTTGCTCTGCGCGAACCGTTGCACCGCCTCGACCCGGGACAGACCGTTGTCGAGCGCGCGCACCCAGTTCTGCAGCGCCATGTCACTGGGCGACCGGCCCAGCACATTCTCGTACAACAGCGTGGCGAAGGCGGTGTTGTCGGTCGCGCCATAGACCTTCTGGAACTCGCGGCTTTCCACGAACCCGCGCACCACATCGAGGTAATCGCGCCCCGCGGCCAGGCTCTGGGACCAGACCATCAGGCCGCTGATGCCCGGCTCGCGCCCCAGTGTCGCCTGATACAGCCGGAACACATCGTCATGCCAAGCCGCCTGCAGGCTGGCAAAGCTGTGTTCCAGCGTCTCGGGCAGCATGGCCTTGCGGAACTCTGCGCTCTCGGAAAAGCGCCAGACCGCCTCGTTGCGCGCCAGACCGTTGTCCAGCGCCCGCGCCCAGAGATCCCGTTCCGAGGTGCCGGGCTCACGCTCCAGCACATTCCGGTACAGCAGGGTCACGAATTCGGCGTTGTCGGTGGCGCCGTAAACCTTCTGGAACTCCTTGCTCCCGATGAAACGCTCCGCCACTTCTGCGCCGCTCAGGCGACCGCGTTCGATCTGATCCGCCCAAAGCCGGTGCCCGCTGTCGTCAGGCGCGCGCCCCAGCGCCGCCTGGTACAACCGCACCACCTGATCGGAGGCGGTGTCGAAACTGCTGCGCCCGGCCTCGGCCTTGAGCAAGTCGGCCCCTGCCCCGCCCGACAGCAGGTCATTGCCCCCCTCCCCGACCAGGGTGTCATTGTGGCTGTCGCCGATCAGCCCGTCGGCCCCGGAGGTGCCGCGCACCATCATCGGCTCCGGCGGCAGCGGCTCGACCGGCGTATGGGCCATGTCAAAGAGCATCCCGATCGTGAAATCCTCGGCCGAGAGGCTCTGACCGCTGGCGGTCATGATCTCCAGCACCTCCCCCTGGAAAGTGATCCGGCAACCACCGCCCCGGGCCTGAATGGACAGCGCCTCCAGCGTATAGACCCGGCCCATGCCAGAAAGGTCGATGCGGTCCACGCCCAGTTCGAAATCCTCGATCACATCGGTGGCGCCATCGGCGGCAAAGACAAAGATATCCGCGCCCTCCCCGCCACGCAGCGTGTCGGCCCCTGTCCCACCATCAAGGATGTCCGCGCCAGCGTGCCCCTGCAGCAGGTCGTCATCCGCCCCGCCCAGCAGCAGATCCCCGCCCGCGCCGCCTGACAGGACGTCGCGCCCGGCTGTGCCGATCTGTTCCGGGGTCAGATCCCCCAGCGCCACGCTGAGCGTCGCGACACCGGAAAATCCCTCGCCGCTGGCAAAGACCTGCAGTGCATCCTGCGTCACCACCGCTTCGAGGGCGGTGATATCCTCCAGCGAGGCACCAAGGGCGCTGGCCAGCGTGTCGAGCCCCAGCAGCCGCCCCCCCGGCAGCAACGTCATCAGGGAGATCCCGTCATCCGCAGCCCCCGCCGCCAGCACAAAGGTGCGGCCCTGCGTCTGCACCACTTCCAGCGCAGAGATCCCGGCAAAGCGGGTGGTCTGATCGTCCAGCACATGGTCGGTGACATGCAGTTGGCCGCTGTCGTTGACCCGCACCACCGAGAGCGAATTGCTGGCCCCCGCGCCGACGATGGCATAGTGCACGCCCGCCACTTCGGCACTCTCGACCTCGGTGGGCGCGTTGATCCATAGCCCGTCAGACGGGCTGGCGGTGTCGGTCAGCCTGAGCCCGCGGGCGGTGATCTCATAGGCGCCGAGGCTGTCGCCACCCGGATCCACCGCCAGCAGGTAATCCCCGCCGCCGGTCCCCGCCACGGCCATGTCGGGCACATCGGTGCCGCTGCCGGACAGCCCGACCGGCTGGGTGTCCAGCGCGGTCAGGCCGCCTGACCCGGTTTGCCCGCCCGTCTGTACACCTGTCTGCCCACCTGTCTCCCAGTCTGCGCGCCAGACCTGGATCCCGTCAGCATCCCGCGCCGCGCCAAAGACATAGGCCTGCTGTCCGGTGTCGACCGGCAGCACCGCCTCGAGCGTGAGCGCGCCTGCGCCCTGCTCTCCCAGCGCGGTGAGGGTGCCGTCTGATGTGAGTTGATAGGCCTCCAGCCCCTGCCCCGCACCACCGAAGCTGAGGAAATGCCCGGTTCCGCCGCCAGACGCCGTCCCGGCATCCCAACCTGCGAGCCCGCCCGGCGCCGGCAGCGTCGACGTGCCCGACAGCGCTGCCTGATCGCGCAACACGAGCCCCGTGCCGGTCCATTCCCAGGACGCCAATTCGCCATAGGCCCCGCTGGTCGAGACCAGGTACAGCCTCTGATCGACTGTCACCGCCTGAAGATCGGTGATCCCGGCCAGTTCGGAGAGCGTCCCCGACGACCAGACACCGGTATGGGTCAGTTGAACCATTCCGCCCCGCCATCGCTTGTGCCCCGCCTTACGGGGTATGCGTCACGGCACGGACGCGATGCGGTGCGCAGGCAGGGCAGGAACAAGGCGATTGCCAAGAGCTTGAGACGTATTGTCAGCATCGCGGGCCCGGATCTTTACCCATGATCTGGTCGCCAGTCTTGGTCCCCAGTCTTGGGGCGGGACCTTGGGACCAGGCCAGCACGCGCGCCCCGGTGAGCTTCCTCGCTGGGTCTTCTTTCTGGTCTTGCTCCTTGTGGTTTTCTTTCTGGCCCGGATCCGCCCCGCACACGAGCCACGGGCGTCGAGTCAATTTTTACCAATTGGCTTTACGCTCTGGTCACAAAGAGGACACCGCGTGCCACAGACCCTGCCCCGCCCAGAGATCACCGTGCTGATGGCCACCTGCCAGGGGGCCGCGCATCTGCCCGCTCAGCTGGCCTCGCTGGCGGCGCAACAGGGGGTGGACTGGGCGCTCTGGGTCTCTGACGACGGGTCCACCGATGGCACATGGGAGATCCTCGACCGCTTTCGCCGCGAAACAGCGCAGCCTGTCCGGCTCCTGCGCGGGCCGCGCCGGGGGGCGGCGGCGAATTTCCTGTCGTTGCTGTGCCACCCGGACCTGCCCGCCGGGGCCGTGGCGCTCTCGGATCAGGACGATCTGTGGTATCCTGACAAGCTCGCCCGCGCCCTGACCCGGCTGACCCGGGAAACCGGCCCCGCCGTCTACACCGCGCGCAGCCGCCACGTGGCAGCGGATGGCACGCCCCTGGGCGCATCACGCGCATTGCAAGGCCCGCCGGGGTTCGGCAACGCACAGGTCGAAAACCGGGTGTCCGGCCATGCCGCCGTGCTGAACAGCGAGGCACTGGCGCTGGTGCGCGCGGCGGGGCCCGTGACGGTGCCGTTTCACGACTGGTGGCTCTACCTGCTGATCACCGGGGCCGGGGGAGGGGTGATCAGCGATCCGGCGCAAGTGCTCGACTACCGCCAGCATGGACAGAACGTGCTGGGCGCGCCCCGTGGCGGGTTGGCGGCACTGCATCGCGCGGCGCTGGTGCTGGGGCCTGTGGGACAGGGGTGGATGGCACAGAACCGCGCGGCCCTTGCACAGGCCATGCCGCTGCTGACGCCCGAAGCCCGCCACCTGCTGGATGCCCTGTCCACCCCGCCGCACCGCGGACTTGCCCGGGCACGGCGGGTGCGGCGCATGGGGCTGACCCGCCAAGGGGCCACCGCACAGGCCCTGATCTGGCTGGCGGCGGTGTTGGGACGACTCTGAACGGGGGCAGGGGCACAGCCTTGGGATCGCGGGAGGCGCGAGAGTTCCCCAATCCATGCCCCTTGCTCACTGCATGACGCCCGGCACCCGTTTTACTGTCTGGAATTCTCTGGCTGTCGTTTTGGACCAGGGTCTCTGAATGGTTTTCATGACGGGGCTTGTACGGCTGTCATGGACACCGGCTGGCATACCCGCGGCCCATGGTTTGCGCCCGAGATCGTCCAAAGCCTTGTGATCTTGGCCTCCGGTCTTTTGTCCCCTGCCCTGAACCGCCTTCGGCCCTCGCACTCCCTGCGCAGCGTTGTCGCTGTCTGCGTGTTTCGCAACGAAATATTTGCTGAATCGACCGGAAGACAGGGGTGGGAGATCGGGGGAATATCCGTCGGAACAGCCCGCGCGACACGGCCCAGACCGGAAGCTGGCCTGGCGCACGCAGCCCAAGATCCCGATCACATCTTCTGGGTCACGCAGACCGAACCAGCCGCTGCATCGTGTCCCGGTGGTGCAGCACCGCGTCCTGCAGATCCTCGTAGTAATAGGCCTGCCCCTCATCCAGCACGATCCCGCAATCACACAGCTTGCGGATCTGCGGCATCGAGTGGCTGCAGACCACCGCACCCGCCGTCTGCAATCGCGCCATGAACAGCTGGTCCGACCGGTCGCGAAACGCCGCATCACCCACTGCGGTGACTTCATCGACGAGGTAGATGTCAAAGGCGATGCCCATGGAAATTCCGAACGCCAACCGGGAGCGCATGCCAGAGGAATAGGTCCTGATCGGCAGCCGGAAATGCATGCCGAGGTCTGCGAAATCCTCGACGAACTCTGCCAGTTCGTCGGTGTCCACACCATAGATGCGCGCGATGAACCGGCAATTCTGCAACCCCGTCAGATCCGGATGAAAGGATCCCGCGAACCCCACCGGCCAGGACACCAGTCCCCGGCTCACGATGCGCCCCTCAGTGGGTTCCGTTGCGCCGGAAATCATCCGCAAAAGCGTCGATTTCCCGGCCCCGTTGCGCCCCAGAAGCGCCACGGACCGCCCCGTTGGCACAACCACGTTCATGTTCTCGACGACGGTCTTGACCTTGCCCTCGGTGACATAACGCTTGGTGACATGCTCGAACCGGATCACGGACCTCTACCGCCTGTCCTTCAGCGCGTAGACCACGAGAACCAGCGTCGACCAGATCAGCAGGATCAGCACCGCCGCCAGCGCCAGCAGCATCTCGCGTTCGGGGTAACGGGGGCTTTCGGCAAGGGTCGGCTGCACATAGGCGGCGAGGTAACGGCTCTGCCGTCGCGCCTCCGCCTGCGCCCCGTCATAAGAGGCCAGCGCGGAGGTATAGCTCTGCTCGGCAAACTCCCGGTCCACGACGAGGCGCTCGTACTCGCCAAAGAGGTTGGCATATACATCCTCCTCCCCGGCGCCGGCCCCGGCCAGACCCAGCTTGCGCCGTTCTGCCGCGATGCGGTCGCGGATCACCTCGATGCGCCGTTCCGCCTGCGTCACGCGCGGGTCGTTGGACCGGGTCGAAAGCGTCAGGAGATCGTATTCGATCAGCGCATTGGCCAGTTGCCCCTCAAGGTTGCCCAGCAGCCCCGCCTGCGTCTGCAGATCCACCGAAGGATCCACCAACTGGTTGGCATTGCGGAAGGTGGTCACCGCCTCGCGCGCGGTCTTCAGCCGGTCCACCGCCACTTCGAGCTCTTCGCGGGCGTAGCGGATCGCATCCTCCCGCGCGATGTCGGACAGCGCGTTGATCATCTCCGAACTGTGCGCAAACAGCGTCTGTGCCACGCGCTGCGCATCCTCGGCGGCAAAGGCACGCACCCGCACCTCGATCAACCCGGCGCCATCGTCGTAATAGATCCGCACCATGCGGTCCCAGTGGCCCACAAGATCCTCGATCGTGCCGGAGGGATCAAAGGCAAAGACCGGATCCCCCGGGTCACCGGCCCAGACGCGGCGCAGATCGACCTCTGCGTCGATGGCCGCGACCAGTTCCTGACTTTGCAGGAACTCATAAAGGATATCCGTATCCGACGAAGACGAGCCGGAGAGCGCGGTGATCCCGCCCAGAAGCTCCAGCGCGGAGCTGCTGTCCTCCGTCCGCACGGAGAAGGCCACGGTGGAGGCGTATTGGTCCGCCGCCCGTTCCCAGAGGTACCAGGCGACCAGCGCAACCGGCAGCACCACGCCAAAGAGAAAGCTGAGCATGACCGACCAGTGCCGCTGCTTGAACCGGGCGGAGCGCGCGAGGCGTGGGGCCGGGCTGCGCATGTCGAGCGACTGCACCACTTCGGCGGCAGGTTGGGCCGGGCGCATGGCAGGGCTTGCGGGATGGGGATGCCCGGGCAGATGCGCGCGGGCCTGTACGGGCAGCCCTGCGCCCGCCTTTCCACCGGCCTTTCCACCAGCCTTGCCGCCCGCCTTGGCCCCTCCGGGTCCTGGGTGCATCAGGGCACCGCCTGCCGTGCCAGCCTGTCCGCCACCGGCGCCACCTGCCCGCATAAGATCCGGCCCCGCCTTGCCGGCCGGGCCAGCCTTTCCAGTCAGACCTGCCTTGCCAATCGGGCCAGCCTTGCCAATCGGGCCAGCCTTGCCAATCGGGCCTGCCTTGCCCAGACCAGCCTTTCCGGGGCCAGCTTTTCCGAGGCCAGCTTTTCCGGGACCTGCCTTGCCTGACGCATCCTTCACACGGGGAAGAGGGCGCAGGCCCGTATCAAGGGAGGTCCCTGCCTGCGCCCCCCCTTGCGGATGCAAAGGCCCGGCCTTGCCCTGAGGTCCCGCCTTACCCTGTGGCCCGGGCTGACCCCAGAAGGGTGACGACGTGGCCGAAGACTGCGATCCGGAGGATTGAAGCCCTCGGGATTGGGCGGCCACCTTCTGCGCAAACCGGGGGCGCAGGGGTGGCGCTGTCACCGTTTCCCCGGCAGGCTGCGGCATCTCCGTGACATCTAGCGGCGGCCCGGCGATGGGCCGAACCTGGGAAGCTGGGGCCTTGCTCACAAAAAACCGCCTTTTCTAGCTTTATTTATCCCAGCTTATAGGAAGTTCGTTAACACCCTGTGTTCATGTCTGGAGGGGAGCCGCGCAGCAGCCCCCTGCCCCGCGCCTGTCGAAGAGCGGAGCCACAGGATGACCGATTTTCCCGCCCCCCAACGGCCCACGGCCAGCCGCCGCATCCCGCGTTTTGCCACATGGCGAACCATCGTGGCCCTGATGCTGCGCGAGATGAGCACCTCTTACGGGCGCGACCCGGGCGGCTATCTCTGGGCCGTGCTGGAACCCGCGGCTGGCATCGCCCTGTTGACGGCGATCTTTTCCGTGGGCTTCCGCTCCCCCGCCCTGGGCACGAATTTCGCGATGTTCTATGCCACGGGCATGCTGCCCTTCATCCTGTTCACCTCGGTGGTGGGAAAACTCAGCCAGTCGCTGAACTACTCAAAGCAGTTGCTGGCCTACCCGCGGGTGACCTTTCTGGATGCCATTCTGGCGCGCTTTGCCCTGAACCTGATGACCCAGCTGCTGGTCAGCTACGTGGTGCTGGGCGGCATCATGGTGATGTTCGAAACCCGCGTCTTTCTGGACGGGCCGACGATTGCCCGGGCCTATGGGCTGATGGCGCTTCTGGCGCTGGGGATCGGCACGTTCAACAGCTTTGTCATGGCGCGCTTCCCGGTCTATCAGCGCGCCTGGTCCATCGCCATGCGTCCGCTGTTCCTGGTTTCGTGCATCTTCTTCCTGTTCGACACCATTCCCCAGCCCTATCAGGACTGGCTGTGGTGGAACCCGCTGGTGCATATCGTGGGGCTGATGCGGCGTGGCTTTTATCCCAACTACGATGCGCCCTATGTGTCAGAGATCTACGTGGTCAGCGTGGCGCTGTGCATGCTGGTG
The DNA here is from genome assembly GCA_042088665.1 of Sagittula sp. GTDB lineage: Bacteria > Pseudomonadota > Alphaproteobacteria > Rhodobacterales > Rhodobacteraceae > JBELMB01. The sequence continues at coordinate 34,233 of JBELMB010000031.1, forward strand.
CTGGGGCTGCTGCTGCTGCGGCGCGACCACAAGGCCGTGCTGGAGATGTGAGCCCCCAGCCGGGTGATCGCGGGGGATGCCCGGGGGCCAATGATCCGACCTGATGGTCTGGGCCAATGATCCGACCTGATGGTCTGGGCCAATGATCCGACCTGATGGTCTGGGCGCAAGACACGGGTCACGCATGCGGGCGGACAGACCCAGCCGGAAATCACGGTTGGTCCTCCAGACGGTGTTCAACAGACCTTCACCGGCTCGCCCAAGAATAAAGCGCGGCAGGGAGGGGGCCTTACCCAAGACCCGCGCGGATGTTTCGCGCGCGAAACATCCCCACCAGATCCGGTGCCGTCGCTAATGCGGCCCGCTCACCCGGCGCGCGGCAGCCCAGATCGCCTCTGGATCCGCCGCAACCGCCAGTGGCAGGACCTCCCACCCAGCGCTGCGCACCGCCTCTGCCTGCCCGCCCAGATCAAAGACGAGGACCGGCAGACCGCTGGCCAGCGCCTCATGGGTGGTAAAGGAAAACGTCTCTGGCCAGAGCGAAGGGATCAACCAGCAGGAAATCCCGTAGCGCGCCACGAGAGCGGGAAGATCCTCCACCGCATAGCGTCCGTGCTGCACCGCCGGAGGCACCAGCCGATGGGCCGGATCCATCTCTCCCAGCAGCACAAGGCGCCGGTCGCGCGCGTGGCCCAAACTGCGGCTGAGCGCCTCTGCCACGCCTGCGCCCTTGTGCGGCGCAAGATTGCCCAGAATCCCCAGGACGACAGGGCCCGGGGCAGGGCGGGGCAGGGCAGGCACGGACACCGGCAGATCATGCGGCAGACAGTGCGTCCCGATCCCCGGGTAGGCACCGCGCACCAGATCCTCTGCCGCGCGGCAAAAGCAGGTCACCGCCGCGGCCTCTGACAACAGCTGCCCCCAGGCTGCCTGCCACTGCGCCAGCGGCACCAGCGTGCCATCGGGACGGCGCGTCTGATGGCGGGCAGAGGCCCGCGCCGGATCGGGCAGCCCGGCCCAGCGGTCCCCCATTTCCAGCAGCGTGGGATTGGGAGAGAGCGGAAAGTAATCGTGGATCAGCACCTCCAGCCGATCCCCCGCCCGCCGCAACCCAAGGAACAGCCCCGGCAGGGCAACCGGGTCCGGATCCCCCACGGCGCAGGAATAGACCAGCCGCCGCGCCCGCACCGGCGCCAGCAACCGTGCCACCATGTCCCAGCGCTCTGTCCCCGCCGCGACGCAGCCCGGCGTGCCATCGGGCCGCGCGCCCCAAAGCTCGCATGTAAACCGAAAGACACCGCCAACGCGGATCACGACTGCCGCACCCACCGCATCCAGATCCGCGCGCACCCGGCGCTGCAGATCCGTCTCCGCCCCGCCGCCCATGCTGTGGGCCAGATAGATCGGCAAGGGGCCGCCCGCCCGCGCTGCCACCCGCGCCAGCCCCAGCGCCAGCCGCGCCGTCACCAAGGGATCGCGCCGCAAAAAGCCATGCACCTCCGCGTCAAAGCGCGGATAGCGCCGGGTGATCACATCCGCATTGCGCCGGATCAGGGCCTGTTTCTGCTCGGATCCAAAGCTGGAGCCGCCCACATGCGCCACGAACAGCCCCGGCAGGTAGACATGGGAAAACCCCAGCGCGCGCGTGGCCTGACACCAGTCCACTTCCTCACCGTAGCCGGGGGCAAAGACCGGATCAAACCGCGGCACCTGCGCCAAGGCCGCAGGCGCCAGCGCCATGCAGAACCCCACGCCGGCGGGCGCGGGAACCCAGCCGGTCAGCTCTTGGGCCAGATCATCGATCTGCTGCGCCTGCCCGGGCGTGATGTCACTGGCGCGCCCCGCTTCCGGCACGGACCCCAGTTCTGCATCATTGGACAGTGGCGTGACCGACCCCACGCGCGCATCCGTCCAGAGCGGCCGCAAAAGCCGCGCGGCCCAGCCCCGCGGCACCAGCGCATCGGTGTTCAGAAGCACCACCGGATCGGGCCAGGAACAGGCGTGCTCCAGCCCGCGATTGACCGCGCCGACAAAGCCGAGGTTCTCGGCATTCTCGATCAAGGTCACCGGGTGGTCCGCTGCGAAAGCGCGCAGATGGGGCAGGGTCTCTGCATCCGGCGAGGCATCGTCGATCAGCACCAACCGCCAGGGCAGATCCGTATGGGCCACGACGGCGTCCAGAGCGGCCCGCACCAGGGGGAGGTTGCCATAGACCGGCATCACGATGGTGACGGCCGCGCCTTCGGGGGGCTGTTGCGCCGGGGCGCCGTCGAACAGACCGGGGTCCAGGGCCAGAGGCGCAGGCCCCGACAGATCGAGCAATTGCTTCACCCGGGCGCGCGCCGCCGGATCGCGCTGCCGGCTCCACCGCCAGGCGGCTGGCAACGCCCGCAGCCCCGCCAACCCAAAGGGCAGCATCAGCCGCGCCCGATCCCACCGGGGGCGCGGGCTCCCCTCTGGCAGATGATAGGCGGCATAAATGGAAAACAGGCGCCGGACTCGATGCAACACGGGGGGTGGTCTCCGGTGGATCCGACTCCACTCAAGCACGAATATCCGCGCGAGGAAAGCCGCTCAGCGGTCGCGCGTGGCGAGCCAGTCCGCCAGCGCGGCGACAAAATCCGCATCCAGCCCGGGACCTTCCAGCACCAGACGGTCGCGGCCATCGCGCTTCAGGGCAATGCGCGGCACCGGGGCCTCTGGCGTTTGGGGTAGGGGTATCTCGGGGGGGGCTGTATTCTGGCGGGTCTGTCCTGCCTTGGCAGCGGCCGGCACCGGGGCGATCTCGCGCCGGATCAGGCTCTGTTCCGCCTCCGCATCCCGTGGCGGCGCCGCAGACAGTCCCGCCTGCAGGCGCCCCGCCAGATCACCGTCCACCTCCAAGGCCTGCGCCAGCGACAGCCCCAGCCGCTCCCCCAATGCCCCGGGAAAGCGCAGATGCCCGTCAAGCTCCCGCACCACGGTGATGAAGCTCTTGATCTTGGACCGCTTGGCCCGCGAGGCCCCGGCGTAAAACGCCCTGAGCGCGGCCCCCTCATCGGCCATCACGCCCTGCGCCACCGCCTTGAGGGCGATCCGCGCGCGTTCGAAATAGCTCAGCCCCACGCGGATCTCGTTTTCCTCGATCATCGCGAGATAGGCGTCGGAGGCCTCCTCGGGCCGCCGCAAAAGCCCCTGCACATGGGCAAAGCGCGCCGCCTCCGGCCCGCCCGCCAACTGGCGCAACGCCACGCAGCGCCGCCAGCCAGAGATCAGCCCGTACCGCGGATGCTGCCCCTCTCCCAGATCGACAAGTTCCACCGGCGTCTGCTGACCCCGGCGCGCAATGCTGTCGGTCAGGGTGGCCATGTCCTCGTCATCCACCACCACGCGGTCGCGCACGAGGTAGTCCAGCTGCACAGCGTCCAGGGGCACAGAGATCACCATGCGCCCCTCGTCGCGCGCCCGGGTCAGCGTCTGGGCCATTTCCTCGGCGGCGGCCGTGGCGCTGGCCTCGCGGGCCACATCGGCGATGGGCGCGCGGGGCAGGGGGCTTGCCTCCCCCTGCGGGGCAGGGTCCAGAAACACCGGATTGGCGGGGGTCAGACGTTTGCGCTTGGCCATCGGGGTCTCCTGCAGGGGGACAACAAGGGGAGGGGGCAGGGCATTGCGGAGATATGAACCATGGGCATCCGGCAGGTGCGTCTCATTCCGCCGCCCTCAGCGCGGCGGTCTCATCGCGCCGCCAGGCCCCGAGGATCAGGCTTTTGACCGCTGCCCATGTGGCATCGAAGGTTTCGCGCCCGCGCACATAGGTCTCGCGGTTGAAATCGCGGTAATCCGCCTCGTAGATGCCTTGCACCTGCTCGCCAGCCTGACCGATCAATGCGGTGAACCCCTGCCGGTGGGGGGAGAGGGTCGTGCCAAGATAGCTTTGCATCAGCGCCGCAAGTTCCGCCTGTTGCGCCCCGTCGTACCGCGTGATCAAGGCCCGCACCGCGTCCCACTCAAAGGCCAGCCCTTCGCGCCCCAGCGCCCGGGCGGCGATGTTCTCGGCCTCTTCGATGGAGCCAAACGTGGCATGCAGCATGTCAAAGAACCGGCCCGTGCTGTCAAACTCGAGGAAAGAGGCCCCCATGGGCACCAGCAGGATATCCGCCGCCGCCAGCCCGTTGATCGTCAGATACCCCAGCGCCGGAGGGGTATCGAGAAAGATCAGGTCATAGCTGTCCAGCACGCCGTCCTCTTCGAGGCTGTCTGTCAGCGCATCCCACAGCCGCCAGCCCCGCGCGCCCATGCGCCAGACGGGGATCTGGAACTCTGCCCAATACAGGTTGAGCTGCGCGCCGATGAGATCGATGTTGGGCCAATGGGTCGTCTGGATAAGGTCCGGGGCCTTGATCCCCAGCGCATCTGACAGCGTGTCATCCAACGGCTGCGGCGCCTCGCCCCGGCTGACGCGGGCCTGGTTGTCGGCCTGCAGGTGGCGGGCATAGTGACGGGCCATAAGCGGAAAGACCGTCTGCCATTCATCCTGGACCTGCCCCCCAAAGATCGAGGTCATGGAGCCCTGGCTGTCGAGATCGATCACCAGCACCTTGTAGCCATCAAGGGCGGCGGACATCGCCAGATGAGCCGCGGTCGAGGTCTTGCCCACCCCACCCTTGAAGTTCGCCACGGCCAGTATCTTGGCGGGCTGACCCTCGGGGCGGTAGGGGCGATAATCCTTGGTCTTGGATCCTTCGGCAGCGAAATGCGCGCGCAGACGCAGCACCTCGTCCAGCGTGAACCATTTCGCGCCGCCCTGGGTTTCAGAGCGGCCTTGCGGCAGATCCGGGTTCTGTTTCAGCACACGTCGAAAATGACCGGTGGCCACGGGAATGAGATAGCGGGTGATTTCCCATGTGGAAAACATCCGCAGGGCGCGGGCGCCGTTTTCCTGCAGGCCACGGCTTTCAAGATCCTGCCGTCCAGCGGCGCAGGCCCGTGCCATATCTGCGAAATCAGACGTGCTGGCGGGCGCTGTCAACTGCGTGGCAGCAATGTCGGGATCCAGCCCCACATAGGGGGGTGTTTCTGTCTCTTTCATGGTGCCTGCTCTTTGCCCGGATTTCTGCTCAGACGCCTCATGTGCGCGCTTTTTCTCAGGATAGCAAAAATCCCCACACATGGAAGAAAAATGCGCACACGGCGTGTTTTCCAGCGTCATCTTGTGGGCTGTGAAGGGGGGATTGGCAAAATCTGGGGGCGGATCTGGTCGGATCCGGGCGGAAGCCTGTGTTATTTTATGTTATAAGACTCGTTAAGCCTGCAAGATGGTCTGCAAACTCTTCGTGACAGGGGGTTTTTCCATCCGGGGCGACTCTGATCCCACGTTGAGGTGACTCTGCTCCCCCGAAAAGATGACTCCGGTCCCCCGAAACGCGGCACCGCGGTTTCGGTCCTGCCTAGACCCAGCCTGTGGATAACTCTAGGGTGTCACTGAACCCCCGAAAGCGATTCCGAATCCACCGGGACATTGGGGGGAGGGCAGACCGATGCGCAGGACCACCCGGGACGGGCTTTTGCCCGACCGCCACCCCACCGCAGATTTCTTTGTCTGCGATCTCTTCGATGTCAGTCCCAAGGGGGATCTGGCCTCCATGGAGCATCCGATCTTTTCCTTGGCGACACGGCCGGACACGCGGGTGCTGCGCTATGCCCATAACGACGTGACGGTGGAGGTGACGCCGTCGGTCAAGGGGCGCGCGACGATCCACGACAAGGACATCCTGATCTATTGCATCAGCCAGTTGATGGCGGGGGTGAATGCGGGGCGCGCGGTGTCCCGGCACCTGACGCTGCGGGCGCATGATCTGCTGGTGGCGACGAACCGCGACACCTCCGGCGATGCCTATACCCGGCTCAAGGAGGCCTTTGAGCGGTTGGCAGGCACGCGCATCACCACCAATATCGCCACGGGTGGTGTGGCGGTGACGCGGGGGTTTGGTCTGATCGAGGCCTGGGAGATCGTGCGCCAGACCACGTCTGGACGGATGGCGTCGGTCAAGGTGACGCTGTCGGATTGGCTGTTTCGTGCCGTGGAGGCCCGCGCGGTGCTGACGCTGTCGCGCGATTACTTCCGGCTGCGCAAACCGCTGGAACGGCGGGTCTACGAGTTGGCGCGCAAGCACTGTGGCCGGCAAAAGGCCTGGCGGGTGAGCGTGGCGGTCCTGCACAAGAAGGCTGGCAGCGCAGCCCCGGTGCGGGTCTTTCGCGCGGCGTTGCGCCGGATGATCGCAGAGGATCACCTGCCCGATTACAGCCTCTCTGAGGAAGCGGGCGACATGCTGCGTGTCACCCGGCGGGACGGGGTGATCGAAGAGGGGGCGGTCCTGCCGCCCCTCGCCCCGGAGACGCTGGAGGCGGCGCGCGATCTTCTGCCCGGTGCGGATGTCTATGCGCTGGAAGCGGATTGGCGGGCCTGGTGGATGGAAACCGGCCGCGCCCCGCTCCAATCCCCCGACAAAGCGTTTTTGGGGTTCGTGGCGGCTCAGGCATAGCCTGATGATCTCTCCAGTGGAGAGATCAAGCCACGAACGGGCGGAGCCCAACGCAAGGCGGCTCAGGCATAGCCTGATGATCTCTCCAGTGGAGAGATCAAGCCACGAACGGGCGGAGCCCAACGCAAGGCGGCTCAGGCATAGCCTGATGA
>JBELMB010000201.1:0-9303 GCA_042088665.1 Sagittula sp.
GGTCGGTGACGCGCGCACCGCACAGGACGCCGCCTCCGCCATCGGCTGCGCGTTGGACCAGATCGTGAAATCCATCATCTTTCGCACCGAAAATTCGGGCGCTGCGGTCCTGTTTCTGACGGCGGGTGGCAATGCGGTCAGCGCTTCAAAGGCCAGCGCCCTCGCCGGTGAACCTTTGGGCAAGGCCGATGCAACGCTGATCCGCGCGCAGACAGGGTTTGCCATCGGCGGGGTCGCCCCGCTTGGGCATCTGTCCCCCATTCGCGCCTGGTGCGATCCGCGCCTGATGGCCTTTGACACGGTCTGGGCCGCCGCGGGCACACCGCGCCACGTCTTTGCCATTGCGCCGCGCCTTTTGCCGGACCTCACCGGCGCGACCCTCGCCGATTTCGTAGAATGACGCGAGGGGCGTTCGCAGGACGTCACGAGGGCTTTAGAGGCGCGCAATCGGTTTGCACGGGCTGCGCCAGACAGAATGCCGCCTCATCCCGCCACAAAGCAGGGCCAGCTGCCTTTGACGGGACAGCTTGCCCACAACTAAGGGCACGCCCTGCCGCACATCCATTTCTGCGCTCCGACGTCCCTCCCTTACCCGGGTCCGGACGATCACCGGCCTAGCACTTGGAAGCACTGGGCACAGCACTGGGCACAGAGGCATCCAACAGGCCCACAGGTCCTGTTCCGCAGGGATCGGTCCAATCCCGCGGCGATCCGCCATCTGCGCGCCCTCCAGTGTTAATGTAAAAAACATTTACATGCGCTCTTGAAAGCCGGGGCCTGCATCCCGATCTCCTGTAATGTGAAAGACATTCACATCAACCCACGAAACACGGAGACAGATATGACCACCGCCGCTCAAACGACCCACATGCCCGCCCCTGCTGGCTGGCTCACCCGGGCCGAGGCATGGCTGGATCACAAGGGCAAAGGTGCCTGGATCGCGGCCATGGTCCTCGGATTCATCTTCTTCTGGCCTGTTGGCCTCGCCCTTCTTGCCTATATGATCTGGAGCAAACGCATGTTCTCGAAATGCAGCCACCGCAAACATCAACACCACGCCGCCCGCAAGACCGCATGGGCCGCGATGAAACCCTCCGGCAACACGGCCTTTGATGCCTACAAGGCAGAAACGCTGCAGCGCCTCGAAACCGAGCAGGACGCCTTTGAGGCCTTCCTCGAGCGGTTGCGCGACGCCAAGGACAAGGCCGAGTTCGACCAGTTCATGGGCGACCGCGAAACCCGCGCCGCCCAGGACGCCGAAAGCGCAAAGGGTGACGACACCAAACCGGTCGAAACCGCCTGATCTGACGGTATCAAAAGGGTCCGCGCCATGCTGCGCGGGCCTTCCGCGACAGGTGTTCCGGGATGGTCTATACTGGGACCACGCCCCAAGGAACGCACCCCGCCAAGTACCCCGCCAAACACCCCGGATGACCCACCAAGATGGTCCCTGAAAAGACCCCAAGGACAGGACACCCGAGGCAAGACCCACCCCCAAGGAGACCCACAGTGACCACTGCCAACGCTGTTCCCCCCACCGCCCATGTTCAGCCCCAGCGGCACCGTCCGCCCAGCGGCGTCCTGATCGTGACGATGGTGCTCTACACCGGATTTGCGATCCCCGTGTCCATCGTCGCCATGGCGCATGCCTTCCCGATCGGCGTCTTGCTGGCGGCTTTCCTCGCGTGGCAATGGGGTCGCCTGCCCGCGCTCATCGCCGGCAATCCCCCGGCTGTCACCTTTGCCGCGCTGACACCGCAAGTGCCGACAGAGGCCCCGGCCTCGCAGGGCGCGACCTCAACCGGCAAGATGACCTCTGGCAACGCCAGCTTTGACGCCTACCGCGAAGACCTGCTGACGCGGCTGGAAAAGGAACAAAGCGATTTCGAAGGCTTTGTCGCCCGGTTGCGCGCCGCCAAGGACAAGACCGAGTTTGACACCTATATGGATGCCCGTGAACAGCGTGCCCGGCGCGGCCCGGACGATGCCGCACCAAAGCCCGCCTGACGGCCGCCGCCCCCCCAAGGGTCGGCAGGACCGGCCTGCGCGGATACGGGCGGCAATCAACGCCTTTCGCTGGAGAGGGCCCCTGACGGTCCTCTCGCCCCCCACACCCCAAGGGCGCCACAGCGCGCCGACCAAACCAGAACACGGAGACCAAAATGTACACCGAGCCGTTGTCCCATCTTCCAGATCCCGCGCGCCAGGCAGGGTTCTATGACGGTGTCACGCTCAAACGCGGCCTCGCCTGGGTGATCGACACCATCGTGATCGGTCTGCTGACACTGCTGATTTCCGTGTTCACCATCGTGGGCCTGTTCATGATGCCGCTGATCTTTCTGCTGGTGGGCTTCATCTACCGCTGGATCAGCCTCGCCGGGGGCTCTGCGACGCCGGGCATGCGCCTCATGGCGATCGAGTTTCGCAACGTCTCGGGCGAGCGACTGGATGCGGGAACGGCCTTCTTGCACACGCTGGGTTTCACAATCCTGACCTCAACGATGTTGCTCCAGCTGATCTCCATCGTGCTGATGTTCGTGAACGAACGCGGCCAGGGCCTGACGGATATGGTGCTTGGGACCGTCGCGCTGAACAAGCGCGCCTGAGGCGCCGCCGGATAGGCGCGCCAAAGCCTCCGGCCGGCCCCGCAAAGGCCGGCCGTTTCAGCAAAGACTTGCCCGTCCCACCAGTCAAACCCCGCCAGAGGCCCCCTTACCGGGGCCTCGCAGTTTTTGGGGGGGTTGGCGAGCCTGCGGATCGTTGTTACCGTTTGATTAAACAACTTCGGATATGACACTCATATGCGTCACGCGCTGCCGCTTGCACCTCAGTTCTACGTGACCGCCCCCCAGGCCTGCCCCTACCTCGAAGGCCGGATGGAGCGGAAACTGTTCACCGCCTTGCAGGGCGATTCAGCGCAAAAGCTGAATGACAGCCTGTCAAAGCAGGGATTCCGCCGGTCGCAAAATGTGCTTTACCGGCCCTCTTGCTCTGACTGCGCCGCCTGCATGTCTGCACGCATCGACGTGCGCCGGTTTGAACCGACGCGCTCGCAGCGCAAGACCAACCGCAAGAACGCGCATCTGGAACGGCGCGCGACCTCGCCATGGGCCACGGAAGAGCAATATGACCTCTTCCGCCGCTACCTCGATACGCGGCACGCGGATGGCGGAATGGCGGATATGGATGTCTTTGAATTCGCCGCCATGATCGAGGAAACGCCGATCCGCTCTCGTGTGGTGGAATACCTCGACCGCGACAGCGGCGCATTGGTTGCGACCTGCCTGACCGATATGCTCGATGACGGGCTGTCGATGGTCTACAGCTTCTATGACCCGGAATACGTCAGGAATTCGCTGGGCACCTGGATGATCCTCGACCATATCGAGATCGCGCGCGAGGCCGGTCTGCCCTATATTTACTTGGGCTATTGGGTCCCCGGCAGCGAAAAGATGGGATACAAGGCGCAGTTCGACGCGCTGGAAATCTATCGCCGCGGCGCTTGGGAACCTCTGGACGACCCGGAGGATTTCGAGGCGGAAACGCATCCTCTGTCCACCGATCCGATTGCGGAACAAGTGGCGAATATCTCTTTCCCCGACACCCGCGGCTGACGCGGATCATCTGATCCACGTGCGGCCATGGTCTGAGGACCGGCTCCGCAGGCACAGGGCCTTGGGCCACAGTGTTTGATGGCACAGTGTTTGGGGGCACATTGGTGCCGATCAGACATGCCCTGGCCAACCCCACGCAAGGCCCGAACAAAATCAGACCTCGGTCACGTCTCGCGAGAGCGCCCCGCGCGCTCCCGTGTCCAACATCAGGCCCGGCTCAGGCCCCAACATCAGGCCCCAACTCAGGCCCCAACATCAGGCCCCGACTCAGGCCAAGCCCAGCACAAAGGGCAAGGCCGGGGTCATCGACGCGCTCGCCACCAAAAGCACCGCCGCGCGCAGCATCCGCGTCACGCGATCATGGAACGCCACGGCGGGCGCCATCAGGTGTTTTGCCGGGTCAGACACCGTCAGCAAGGCGGGATCGTGCCACGTGGGGCCGCGACGATGCACGGGCCCCGCCAGCGATCCGCGGTAAAGCGCACGTCGCTCTTCCGCAGGATGTGACGGGCTGCGGTGCTGTCGCGACCGCGGTTGGGTCAACGCTTCGATTCGCGTCAGGGACATGGGTCAGGCCTTTCTGCTCTGGGTCGTTTCGGGTCTGCGCCCGATGTCCCGCCAAACTGCCCACTGTTTACGGTCTAAGAACGAAGAGATTGGTTCAAATTTGCGGCAAATCTGTTCTTGCTGGCGCAGCAGTGACCCGAGCCCACGCGCGATCCAGACCAAACCACAAGCCCCAAAACGAAAAAGGGCCACCCAAACGGGCGGCCCTTTTCGGGTCAGGTCACCGACGGTCCTAGCCGCCCAGCAGCGCAGGCACAAAGGTCACGATGATCGGGAAGGCCGCCAACAGCAGCAAACCCACCACCTGGATCCCGACAAAGGGGATGACACCGCGGTAGATGTGTCCGGTCGTGACCTCCTTCGGAGCAACACCGCGCAGGTAGAACAGCGCAAAGCCAAAGGGCGGCGTCAGGAACGAGGTCTGCAGGTTCACCGCGATCATGATCGTCACCCATTTCGGATCGAAATGCGCGCCGTAGATCACCGGCCCGACGATGGGCACCACGATGTAGATGATCTCGAGGAAATCCAGCACGAAGCCAAGGATGAACAGGATGATCATCACGATGATGAAGGCCGTGCGCGGATCATCGAAGCTGCGCAGGAACTGCTGGATGTAATGCTCTCCGCCAAAGGAGATCACCACAAGGTTCAGCAACTGCGACGCGATCAGGATGGTAAACACCATCGAGGTCACTTTCGCCGTCTCCCGCACCGCGGGCGTCAGCACCCCGGACCGGAACAGAACCCAACAGCTGAACACCAGCCCGAACATTGCATAGAGCCACAGCGCATTGGTGATCGAAAAGGCCACCCAGCTTTCAAAGCTTACGGTTTCGGTGTTGATCCGCAGGTCAAAGTTGATCCCCATCAGGATCATCAGCACCACGGAGAGCGTCGACCAGATGATGATCTTCGGCGATTTGTTTTCATCCGACAGCTTGCGGTACGCCGCGAGCATGATCGCCCCTGCCGCACCAAGCGCCGCCGCCGGGGTCGGATTTGTGATCCCTCCAAGGATGGACCCCAGCACCGCCACGATCAGGACAAGCGGCGGAAACACCACGCGCAACAGCTCGTTCGTGGCCAGCTTGCGCATGGCATAGGCACAGCCGTAGACCGTGATCGCCCAGGGCACCAGCATGATGATCACCGTCACACCCGCCGAGGTCAGCGGCGAGATGAACAGCCAGTCAAAGGCCAGCCCCAACAGGATCCCCAAGGCGCCGATCTGCAGCGGTCGCGGATCCGACGAGGGCGAGACCCCACGCGCCACCGCGAGGATCAGGCCAAAGATCACCGCCAGCGTCGCGATCCCCGTGCCCAGAGGCGCGGCGTCCTCGACAGCCTGCGCACGCAGCTCGACGATCTCCTCGGAGCTGCGCCGCTCGCTGATCTGCACACCGCCGGAGTCGTCGATGGCCTTTTGTTCGGACACCGCGGCATCCCATGCCTCCTGCCCGTGCAACTCGATCATCGAGGCCTGACACTGTTCGGACACCGTGGTCCGCAGGCTCGCGCTTTCGCCCTGATCCGAGAAGGTGTCGACCTGCGTCGACTGGCTGCCGACAATGCCGATCTGCGCCAGCAACAAGGTGCCCGCGATCAGACCGATCGGCACACCCAGATACCAGGTAAAGGCCTCGCCCGGCGTGACCGGTTCATTGTTGGCCGCACCCATTTCCACCGCGGGCGCCTTGGACGGATTGAGCAGCGCATAGCCAAAGGCATAAGCCGCATAGAGCCCCGCCAACATGATCCCCGGCACAAGCGCCGCCTGAAACAGCGTGCCCACGGAGACCACCGCGGGCGTGCCGAGGTAGGTCAGCGCATCCGTGCAACCGGCAAGTTGCGCGCGCTCTTCCTGAGCGGCGGAATACAAATCCCCCGCCAGCGTGCCCAGCAGAACGATCACGATTGAGGGCGGAATGATCTGCCCCAGCGTGCCGCTGGCCGCGATCACACCCGTTGCCAGTTCCGGCGAATAGTTGTGCCGCAACATGGTGGGCAGGGCCAGCAGCCCCATGGTCACAACCGTCGCCCCCACGATCCCCGTGGAGGCCGCGAGGAACGCGCCCACAACAACGATCGACACCGCCAGACCGCCCGGCAACGGGCCAAAGACCCGCGCCATCGTGGTCAGAAGATCGTTCGCGATCTTGGAGCGCTCCAGCACGATCCCCATGAGAACGAACATCAGCACCGCCAGCAGCGTCTCGATCGACTGGCCGGCAATCACGCGTTCATTGATGCGGTTCACGATAAAGGAGACGTTGCGGTTCAGCGCCGTCTCCCAGCCGGAGGGAAAGAGCGCTGTCTCGTAGCGGGGCAAGTCGGGATAGGTAAAGACCGAGATGGCCTTTTCCGACACGCCCGTGGCCACCACCGCGGCATACTCGGCCGAGCTGGAGTCGATGGCCTGGTGGATGAGCAGTCCCGCGCTGTCCAGCGACGCGATGATCCCGAATGAGATGACCCCGGCACCCCCGATGGCAAAGGCCACCGGAAAGCCCGACAGGATCGCCGAAAAGAGCGTCAGGAAAACGATGATCAAACCGATCTCGACGCCGTCAAGTCCAAATAACATGGGTGAGATCCTTTAGAGTTCCGCGTGGTCGTAGGGCTCTTCGCCCTGCTCGAGGATGTCCTTGTCGAGGTGCTTGCCCTCGGAGTCTTCGCCTTCGGCCCATTCGAGGAAGGAACGGTAAAAGAACGCCCAGGCCTGGAGGAAGATCATCGCCAGCATCAGGACCATCAGCATCTTGAAGAGGAAGTAGCCGTTGAACCCGTTGGGCGAGAAGCCGATGGTCTCAACGTTCCAGCGCAATGCACGCGCCTTCAGCACGAGGCGTTCCAGCGGGTCAGAGGCCGACGGCTTCGGCACGATCAGGTGCCGCCACATGAAGAACCACGTGTAGAGCCAGATCAGCACCGCCATGGGCAGCATGAAGAAGAGGCTGCCAAACATGTCGATCACACGCTTGGTGCGGAATTTCACGGCCGAGTAGACAAGATCGACGCGCACATGGCCGCCCTGCACAAAGGTGTAAGTCAGGCACAGGCAGACCACCATCGCATTGAACAGCTTCAGTTCCTCGGCGAACCAGGAGATGTCGAACTGGAGCGGGATGCCAAAGCCGATCGAGATGTCAGGCCGGGTAAAGATCCGCTGCATGAAGACGATCACGACCTGCTGCAGCACCATGATCAGACCCGCCCAGGCAAAGAAGCGCCCGACCCAGTTGCCAAAGAACTCCAGCCCGATGACCACGTTCCACAGGAACCGCCGGTTTATCATGCCGACAACGGTGATCACGAGGAAGACGTTGAATACGATAAAGAAGAACTCCGTCGACCCGCCGTAGTAGATGAACTTCATCAGCGATTGCTTGGCCTCGAGCGTATTGTCCCAGGCCAGCCAGCGAAAGATGCCCGGCGCGCCGGCTTCCGCATCAGGGTCGATAAAGATGTCCCGAACCCCGGGGATCAGGAACACGAGGCCCGTGATCAGGTTCCAAAGGCCCAGCAGGATGTGATAAAATCCCATCCCGATCTCGGTCAGGATCCAGCCGATCCATCCCAACAGGCCGCCGTTTGCGGTCTCGTCCATTGTATCCCCCGTGATGCGCCCCCACCGGGGCCAGCCGATTTCTTTCGAAGAAATCGGCCCGAAATCTTTGAAAGATTTCGTTTCCCGTCATGCACGAGGCCCCCGAAGGGGCCCCGCCGTTTCTCTGCAGAAAACTCAGTCGCCGCCGAGCACGCGCACACGCTGTGCCACGTAGAAGCCGTCCGACTTGTTGATCCAGCTTGCCGAATTGGCGAGCGAGGCATCGAACGAGTTGCGGATCTTGGCGAACAGCTCGTCGTCCATGTTCTCGTCCATGACTTCCTTGGACGCCGCACCAAAGGCATCCCAGACGTCGTCCGTGAACTGCAGCGTTTTCACGCCCTGCGCCTGCAGGCGCGCCAGTGCGGCACCGTTGTTGGCCAGGGTTTCGGCCAGCTGGTAGTGCGTGGTCGCCATGGAGGCATACCGCAGGATCGCCTTGTGCTGGTCGCTGAGCTCGTTCCAGACGTCGAGGTTGACGTTGGACGACAGCGCCGAGCCCGGCTCGTGGAAACCGGCGGTGTAGTAGATCTTTGCCACTTCCTGGAAGCCGGCGCGTTCGTCGGCCATCGGGCCAACCCACTCCAGACCGTCCAGCGCACCCGAGGACAGCGCCTGGTACAGTTCACCGCCGGGGATGTTCTGCACGGATGCGCCCATCTTGCCCAGCACCTGACCACCAAGGCCGGGCATACGGAACTTCAGGCCGTTGAAGTCATCGGCGCTGTTGATCTCTTTCTTGAACCAGCCACCGGACTGCGAACCGGAGTTGCCGCAGTTGAGGCCCTTCAGGTTGAAGATCTCGCCCAGTTCGTCGTGCAGCTGCTCGCCGCCACCGTGGTAGTACCAGTTCACGACTTCCTGCGCGGTGCCGCCAAAAGGCACAGCCGTGAAGAAGGCGTAGCCCGGGTGCTGACCGATGAAGTAGTAATCGGCGGAGTGGTAGAGATCGGCCTGGCCCGAGGACACGGCGTCAAACACTTCGAACGCGCCAACAAGCTCGCCCGGTGCTTTCTTGTCGAGCGTCAGCGTGCCGCCGGACATTTCGCTGACCATGTTCTCGAAATAGGTGGCCGCGTCATCGAGAACGGCAAAGCCGCGGGGCCACGAGGTGACCATGGTCAGGGTGCGCTTGCCCTGTGCGTAGGCCGGCGCGGCCAGAGTGGCTGCGGCTGCGGTGCCTGCGCCAACGGTCGAGGCGCGAAGGAAAGAACGACGATCCATTTGAAATCCTCCCAGATTTTTGATTGCGCAAAGCTCCCCACTCCGCGCGGATCGGTTTCGAGTGGTCGTACACTAGGCAAGGCGGTCAGGGTTGGAAATACCCACTGCTACGGAGGCGGACAGGGTTTTTAACCAATTCCGGCGGTTTTTGCACGTGGCTTGCCCCATGCTCTCGACCACTCCCGGAATGGTTGAAACATCCCGCCATGCATCTTTACGCCAAGGAACCGGGCCAGTTCGCAGGCCAGTTCGTGGGCCAGTTCGTGGGCCAGTTCGTGGGCCAGTTCG
>JBELMB010000202.1:0-9224 GCA_042088665.1 Sagittula sp.
GGTATCGAGGTGATGGCTCAGATCCCCGGAAGCGGTCAGGAAAGGCGGGCGGCGATACTCATCCCCGCAATCGCCCGGCACTGTCTCGGTCTGGTCAAAGGCTGCGTTCAGCCGCGCGTGATCCTCGGCGTCGAGCGCAAAGGAAAACAGTCGCAAGTTGTCCTCCACATGCACCCGTTCGCCCAGCCGCGCGCCAACGATGACCCCGGCGACAGCCTTGTGTTCGAGCACCCAACGCGTCGCCACGTTGGCGATGGAAACCCCATGCCGGTCCGCAATCTGCGCCGCGGCGCGCAGGATGCCCTGAAACCCTTCCCAGCCGCCGGTCACGTCGATGAAACGCTTGTATTTCATCTTGGACCAATCCGGGATGTCCTTTGGTTCCGGCTGGTTCAGCCAGCGGTTCGACAGAAACCCGCCACACAATGTGCCATAGGCCAAAAGATGCGCCCCGGTGGATGCGCACAGCGCCGAGAGCGCGCCGGACGCCCGTCTGTCCACCAGCGAGAACGAGACCTGATTGGTCAGCAAGGGCACGCCATCGGACAGCGCCACCTGCAAATGCGCCGCATCAAAGTTGGTCACGCCGATTTCGGCAATCAGCCCCTCAGCGCGCAACTCTGTCAACGCGTGCAAGGCATCCAGCCAGGCCGGGTGCTGAAAGCTCCACCAGTGGAATTGCAGCAGGTCGACGCGGTTGGTGCCCAGTCGCTCCAGCCGCTCTTCGACGCCGGCGCGCACCACGTCCCGGGTCATCGGGCCCGGGGGCGGACACCATTTGGTGAACACCTGCGCGCCGGGGTGCCGGGCCAAAAGGCGGCCTGCGATGATCTCTGCGCTGCCGTAGTGATCGGCCATGTCAAAGCTGTCAAAACCGCGGTCGGCATAGGCCTGCAACCAGTCTGCGCCGGTCTCCGGATCGATGGTGGGGCCGTCCTTCTCGATGTCGGCCACTTGCCAGAGCCCGGTCAGGACGCGCGAAATCTCCAACCTGTCGGACAGGATGCTGCGATCCGGGCGCGCGGTGGTTGTGGTCATGTCAGATCCCGTTTTCCCGTTGGCACGACCACGAATACCTCTTGAGGGGCGCGGCACATGCGTTACGCTGCCCTGAGCTAACCGCATGTGCGGGCGACAGTCCAGCGCAAGGACTGCGGTCGGTCCACTGGGCCGGGCCAGCGCGGGGCCTTGCAAGGGGGTGGGATGGACGAAGAAAGCGGCACTTTCTGGTTGTACGATCTGGAGGTCGAGACCCTTCTCGACGGGCGCACGCCGGTTTGCCACCATATCGAAGGCACCGGATTTCGCGTCGAAGGCGAGACGCTGGTGTTTGAGCCGGGCACGCGCGTATCGATGTACGCCTTGGCGGCGCTCTTGCCGCTGTTGCCGGTCAAACAGCGCATGACCGACCCGAACGATTGGGTCAGCACGGATGCCGAAGTGGCCTGCCCCGATCCGCATTGCGGGGGACGGTTCCGGATCACCCGTGGCACAAAACGGCGCTTTACCCATGCGGGCACCACCGGTCAGCCGGAGGCACGGGGCACCCCCTATTGGCAGGCAGAGACATGAGCGTTGACACCAAGGAGCTGCGCCCGGGCTACGCAATCTCCCGGGTGATCAAGGGCGGATGGCAGTTGGCGGGGGATCACGGTCCCGTGGACCGCGCCGATGCCGTCCGCGATATGGAGTCCTTTCTGGACGCGGGCATCACCAGCTTTGACTGCGCCGACATTTACGTGGGCGTCGAAGAGATGATCGGGGCGTTCATTGCCGACGTACGGGCACGCCGCGGCGCGACGGTCGCTGGACGGGCGCAGGTGCACACCAAACTGGTGCCAGACCTTGGCTTGCTGGAAACGATCCGCGCGCAGGATGTCGAAGCGATCATCGACCGGTCCTTGCGGCGGTTACAGGTCGAGCAATTGCATCTGGTGCAGTTCTACTGGTGGGATCTGGCGCTGGGCAATGCGCAGGTCGGGCTGGAGGTGCTCAAACGCTGTCAGGAAAAAGGCAAGGTTGCCCATCTCGGGGTCACCAACTGGGATGTCACCGAAACGCAGCCCTTTCTGGACGCGGGGTTCGACCTCGTGTCGACGCAGGTGCAGTATTCCTTGCTGGACCGTCGACCGGCGCAGGGGTTGGTGGACTGGGCCGGCGCGCAGGGGCTTTGGCTGTTGTGTTATGGCACGCTGGCAGGAGGCTTTCTGACGGAGCACTGGCTGGGCGCTGAGGATCCCGGTTTTGCTTTCGAGAACCGCAGCCTGATCAAATACAGGCTGATCATCGATGAATTCGGCCCATGGCCACAGTTTCAGGCGCTGTTGCGGGTGCTGTCCGAGATCGGGGACAAACACGGGGTCGCGCTGTCGTCGGTTGCGACGCGCTGGGTGCTGGAACAGCCACAGGTCGGGGCCGCAATCGTTGGCGCGCGCTACGCCCGGCATCTGCCACGCACGATACAGGTCTTTGATTTCGCGCTGGATGCAGAGGATCACGCCGCCATTGACACCGTGCTGACCCCCGGCCCGCAAGGCCCGGTGTTCGGGCTGGAGCGGGACCGGACCGGGCGGCATGGCCGCATCATGAAATACAATCTGAATTCAAAGCCTGACGACAAGGTGCTTGGCCGTGGCTGACCCGCTGCTGAGGACCACGGACCTGTGCCTCAGTTTCGGGGCAGTGAAGGCGGTAGACAAGGTCAGCCTGAGGATCGAGGCAGGCAGCATGACCGGGCTGATCGGTCCAAACGGGGCAGGCAAATCGACACTGTTCAACGTGCTGACCGGTGCCCTTGCACCGCAATCCGGGTCCGTGCACTTGAACGGTCGGGACGTGACCGGGCTGGCGCCGGACCGGCTGTTCGGGCTTGGGCTGGCGCGCACCTTTCAGATCCCGCGCCCCTTTGCGCGCATGAGCGTGCTGGAAAACGTGATGCTGGCGCCATTGGGGCAGGTCGGCGAAACCGTCGCCGGGCCTTTCCTGATGTCGGGCAAGATGCGCGCACAAGAGGCAAAGATCCGGCACAAAGCACTGGAAGTGCTGGACTTCGTCACCCTTGGGGTCTTGGCCGACCACCCGGCCGGGCAGATCTCTGGCGGGCAGATGAAGCTTTTGGAACTGGCGCGGGTGCTGATGGGGGATCCAAAGGTGATCCTGCTGGATGAGCCATCGGCGGGCGTGAACCCCGTGCTCACGCAGACCCTGATCGCAAAGATCGAAGAGCTCAACCGGCAAGGCACCACCTTTGTGATCATCGAACACGATATGGATTTTGTCATGCGCCACTGCGACCCGATCATCGCGCTGGCGCAGGGGCGCGTGATCTTCGAAGGCGACAGCGACGCGGCGCTGGCCAATCCGGTTCTGCTGGAGGCCTATCTGGGCGCTGCCGAAGAGGACCCCGTGGATGCCTGACGTGATCCTTGAGGCACAAGGCGTGACCGCGGGCTATGTGCCCGACCTGCCGATCCTGCGGGATGTGTCGCTTGTGGCGCGGGCGGGCGAGATCACTCTGATCATCGGTCCGAACGGGGCCGGAAAATCGACCCTGATCAAGGCCATCGCCGGGCTGGTCCCGGTGAGCGCTGGAACCATCCGGTTTGAGGGGCAGGACATCACCGGGCTGCGTCCCGACCGGCTGGGCGCACATGGCATTGCCTATGTGCCGCAGACGGACAACATCTTTCGCAGCCTGACGATCCGGCAGAACCTGGACCTTGCCCTGCGCGGCCGTGGCACCGGGCCAGAGGCGCTGCTGGCACAGTTTCCGGCGCTGGCGGACAAGCAGCGGGACAAGGCCGGCACGCTGTCGGGCGGACAGCGGCAGTTCCTCGCCATAGCCATGGCGCTTGCCTCCAGCCCGCGCCTGATCCTGATGGATGAGCCCTCTGCCGGGTTGTCGCCCAAAGCCGCCGAAGAGGTTCTGGACCACGCCCGCGGTCTGACAGAAAAAGGTGTGTCGATCCTGCTGGTGGAACAGAATGTGAAGCAGGGGCTACGGTTGGCCGATCATTGCTATATCCTCGCCGAGGGGCGCAATCAGGTGGACGGCGTCGCGGCGGATCTGGCGCGCGACAAGATCGTGGCAGAGATCTATCTGGGCAAGAGACGGGTGGATCCGGCATGATCCAGAACCTTGTCGATGGCATCCTGACCGGCTCCTACATCTCGCTTGGGGCCATTGGTCTGACGCTGGTGATGCATATCCTGCGCTTTGCCAACTTTTCGCATGCGGAGCTCTTGTCGCTTGGCGCTTATGCGGCACTGGTCTTTGATGCGCTGGTCTCGCATCTGGTGCCGGTGATGGCGGTCAAGCTGGCGCCCTTGTCGCTGACCGGCGCTCTGATCGTGGCGATCGTGATCTCCATGGTGGTGACCGGGGTTTCGGCCCTGCTGATCGACCGGCTCGTGTTCAAACGCGTGCGGGAAAAGGGGCAAGAGCTGTCGATGGTCTTTGCCAGCTTTGGCATGGCGCTGGTGATCCGCAACGTGATCGGCCTTGTCTTTGGCCTCAGTCCGGAGCTTTACTCACGCGACATCGCCTTTGCCGTGATCCTCAGCCGCGATCCCTTGCTGCTGGTCAAGCCGGATCAGGTGTTCGTTCTGGTGGCGGCGCTGGCGTTGATGTTTCTCCTGCACCTTGTGCTGTCGCGCACGACCTTTGGCTATGCGCTGCGGGCTGTGGCGGAAAACCCGGCGCTGGCGCAGGTCAATGGCATCAACCTGAACCGCGCGATCATGTTTGTCTGGCTGATCGGCGGCGGATTGGCGGCGGTGGCCGGGGTCTTTTACGGGCTGTCGCACCAGCTGATCCCGGTCATGGGGCGCGATCTCGTGTTGCCGATCTTTGCGGCGACCATCGTCGGCGGGATCGGCAGCGTCTACGGCGCGGTTCTGGGTGGCTTTATCGTCGGCATCGCAGGCAATCTGGCGCTGGTGGTGCTGCCGTCGGGATACACGCCATCGGTGCCGTTCCTTTTGATCCTGTTGGTGCTGATGCTGCGGCCGCACGGCCTGTTCGGGGAGGCCCGCGCATGATCGGGGTGATCTCCTACCTGGTATTCTTTGCCACGACAGCCTCCATTCTTGCCATCGCCGTGCTGGGGCTGAACCTGCAATGGGGCAACACCGGGCTGTTCAATGGCGGGGTCGTCGCCTTTTTCGGCGCGGGGGCCTATGGCACGCTGATCCTTGGCGGTACGCCCCAAGCGGGCCATCTGGGCGGTTTTGAGCTGTTCTATCCTCTGGCGCTTTTGGGTGGGATGCTGGTGGCCGGTGGCATGGCATGGATCGTGGGATTGCTGACCCTGCGGCTCCGGCATGATTATCTAGCGATTGCCACGTTTGGCGTCGCCGTCGCCTTTGAGAACCTGATGCGCAACGCCGAATGGCTCGCCGGTGGCGCCAAAGGCGTGCGCGGGTTCGAACGCCCCTTGCGCGCGACGCTGGGCGACGGTTTCTTGTACAACGTCTTGTTCTTTCTGGTGGTACTGGCCCTGCTGATGGCAGTCTACCTCTGTCTGGAGCGGCTCGTCGCCTCGCCGTTTGGTCGCCTGCTGCGCGCCATCCGCGAGGACGAAGACGCGGCCCGCTCGCTGGGCAAGACCCCGGCACGCGTCCGATTGACGGCCTTCATTGCCGGGTCGGTGATCCTTGGGTTGGCCGGGGGGCTCTATGGGACGTTCTACGCCTTTGTCAGCCCGCAGGACATTCTGCCGACGCTGACCTTTCAGATCTGGGCCATGCTGATCGTGGGCGGGGCAGGCAACAACAAGGGCGCGATCTTTGGCGCCTTTCTGATCTGGGGCGCCTGGACCTTTTCGGGCTGGGCGCTGTCCAGCTTCGCGCCCGTGGAGGCGCAACTTTATACCGGTTCCGTTCAATTCATACTGATCGGATCCGTCATCGTCGGCATGTTGCTCTGGCGGCCGCAAGGTCTTTTGCCAGAGCGGCTTGTCGTCTCACAAAGGGGAACCACCCCCGATTTGAAACAGGGAGTACAACGACAATGACTTTGACAAAAACCACCGCGACCGCGCTTGGCCTCGTCATGGGCCTCTCGTTTGCGGGGGCCGCGCAGGCGCAGTCCTGCACGACCAAGATCGGCGCCGTTCTGCCCACTTCGGTTGATTGGGGTCGCCCGATCGCCGCCACCGCGCAGTTTGCCGTGGACCAGGTGAACGCGGCAGGCGGCGCCGCGGGCTGTGAGATCGAGATGGTCCTGCGCGACACGCAGGTGGATCCCAAGGTTGGCGTAGACGCGGCCAAGGCGCTTGTGGATCTGGAAGGCGTGGATGTGCTGCTGGGCGCAGTGTCCTCTGGCGTGTCGATGCCGATCCTGACCTCTGTCACCGTGCCGGGCGGCGTGTTGCAGATGTCGTGCTGTTCCTCTTCGACCGCGTTCACCGGTCTCGCCGAAGAAGGCAAGACAAAGGGGCTGTGGTTCCGCACCTTCGCCACAACCGGCGTCCAATCGGCAGTCGGGGCCAAGGTGGCGGCGGACAAGGGCTATAAATCCGTGGCCGTCCTCTACAAGAACGACGACTGGGGACAGGACATGGCCCGCCTGATCGCCGCTGATTTTGCCGCTGTCGGCGTCGAAGTGACAACCTCGGTCGCGATCAATGACGGCCAGCCAAGCTACCGCGCCGAAGTGACGGAGGCGCTTGGCACCCAGCCCGAGGCGCTTTACCTCGCGTTGTACCCGGCAGAGGGCACGGCAGCCGTGCGCGAGTGGATCTCACTCGGTGGAACCCAGAACATGATTTTGGCCAACTCCCTGAAATCAGACGAGTTCCGCGACAACGTGGGCTTGCAGTACCTTGGCTCTGCGCTGGGCACGGACACGGCATCACCCCGCTCCGAAAGCGCGGATGCCTTCCGCACAGCCTATCAGGCGCGCTTCGACTCCGAGCCGAATGGCCCCGGTCTGGCCAACAGCTATGACGCTGCGATGATTGCCCTGCTCGCCATGGAAGCGGCAGGCAAGGGGGCTTCGGGGGCGGAGATCGCGACCGCCGTGGCGCGCGTGACAGACCCCGCCGGCACGCCGGTGAGCGCGGACACCGACGGCTTCATCGCGGCAAAGGACGTGCTTTCGGGCGGCGGCACCGTGATGTTCCAGGGCGCGACGGGGGACGTGCGGTTTGACGCAAACGGCGATGTCTCTGCCCCCGCCGTGGTCTGGTCCTTCTCTGAAACCGGCACCGAAGAGGTCGAATATCTCTCGTTGACGGATGTGGATGCTTTTATGGCGTCGCTGCAATAGCCCCCGAGGCGCATTGATCCGAGCGCCTTTGACCAAAGGGTCGGCTGACGACAGGGCGTGCCATCAATCGGCACGCCCTGTTTCGTGGCGGCTGTCCTCGGCCTCGGCAGGAACCGGGCGGCTGGACAGCAGGATCACCCCAAGGAACACAAGGTTCAGCGCGACATTGACCGGTGCGCCAACCATGACAGACGCCGCGCTGTCGGTGCAAAACCAAGTCCAGCCCGCAGTGCGCGCCACTTGCGCGGCGGCCTTGGGCGACAGCGGCACGACATGCGATGCAAGCGCCCAGAGCATCCCGCCCAACCCGGCCGTCAGCCCACCGCAGATCGCCAGAAGAAGGGGTTGCGGCACTGGCATGCGGGCGACCGCGTCCACCTCGTGGACGGGCCAATAAGCGATTTTCAGGAAAAGATGCGCGATGGGTTGCAGCGGTGGCAACGCCAAGAGCGCAAACAGAACGCCCGTGGCGCAGAGGATGCCGCCAGCGCGACGCATCGAGGTGGATTGCGGTGTCATGGGGGTCTCCCTTGGATGTGGTTGTCCTGTCTTGCGCTGCCTCGATGGGGCAAAACAATAACCTCAGAGGTAAGTGAACCCGCGTTTGACTTGCGCTAGACTGCTGCCATGACCGCTTTTCCAGATCAGTTGAAGGCCTGGCGCAAACAGCGTCGGATGAGCCAGTTGACGCTCGCGTTGGAGGCCGACGTGAGCGCGCGGCATGTCTCCTTTCTGGAAACCGGACGGTCCCGGCCCAGCGCCGAGATGATCGCGCATCTGTCGGACGTCATGGATCTGCCCATGGACGCCCGCAACCGGATGATGCGCGCGGGCGGGTTTGCTCCGCGGTATGGGGCGACGCCGCTGGATGCCGCCAGCATGGCGCCGATCCGCGATGCGATGGCCTGGACCCTTGCGCGACACGCGCCTTATCCGGGCTTCGCTTTGGATCGACTTTGGCAAATCGTTCAGATGAATGGCCCCGCGAAGATGCTATTCGAGCCGCTCGGACTGACCGAAGGCCAAAGCCTTTTGGGCTGTCTTGGTAACCCGGATTTGCAATCAGCCGTCGAGAATTGGCCTCAAGTGGCGCATTACACCGCGCTGCGCCTGCGCGCAGAAAGCGCGGCGGTTGGCGGTGTACCGGAACTGGATGCCGCGATAGAGATGCTCGCCCCGATGGCGCAAGCTGTTGGGGAGGATTGGGCACGGCCCTCCATTCCGACGGTTTACCGTTTCGGCGGGCAGCGCCTGTCGCTCTTTGGCACCATTGCACATTTCAGCACTGTCAGTGACGAAACGCTGGATGCGCTCAAGGTGGAACTGTTCTTTCCCGCCGATACCGAAAGCGCGGCGCTGCTGACTGCCCTTGCAGATTCCTGACTGTTCTGCGCTTCGTGCGACGTCTTGGCCAATGCGGTCAGAAAGAGGGTGCGCTTGTGACACCCGGATTTTCTTCGGCTCTTGTCTTCTTTGAACCACGTGACTGGTGGCAACAGAGGCGCGCAGTGCAGAAATCTGATCCAATCGGGTTGTCCAACAGGCAAATGACGGGTTTGGGGCCCTACTTTCCCAAATCCCACGGCACGCCCCACGGTGATGGCCGAACGCTTTCGGCAAACCTTCTGGGCACAAATAGGATTGGACCATCCCGGAACGACCCGTGCGATCCTTGCCCTTCGTCCAAGGCCCAGGCTTTTGGCCGATACACGGATACCGCAATCGGATCGACGCTTCATTCCGAGAGTCCACCGCGACCCGCGCTGGCCTTCGGCTATGAACCGGTTGTGCTCAACGACAGGTATCTGGGGTTTGCGAACTCTGCACCGTAGTAGAGTGCCTTGTCGATTTGCCCGGACAGTGTTCCCAACCCCGTCCCCTCCCGAAGAAGCGCGACCGGCGTCGACGTCGCGCGGGCGACCGCGGCGCGCGCATCGTCGCCAACGCTGCCGAC
>JBELMB010000203.1:0-9220 GCA_042088665.1 Sagittula sp.
CCTTGGGTTTTCGTTGATCCTTGCGATCGGGGCGCAGAATGCCTTTGTGCTGCGGCAGGGGTTGCGGCGGGCGCATGTGCTGCCGGTGGTGCTGGTTTGCGCGGTCTCTGACGCGGTGCTGATTGCCGCCGGGGTCGCGGGCTTTGGCGCGCTGACGCAGGCGGTTCCGGGGCTGGAGTTCTGGATGCGGCTGTTCGGGGCGGCGTTCCTGGTCTGGTACGGCGCGCGCACCTTGTTGAGTGCGTGGCGCGGCGGGCAGGCGCTGGAGGCGGGCGGGACGGCGCAGACGCTGCGGGCGGCGGTGCTGACCTGCCTTGCGCTGACATGGCTGAACCCGCATGTCTATCTGGATACGGTGGTGTTGCTGGGGGCGGTGTCGGCGCAATATGCGGCGGTGCCCTTTGCGGCGGGGGCCATGACGGCGAGTTTCGTGTTCTTTTTCGGGTTGGGGTACGGGGCGCGGGCGCTGGCGCCGGTGTTTGCGCGGCCGGTGGCGTGGCGGTGGCTGGATCTTGGTGTCGGGCTGGTGATGTGGGCGCTTGCGGTGAAGCTGATGTGGGGATGAGGCGATGATGTCGCGCATGGCCTTGGGGGCGATCTGGGGGTATCAGCGCTGGCTGTCGCCTCGCAAGGGGTATCGCTGCGCCTATGGGGCGTTGCACGGCGGGACGGGCTGTTCGGGCTTTGCCAAGGCTGTGATCCAGCGCGAGGGGCTGTGGCGGGCGGTGCCTTTGGTGCGGGCGCGGTTCGCGGATTGTGCGGCGGCGGCGGTGACCCTGCAGAGCCGGGCGGCGCGCGGGGACGATGGGCAGGAGGACGAGCGGCGCGCGGACCGGCGGGCCTGTTGCCTGGATATGGCCTGCGCGGTGCCGGACGGGATGAGCTGTTTGCGTGGCTGCGGCGATGGCGCGGAGAAGACGGACTGCACGCCGGGCTGCGGCGACGCGTCCTGCGGCTGCGACGGCTGCAACATCGGATGTGGGCCGTGCAACTGACCACGTGGGCGGGCAGGGGGCCCGGCGACGGGCCGGTGAATGCACTGGTGGTGCCCTGCGCGCTGGGCTAAGCCTGAGGCCATGACGCGAGCCGACCCGAAACCGCCTTCGCCCGGATGGGGCATCTTCTGGATGATGATCACGGGGTTCTGCTTTGTCGCCGTGACCGCGCTGGTGAAGCTGCTGGGCACGCGCATCCCGGCGCCCGAGGCGGCCTTCTTGCGCTATGCGCTGGGCCTCGTCTTTCTGATCCCCATGTGGGGCGCGCTGCGTGAGGCGCGGCTGACCTCCCGGCAATGGGCGTTTTTCAGCCTGCGGGGCGTGGCGCACAGCGCGGGTGTGGCGTTGTGGTTCTACGGCATGACGCGCATTCCGATCGCCGAAGTCACCGCCATGAATTATCTCAACCCGGTTTATGTCACCGTGCTGGCGGTCTTTGTCCTTGGCGAACGGCTCGCGGTGCGGCGGGTGCTGGCCATCGTGGCGGCGCTGGCGGGCGCGCTGTTGATCCTGCGGCCGGGCTTTCGCGAGTTGGACCCCGGACATATCGCCATGCTGTTCACCGCACTGTTCTTTGCGGTGTCATATCTCATGGCCAAGATCCTGTCAGGCGAAGTCAGCGCCGCCGTCGTGGTCGCGATGCTGTCGCTGATGGTGCCCCTTGGGCTGGCGCCGCTGGCGCTGGCGGTCTGGGTCTGGCCCACATGGGAGGAACTGGCGCTGCTGTTCATCGTGGCGATCTTTGCCACCGCGGGGCATTACACCATGACGCTGGCCTTTGCCGCGGCGCCGGTCGCGGTCACGCAGCCGGTGACCTTCCTGCAGCTGGTGTGGTCGGTGGCCATTGGCGCGATCTTCTTTGCAGAGCCGGTCGATCCATGGGTGATCACGGGCGGCACGTTGATCCTGTCGGCGGTGGTCTTCATCACATGGCGTGAGGCCGTGCTGAAGCGGCGCATCACACCGGGTGTTGCGGAAACGAAACACTAGTTTCAGGCAGGATTGTTGAAAATTCTTGGTGTCACCGCGAGTTCGGCGCAATCGCGCCCGATTTCTTAAGCACTCTGTAAGGCATCGGCCCATACGTTGAGGAGACAGAGTGCGATGTTTGCGGAGAACAAGTTGACCGAAGATATGACAGAGATTGAAGCCTTCCTGCTGCGTGAGCGTTCGAAGGTGTTGTCGGAGGCGGAATGGCGCTTTCGGATGCGCGGATACGGCTACAACCTGCGCCGTACAGACAGTGGTGTCGAAGTGGCCCGCCTGCCGCAGAACCAGGTGCTGGGTCTGCTGGAAATCTGACGCTAGACGCCCGGATCCGGAAACAGGCTTTCGGAACGCGGGCGTGCGGCGATGTTGGGAATGTCGGAAACGGGCATTCCCGGGCAAGGCAGCACATATACAGGCATGCGCGCCGGGGAAACCGGCACGCGCGCAGGATCCGGCGCCATGCGCCTTGATGGGAACGGGTCCCTACCGGACGTTGCAAATGGTCCGAGATCGATTTGTTTTGGGCCCGATGCTGGCCCGATGCTGGCCCGAGACTGGCCCGAGATTGGGCTGTTCCGGAGCTGAGACAGGTCTTGTGCGGTGCGCTTTGCGCCTTGTGCTTTGGCACAGGCAAGGCGATCCGCCTGTGGTTCTGACGCCGACAAAGGCGAGTTGCGCGACAGCCATTGCGCGCAGGACCTCCGGGGTTGCGACCCCTTGCAAGACAAAGCCACGGAGTTTTCGCCCGCTGGTCCCAAACACGCGCCCCGAGGGCGCGCGTTGAGCGGGCGCCAGAGGATTGATGGTTCAGGCAATCCATTGGGGCAGCGGTATAGAGCCATTGCAGGGGGTCCCTTATCAAACCCGACGATCCCTAAACGGGCTTGTCGCGGCCAGGGTCTTGGCCAGATCGCCTCGGCGCGTTTGTCCTCCATTTGAGTCCTGATCTCTGCTCACCGCCAAACTGCATGTTAGATCAGAGGTTTGCAGGGGCTGCGGGCTGAGCGGAGCTTGCCGCATTTTGGCGCAGAGCGCGCCGAAGGGCCGTTTCGTGGCCAAGGCAAAGGTTTTGGCGCGGCCGCTGTTTCTTTTTCCGTCAAACTGTCGCCAAAGGCCGTTTTGAAAGCAGTTTGAATGTCTTTCAGAACGTGGATCCTGACCCTGTCAGGGCTGATTTGCTGGAGGTCTCGGTGCCACGCCACGTCCGGAGGTGTTTTTGATTGACTCGTCAGTCAAGAACCCGCAACCCTGCCACCATGCCCAAACTCGGACAAGAACCCATACGGCGCGCGGCGCTGGTTGCTGCCACGGTCGAAGAGATCGGGGTCAAGGGGTCGCTTGACGTGACGGTCGGGCAGATCGCACGGCGCGCCGGTATGTCCAGCGCGCTTGCGCATCACTATTTCGGTGGCAAGACAGAGATTTTCCTCGCCGCCATGCGCCACATCCTGACCGAATACGGGCGCGAAGTGCGCGCGGCGCTGGCCGCGGCCCCCGAGGGGCGGCGGCTCGAAGCGATCGTGCAGGCAAATTTTGCCCCCAGTTGCTTCGAGGCGGCGACGGTTTCGGCCTGGCTCAGCTTTTATGGCATGGCGCAAAGCGACCCGCAGGCGGCGCGGTTGCTGTCGATCTACCATGCGCGCCTGCGGTCAAACCTGCGCCATGCGCTGCGCGGGCGGGCGGTGGCCCCCGAAGAGATGGCCGACCTGCTGGGTGCGCTGATCGATGGACAATACCTGCGCGCAGCACTCGCGGTCGGGCGGTTGGACGGCGCGGCAGAGGCAGTGATCGCCGCCGCGGAAGCAATGATGGGGCCGGATACGGTCCGCAACAGATAGGGGGCCGAGCATGGCGTATGACACACAACCCAAGGCGAGCCATTTCATCAATGGCCAATATGTCGAGGACACGGCAGGCGATCCGATTGACGTCATCTATCCGGCGACGGGCGCGGTGATCGGGCGCGTGCATGCGGCGACCCCGGCGATCATCGAACAGGCGATCGAAAGCGCGCGGGCCGCGCAGGGGGCATGGGCCGCCCTCAAGGGCGTCGAGCGCGGGCGCATCCTGCGCCGTGCCGCCGACATGATGCGGGACCGCAACCGCGATCTGTCGGTGCTGGAGACATATGACACGGGCAAGCCGCTGTCGGAGACGCTTTATGTCGATGCGACGAGCGCCGCGGATGCGCTGGAGTTTTTCGGCGGGTTGGCGGGCTCTCTGACCGGCGAGCACGTGCCGCTGGGGGCGGATTGGGGCTATACCGTGCGCGAACCGCTGGGCCTTTGCGTGGGGATCGGGGCGTGGAACTACCCGACGCAGATCTCGTGCTGGAAGGGCGCCCCGGCGCTGGCCTGTGGCAACGCGATGATCTTCAAACCGTCGGAGACGACGCCGCTTTGCGCGCTGAAAGTGGCGGAGATCCTGCACGAGGCGGGCCTGCCGGCGGGGCTCTACAACGTGATCCAGGGGGCGGGGCCGGTGGGCTCTGCGCTGGTCAGCGATCCGCGCGTCGACAAGGTGTCGCTCACCGGGTCGGTGCCCACGGGAAAGAAGGTCTATGCCGCGGCCGCCGCGGGCATCAAGCATGTGACGATGGAACTGGGGGGCAAGTCGCCGCTGGTGATCTTCGACGATGCGGATCTCGAAAACGCCGTCGGTGGTGCGATCCTCGGCAATTTCTATTCGACGGGACAGGTGTGTTCCAACGGCACGCGGGTCTTTGTGCAGCGCGGGATCCTCGAACCCTTTCTGGCGCGCCTGAGCGAACGGTTGGCCGCGGCGCGGATCGGTGACCCGATGGATGAGGCAACCGTGCTGGGACCGATGGTCAGCGCGCGGCAGCGCGAGATCGTGCTGGGCTACATCGAGACAGGCATCGCGGAGGGCGCCCGCCTTGTCTGCGGCGGACAAACCGTCGAAGGACCGGGGTTCTTCATTCAGCCCACCGTCTTTGCCGATGTCACTGACGATATGGCAATCGCGCGCGAGGAGATCTTTGGCCCGGTCATGGCGGTGCTGGCCTTCGACGACGAAGATGACGTGATCGCGCGCGCCAACGACACGGCGATGGGCCTGTCGGCGGGTGTCTTCACCCGGGACCTGAACCGCGCCCATCGGGTCATCGGACAGATGCAGGCCGGGACGTGCTTTATCAATTCGTACAATGATGCGCCGGTGGAATTGCCCTTTGGTGGGTCGAAACTCTCCGGCGTGGGCCGTGAAAACGCCCAGGCCGCGATCGGACATTATTCGCAATTGAAGTCGGTCTACGTGCGCATGGGGGACGTCGAGGCACCGTTCTGAAACGGCGGAAACCTGGTGCCGGCCGGCGTTTGAGTATTTGAAAAACAGAGAAGGCCCAAGTGGGTTGCTGGCTTCTTTGTTTCAAAAATACTCCCGCCGGAGGCATCCGACACACCCCAGGATGTGCATGGCAAGGAGGCTGGGCGCGACGAAATGAAAGCAGACTATGTGATTGTGGGCGCGGGCTCTGGTGGATGTGCCATGGCCTATCGGCTGGCGGAAGCCGGGAAATCGGTGATCGTGGTGGAATTTGGCGGCTCTGACCGCGGGCCTTTCATCAACATGCCCGCCGCGCTGAGTTATCCAATGAACATGTCTCGCTATGATTGGGGCTACAGTACGGAGCCCGAGCCGTACCTTGGCGGACGGCAATTGGCGACGCCACGGGGAAAGGTGATTGGGGGGTCGTCCTCGATCAATGGCATGATCTATGTGCGCGGCCATGCGCTGGATTTTGATCATTGGCGAGACCGGGGTGCAGAGGGCTGGGGCTATGCCGACGTGCTGCCCTATTTCAAGCGGATGGAAGACTGGCACGACGGGGGACATGGCGGGGACCCTGACTGGCGCGGGCGGGGCGGCCCCTTGCACGTGACGCGGGGCAAGCGCGACAATCCCCTCGTGCAGGCCTTTGTGGAAGCAGGGCGGCAGGCGGGCTATCCCGTGACCGGGGATTACAATGGCCACCAGCAGGAAGGCTTTGGTCCTTTTGACATGACCGTCTGGCAGGGCGCGCGCTGGTCCGCGGCCAAGGCCTATCTGCGGCCTGCGCAGGCGCTGGGGGCGCAATTGGTGCAGGGCATGGCCCGCCGGGTCGTGTTTGAGGAGGGCCGCGCCGTCGGTGTCGAAGTGGCGCGCCGGGGCGGGGTAGAGGTGATTGGCGCGGGCTGCGAAGTGATCCTTGCGGCCAGTGCGATCAATTCGCCCGCCTTGCTGATGCAGTCGGGCATCGGGCCCGCGGCGCATCTGGCGGAGCAGGGGATCGACCTGCGGGTTGATCGGCCCGGGGTCGGGCAGAATCTGCAGGACCATCTGGAGTTGTACATCCAGCAGGCCTCCACGCAGCCCGTGACGCTGGCGAAGTACTGGTCGCTGTGGGGCAAGGCCTGGGTCGGCGCGCAGTGGCTGTTGGCACGTCGCGGGCCGGGGGCGTCGAACCAGTTTGAGAGTGCAGGCTTTATCCGGTCGAAACCAGGTGTGACCTATCCTGACATCCAGTATCATTTCCTGCCGATTGCCGTGCGCTATGACGGCAAGGTCGCGTCGGAGGGGCATGGCTATCAGGCCCATGTGGGGCCGATGCGGTCGAAATCCCGCGGCGCTGTCACCCTGCGCGGCCCGGATCCGGCGCTGCCGCCAAAGATCTTGTTCAACTACATGAGCCATCCGGAGGATTGGGCCGATTTTCGCACCTGCATCCGGCTCACGCGGGAGATTTTTGGCCAGGCGGCCTTTGACCCTTATCGGGGGCATGAGATCCAGCCGGGGGAAGCGGCGCAAGATGATGATGCGCTGGATGATTTCATCCGCGACAACGTGGAGAGCGCCTATCACCCCTGTGGCACCTGTCGCATGGGGCGGGTGGAGGATCCCATGACGGTCGTCGATCCCGAAGGCCGGGTGATCGGGGTCGATGGGTTGCGGGTGGCGGACAGTTCGGTCTTTCCGCGCATTCCCAATGGCAATCTGAACGCGCCGTCGATCATGGTGGGGGAGAAGGTGTCTGACCACATTCTGGGGCGGCGTCTGGCCCCGGAGAACGCGGTGCCCTGGCAGCATCCGGATTGGGCGGGTTCGCAGCGGTGAGGTGTTAACCGTAAAGACTGCCAAGGCTTGCACGCGGGGCGTGGCGGGCCGAGATTAATGGCATGTTAAGAAATTCGAAGATGTCTTGGCGGGCTTTCTGTGTCGGGGGCCGGGCTGTTCGTGGCTGGCTGCCCGGTATTCTGCCCAGTATTCTGCCCAGTATGCTGACCTGTTGGTTGGCGTTTTGGGCGCTGGTGGGGGGCTGCCTGTGCGCAGGCGGAGCTGTTGCAGAGGCCTCGTCGGATGCGCCTGCCTCGGTTGCGCGCCCGGTTGCGCCCTCGGTGGGAGAGTTCCGCGCCGGGGCGTCAGTGGACACGCTTGAGGGGCGCCTTGACGTCGTCGATGGTCAGACGGTGCGGATCGGAGGCCAGATCTTGCGTTTGTAAGGTGTGTCCGCGCCGCGGGTCGGGGCGCGCTGTGGGCCACAGACAAGGTCGGGCTGGCCCTGTGGCTCCTGGGTCGCGGCGGAAGTTCGGGCGCGTTATGCGGGTCGGGTGGCGCGCTGCGTGCGCCTGCATCGCCGGGCGGATGGGCGCGGGTTGGAGCTTTGCACTGTTGCGGGGACCGATCTTGGCGCGGCGCTGGTCGAGGCGGGGTTGGGATTTGCGCATTGGGCGGTGTCGGAGGCTTATGTGCCGCAGGCGCGGCGCGCGGCGGCGCGCAGGGCGGGTCTGCATGCGGTGGGGGTTGGCTCTGCTGCGGCCTATTGGCTGCCGGCGGTGCCTGGGCTCTTGCGGGCCAAGGGCCGGGACTGATCGGCGGCGCTGTTTTCCGAGCTGGCGTGTCGGGCTGGGCTGGCTGGGCGGCTCTCGGCCCCTGCGGGCCATCGCCCGCCCGCCAACCCGGGTGGCTTTGTCGTTTCGGTTTGATCGGTGTCAAGGCGCGCGGCGGCGGAACCGGGTCAACTGCTCTCCTGACCAAGCTGACAGGAGTGAGACATGTCGCATACACCGCATGAACTGGCCGAAGAGTTTCCCGAATTCGTGGAGCGGATCCATGATCTGAAGATGTCGGATGCGCATTTCGCGAAGCTGGCGGAGAGCTATCACGACGTGAACCGCAAGGTGCACCGGGCGGAGACCAATGTGGAGCCGGTGGAGCAATTGGCAGAGGAGCGGATGCGCAAGGCACGGGCGATGTTGAAGGACCAGATCTATGCGCGGTTGAAAACGTAATGACCCGGCCCGCCGTGTTGGGGGTGCGGCGGGTCAGTTTTCGAGGTAGGGAGCGATGGCCCGGGTGATCCGGTCCGACAGCGGCCGTGCCGTGGCGCCAAAGGTGGCCGCGACGCTGCCGTCCGGTGCAATCAGTACCTTGTTGAAGTTCCAGTTGGGGGTAAAGCCATGAGTTCGCGCCAACCATTTGTAGAAGGGGTGGGCTGTCTGGCCCAGGATGGGGGTGATGTCCGTCATCGGGAGGGTGAGGCCGAAGTTGACTTCGCAGTAGGATTTGACGGCCTCGACCGAGCCGAGTTCCTGTCGAAAATCGTTGGAGGGCACGGCGAGCACCACGAGCCCGGCGTCCTTGTGCCGCTCGTAGAGGGTTTGCAGCGCCTCGTATTGGCGGGTGAAGCCGCAGCGCGAGGCGGTGTTTACCACGAGGACGGGCTGGCCTTTCCACGCGTCGAGGGGCAGGTGGCCGCCATCGATGCTGTCGAAGGTGAAGGCCCGGGCGGGGAGCGGGGCCATGATCAGCAGGGAGAGGGTCAGCAGGGCGAGGGTGGATAGCAGCGGGTGGCCGCTGCGGGCTGTGCTTTTGCGGGTCATGTGGGGCCTCTGGTCTGGCGGGGGCGGATCGGGTCTGTTTGTGGGCTCGTTGCGGCGTCGTTGGTTCGGTCTGGCCGGGTGCGGGTGCCTCGGCGCGGGAGACACCGGATGTGACGAAAGAGAGCGCGGTGGCCTGCGCCGTCAAGGGCCTTGGCCCGCCGTCCGTGGCTGACTATGTTGCAGGAGCACGCGTTTGGGGTGCGTTTGTAACGAAGGGACAAGCGATGGCTGTGGGGGACGAGGACAAACTGTCGGGGCGGTTGCACGGAGAGCAGCCATCGGCCGAGGCAGATCCGATCTGGGCGCGGCTGGGCTACATGGCGTTGATCTGGCTGATGCTGAGCCTTGCGCAGACGG
>JBELMB010000032.1:0-15057 GCA_042088665.1 Sagittula sp.
TGGCAAGGCGCGCTTGCGATCCATACCGCGTGCGCGCAGCACGAAATCCAGATTGGCACGGACGGAGCGTCGCAAGAGCACCGGTTTCTGAAAGACAAAGGCCTGGCGCGCCGTGGCCTCTGTCGCGGGTGTGCCGCTCCAGCTGACCGTGCCGCAGGATGGCGCCAGCACCCCGTGCAAAACCTTGAGCAAAAGCGTCTTTCCCGCGCCGTTCGGTCCCAGCAGCACGGTGCACCCTTCTGCGCCAAGGCGCAGGCTGATCCGTTCCAGCACCGTTCGGCCCCCGAGGGTCAGGCTGATGTCCTGCACGCAAAGCTCTGTCTGCGGTGCGTAAGCGCGGCTCTCTTCGAGTGGCGCATAGGGGGGCAGACCAGCGTCAGGCATAGGCTTGTCTCGCAGCGCTGAACCGCAGACTCTGGACGGCGGCGTTGACCCCGAGCGCGATCAGCAGCAGCACCAGACCCAGCGCCAGCGCAAGGGGCAGGTTGCCTTTTGACGTCTCCAGCGCGATGGCCGTGGTCATCACGCGGGTCAGGTGATCGATGTTGCCACCGACGATCATCACCGCGCCGACCTCTGCCACCGCGCGACCAAAGCCCGCAAGGCTGACCGTCAGCAGCGCATAGCGCGCATCCCACAAGAGCGCCTCGATTTGCTGCCAGCGGGTCAAACACAAAGATCGGAACTGGTCAGCAAACTCGCCATGCAGATCCTCCAGCACTTGGCGTGACAGGGCGGCGATGATCGGCGTGATCAGGATCGTCTGCGCGATGATCATCGCGGTCGGCGTGTAAAGCAGCCCGAGAAAGCCCAGTGGCCCAGCGCGCGACAGGTGCAGGTAGACAAGCAGACCGACGACCACAGGCGGCAGGCCCATCAGCGCGTTCAGCAGGATGATTGCGGCGGAGCGGCCCCGGAACCGGCTGACCGCAAGCAGCGCGCCAAGCGGCAGCCCAAGCGCGCAGGCCAGAAATGTGGCGCTGAGACTGACCTTCAGCGAGAGGGCGACAATCTCCGTCAGGTCGGCATCACCCGTCAGCACAAGCGCCACGGCCAGTCCGAATGCCTCCTGCAGATCTTGCATAATTTCCCGCGCCTCCCGCGCTGCGGATTCCCCGTCAGGTTAGCGGTAATAGTGCCAAAATTTCAAGCGTTTAGTGGTGTCATTTTGACCGCGGACCAATGGTAGAGGGACAGATTGACCGACAATTTGGACAGTCAATTGCTGCGCGGCGGTGTAAATGACTGCATAATTTCCCGATGTTACTGATCCCAGGCGGTCATCTTTCGATCGATGGTCTTGCGTGACACGCCAAGCCGCCGGGCGGCCTCGGCCCGGTTGCCATCGCACAGATCCAGCACATGCAGCATGTGCCGTTGCATCACGAGGTCGAGGTTCTCGATGGCCTGTGCCCCGGTCACGCGACCGTCACCGGCAAAGGTGTCCGGCAAGGCGCCGAGGATGACGGAGCGTTCGATGAGGTTTTTCAACTCGCGCACGTTGCCCGGCCAGTCGTAGCGGCGCAGGCGCAGCAGCGTGTCCTCGTCGAGATCCAGCGGTTTGGTCCCCATGGCCTTTGAGAATTGCCCCATGAAAAACGCGGCCAGTTCAACCACGTCTTCGGCGCGGGTCTTGAGCGGAGGCATCTCGATCTGGACGACGTTGATGCGGTGATAGAGATCGGCGCGAAAGCGGCCCTCGGTGATCTCGCGCTGCAGATCCGCATTGGTGGCAAAGAGAAAACGCAGGTTCAGCGGGATCTCCCGCTCGGCGCCCACGGGGCGGACACGCTGGTCCTCCAGCACACGCAGCAATGCCGCTTGCAGCGCCTCGGGCATCTGGCCCACTTCGTCCAGCAACAGCGTTCCGCCATCGGCGAGCAGCAGCAGACCGGGCTTCAACCGGTCTTCGCCCTCGACGATGCCAAACAGGTCCTGCGCGATCCGGTCGGGCGGAATGGTCGCGCAGTTGATCGCCACAAAGGGCCCGTCGGCGCGGTCCGATTGCAGGTGAAGGTGCCGCGCCGCCAGTTCCTTGCCGGTGCCTGTCGCGCCGGTGAACAGCACCGGTGTCGTCAAGGGAGCGAGCCGCGCGATCAGATCTCGCACCCGCGCAAGCGCATCCGAAGCCCCCAGCAGCGGACCATGCGCCGTATCGCCCCGCAACGCATGACGCAACAGCGTGTTGTCGCGGCGCAGGTACTTGCGGTCCAGCGTCCGGGCCACGGCGCCAAGGATCTGGTTGGCGCGAAAGGGCTTCAGCACGAAATCGCTGACTTCGGCGCGCAACGCGGCGATGGCGGTGTCGAGATCGGCGTAGGCCGTGATCAGAATCGTATCGGCAAACAGACCCTTGCGCCTTTGTTCGGTCACCCAGTCCAGCCCGGTGGCCCCGGGCATGATGTTGTCGATGATGACAAGGTCGAAATGCGCCTCGTCCAGCTTGCGCGTGGCCTCCGCCAGAGAGGCCGCTTCCTCGAGGCGTTTGACCCTTGGGCCGAGGATCTTGGTCAGGAAGTTTCGCATGCCGATTTCATCATCGACCACGAGGATCGAAGCCTGCGCCAGCGTGGCGTCAGCGTCATCTGCGGCCTGTGGTGCGCGCCACGAAACGCGCGCCGGATTAGTCGAGCCGGACATTTTCACCCGACATGGTGTCCTGCGCCGAGAACGGCATTTCCGCCAGAACGTACCAGGCACCTATGCCGATCACGATCATCGCGGCAAACCCTGCAAACATCGCTTTCATGTTTCTCTCACTTTTCTTGTGTCACGTTTCGCAGGTAGGCGATCAGATCGGCGCGGTCATCTGCGCCCGCAATCACCTGCATCGGCATCTTCGATCCCGGTATGTAGTGGTCCGGTCCAAGGTCGAACAGCGCATCGATTGTCTCATCCCCCCAGATGATGTCAGATCCGGTGAGGGTTCCGGAATAGCGATAGCCGGGCACTGTGCCCGCGCGCCTGCCAAAAACTCCATAGAGCGACGGCCCGGCCCGGCGCGAAGGCCCCGGATCAACCGCGTGGCAGATGGAGCATTTGCGCATGAACTGGCGTTCGCCGTTCGACATCTCTTCGGGCGCACGAAGAAAAGAGCGTTGGCCGCCCACCGGGTCGAACTGGTCCAGAAGAGCCACCGGCCAGGCGTAGATCACGTCGTCAATGCCGCCCGCGTGGATGGTCTGTCCATCGGGGGAAAAGGCGAGCGCCCAGACCGGCCCTTGCCGCATGGCCCGGAAATCACGCGCGATGTGCCAGTCTGCGGTGTCGATCACCATGATATAGCCATGCCCGTCCCCCACAGCGAGTTGCCGGGTCTGGGGGTGGTAGGCCATCGACAGGATTGGCCGTCGATCAAGCGTAAAGTCCCGGATCTGTGCACCGGTGTCAGGATCGATCACC
This sequence comes from Sagittula sp., assembly GCA_042088665.1. GTDB lineage: Bacteria > Pseudomonadota > Alphaproteobacteria > Rhodobacterales > Rhodobacteraceae > JBELMB01. The sequence continues at coordinate 3,403 of JBELMB010000032.1, forward strand.
CGAGTGCCACCGTCGACGGCGCCATAGGCGATCCACTCCTCGGTCACGACCATCTCGTTGATGCCAAAGCCATGTTTGACGATGGTCCGGGGGCTTGGTGTCTGCCCCTCCCAGACCCTAAGCGTTCCGTCCGAGGATCCTGAATAGAGCGTGCCGCGCGCGTCGAAACCCACGGTCGTGACGTTGGACCGGTGTCCTTTCAGAACGCGTGTGTCGAAACCGGGTCCGTCACCGGTTGCGAGGTCGCCCACCAGCGTATCATGCACAAAGCCATCCCAGCCCGCGGTTGCGATGCGGCGGCCATCGGCGGTCACGGCGATATCCGCCACTTTGCCGAGGTGCCGGGTGACTTCGACCGGGTCAGCGCGCTCTGGATGCCAGAGCAGCACGCCAAAATCGTCGCCGCCGGACAGCAGGACAGGGGCCTGCGTGTAATCGAGCGTGATGACAGCCGCGTCATGCCCTTCGAGCCAGACCGGCGCGCCGTCCTGCCAGAGGCCCACGGCGTTGTCGAAACTGGCACTGGCCAGCTGGCCCTCGGGCGAAACGGCAAGCCCCATGACGGGACCGCCGTGACCTTTGTAGGTGGTAAACTCCTCTGCCCAGACGGGCGCTGCCAGCAAAAGGCAGAGGAGGCCGTTCAGGATGCGCATCACTCCGCCGGGGTTGCGCCCTCTGGCGCAGATTTGCCCGCCTTGCGTTCGCGCGCCTTCACTTCTTCCAGCCAGATCGAATGGTGCTGGTGTGCCCAGGCTTCGTCCACTTCGCCGGAGCCCATGGCGTCATAGGCGCCCTGCATGCCGACGGACCCGATGTAGATATGCGCGACGATGATCGCCATCAGCACAAAGGCCATGATCGCATGCCAGGCGGAGGCAAACTGCATCTCCTGATGCGGGGTCAACTCGGTGGGGAAGGGCGCCATGCCGACCCAGTTGTACATGCCCCAGTCATTCATCAGCACAAAGGTCTTGGCGAACATGGGAAGTTCGAAGGGGAACAGCAGCGACAGACCCGAGAGCGAGATCGACCCGCCAAAGACGATCACGCTCCAGAAGATGATCTTTTGCCCGCCGTTGAACTTCTTTGCCGGGGGGTGGTTCTTGCCGATGATCCCGCCGAATTGTGCGAACCAAGTGATGTCGGTGCGGTTGGGAATGTTGTGCCAGACCCACATGAAGAAGATCATCACCAGCGCCAGCATAAAGGCCCATGCCACGTTGTTGTGGATGACCTTTGAGGCCAGCAGCAGCGTCGCGTTGAAATCCTTGCCGAGGTAGGGCGCGATATAAAGCCTGCCGAGCAGGACAAACAGCCCCGTCAGGCCCAGCACGATGAAGGATCCCGCTAGCAGCCAATGGGCGAACCGCTCGATGGCCTTGAACCGTGTCACGGTGCGGCCTGTCATGGGCTCGTCGATCCCGATGCGACCGCGCAGCAGGTAAAACAGGATCAGCGCAGCGATGGTGCCCAGCAGCAGATAGCTGCCGTAATGCGCCAGCGGACCCTTGCGGAATTCATACCAGGCCATGCCACCGTCCTGCACCAGCACCTTGGCCACGTCACCGCCGGAGGACACGGTGATGTCTGCCGCGTTGTAGCGCAGGGCGCGCCACAGATCGGGGTCGGATGATCCGCCCAATGTGCCCAGTTGCGCACCGATGGCGGCTGCGGAGTTCGGATCGCCGAACTGCCGGCGGAAGTTGCTGTCCAGCGCGACGCCTTCTTGGCGCGCCATGATGTCGTCCAGCGATTGCGCACCACCTGTCGCCACGCGTGCCTCTGCCAAGGCGCTTGCCGAGGGGCCCGTGGGCTCGGGTGCGGGGGCCATCACAAAGCTGAAGATCGCGAGGCCGAGGGCCACCAACATAAACCAGCCCAGGCCAGTTGACCGCGTTTTCATGTTTTTCTCCCGTCGTGACGTGCGTCTTGCCAGTTCTGAGGCAAAAAATCGCGCATCTTCATTTTTTGTATATACATCGTATACCGACTTGATGTACCAACCTTGGCACTGCTAACAAAAAAGGACTGATACCATGGCAAAAGACACCAACCTCAAGGCACTCAAGAAAGACGTCAAGAAGCGCAGCTCGCAGCTGAAGAAGGCCAAGAAAGCGCTCAAGAAAGCCAAGTGATCCTTGATTTCGATCACCTGATCGTGCTGACGCCCCGGTTTTGTGCCGGGGCGTCGCTTGTTTTCAGGGCAGGCGTTTAGCCGCCCTTCTGGTCGTAGGCTGTGCCCCAGCCCCATGCGCCGGAGCCGAAGCCGCGCGCCACGACACGCTCGCGGTAGATGGCGGACACAACGTCCCCGTCACCCGCCAGAAGCGCCTTTGTGGAACACATCTCGGCGCAGATCGGCAGTTTGCCTTCTGCAATCCGGTTGCGGCCATACTTGGCGAACTCGGCGGTCGAATGCGTTTCTTCCGGGCCACCGGCGCAGAAGGTGCATTTGTCCATCTTGCCGCGCGACCCGAAGTTGCCCGCTTGCGGGAACTGGGGCGCACCGAAGGGGCAGGCGTAAAAGCAGTAGCCGCAGCCAATGCAGAGGTCCTTGGAGTGCAGGACCACGCCCTCTTCGTTCTGATAAAAGCAGTCCACAGGGCAGACTGCCATACAGGGTGCATCCGAGCAGTGCATGCAGGCGACAGAGATCGAGCGTTCGCCCGGCTTGCCGTCCTGAATGGTCACCACGCGGCGGCGGTTGATGCCCCAGGGCACCTCGTGCTCGTTTTTACAAGCTGTCACGCAGGCGTTGCATTCGATGCAGCGCTCGGCGTCACAAAGGAATTTAGCTCGTGCCATTCCGTCTCCTCCTTACGCAGGCATAATTTTGCAGAGCGTGGCTTTGGTCTCTTGCATCTGAGTGACAGAGTCATAGCCATAGGTCTGCGCGGTGTTGGTGCTTTCACCCAGCACATAAGGGTCCGAACCCGCCGGGTACTTGGACCGCTGGTCCTCGCCCTGGAAATGCCCGCCGAAGTGGAAAGGCATGAAGGCAACGCCCTCGCCCACCCGCTCGGTGACCATGGCCATGACCTTGACCTTGCCGCCCTCGGGACCTTCGACCCAGACCTGCGCCCCATCACGCACACCAAGGTTGTTGGCGTCACGCGGATGGATTTCAACGAACATGTCCTGCTGAAGTTCGGCAAGCCAGGGGTTCGAGCGGGTCTCGTCGCCGCCGCCCTCGTATTCGACCAGACGGCCGGACGTGAGGATCATCGGATAGTCCTTGGAGAAGTCCTGCTTCTGGATCGACGCATACATGGTCGGCAGACGGTAGAACTTCCGGTCTTCGTAGGTCGGGTAGTCCGCGACCAGATCGCGCCGGTTGGTGTAGAGCGGCTCGCGGTGCACGGGCACCGGATCCGGGAAGGTCCAGACAACGGCCCGGGCTTTTGCGTTCCCGAAGGGCGCACAGCCATGGGCAATCGCGACCCGCTGGATGCCGCCGGAAAGGTCGGTCTTCCAGTTGGTCTTGGGTCCTGCCACGGCGTCGATCGCTGCGCGCTCGTCATCCGTGAGATCGCCGTCCCAACCAAGGTCCATCAGCATCTGCATGGTGAACTCGGGGTAGCCATCCTGGATTTCCGAACCGACAGAGTAGACACCATCCGCCAGCAGGTTGTCACCGTCCCGTTCCACGCCAAAGCGCGCACGGAAGGTCAGACCGCCTTCAGCCACCGGCTTTGACATGTCGTAGAGGTTCGGCGTACCGGGGTGGTTCATCTCTGGCGTGCCCCAGCTGGGCCACGGCAGACCGTAGTAATCGCCGTCTGCGGGGCCACCGATGGCCTGCAGAGTGGTGCGATCAAAGGTGTGCTGGTTCGCCATGTGCAGCTTGACCCGTTCCGGCGACTGGCCGGTGTAGCCAATGGTCCACATGCCGCGGTTGATCTCGCGCAATGTGTCCTCTGGCTCGGGTGTCAGGCCATCTTCTTCCAGCTTGATGTTGCGGAAGATCCGGTCGTGGAAGCCGAATTTCTGGCTGAAGAGCGCGATGATCTCCTGGTCGGGCTTGCTTTCGAAGAGCGGATCGATGACCTGCTCACGCCACTGGAACGACCGGTTCGAGGCCGTGGCAGAACCGCGGGTTTCGAACTGTGTCGATGCGGGCAGCAGGTAGACGCCATCCTCACGGTCATGCAGCACGGCAGAGACAGTGGGGAAGGGGTCTATGACCACCAGCATGTCCAGCTGTTCCATCGCCTTCTTCATCTCGACCATACGGGTCTGAGAGTTCGGAGCATGGCCCCAAAGCACCATGGCACGCACGGCGTTGGGCTGGTCGGTGTTTTCCGGGTCTTCAAGGACGCCGTCGATCCAGCGCGACACCGGGATACCGGTGAGGTTCTGCAGCGACTTTTCCTTGCCATCGGCACCGGTGGTCTTTTCGAACTGAGCGCCAAGCCATTCGGCATCTTCTTCCCAGACACGTGCCCAATGCGCCCATGCGCCCTTTGACAGGCCGTAGTAGCCGGGCAGGGTGTGCGACAGAACGCCGAGGTCGGTGGCGCCTTGCACGTTGTCGTGGCCGCGGAAGATGTTGGTGCCGCCGCCGGAGGTGCCCATGTTGCCCAGAGCCAGCTGCAGGATGCAGTAAGCACGGGTGTTGTTGTTGCCGTTGGTGTGCTGCGTGCCACCCATGCACCAGATCACCGTACCGGGACGGTTGTTGGCCATGGTGCGCGCCACGCGGCGCAGCTGCGAGCCGGGCGTGCCGGTCACGCGTTCCACCTCTTCGGGCGTCCACTTGGCCACTTCTTCCTTGATCTGGTCCATGCCCCAGACACGGGTGCGGATGAACTCTTTGTCCTCCCAGCCGTTTTCGAAGATGTGCCACAGGATCCCCCAGACCAGCGCCACATCGGAGCCGGGACGGAAACGGACATATTCATCTGCGTGGCTCGCGGTACGCGTGAAGCGCGGGTCGCAAACGATCAGCGGCGCGTTGTTCTGCTCCTTGGCACGCAACACGTGCAAGAGCGAAACCGGGTGCGCCTCGGCAGGGTTGCCGCCGATGATGAAGATGGCCTTGGAATTGTGGATGTCGTTGTAGCTGTTGGTCATGGCGCCGTAGCCCCATGTGTTCGCAACACCCGCAACAGTGGTCGAATGGCAGATCCGCGCCTGGTGGTCCACGTTGTTCGTGCCCCAGTAGGCGGCGAACTTGCGGAACAGGTAGGCCTGCTCGTTGCTGTGCTTGGCCGAACCCAGCCAGTAGACGGAATCAGGTCCGCTTTCTTCGCGGATCTGCATCATGCCGTCACCGATCTCGTCGATGGCCTGCTCCCACGAGATACGGACCCATTCGCCGTTCTCTTTCTTCATGGGATATTTCAGGCGGCGTTCGCCATGGGCGTGCTCGCGGACCGCGGCCCCCTTGGCGCAATGAGCACCGAGGTTGAAGGGGCTGTCCCAGCCCGGCTCCTGGCCGACCCAGACGCCATCGCTGACTTCTGCAACGACGGTACAACCGACAGAGCAGTGTGTGCAGACGGTTTTCTTGAGTTCCACCGCGCCGAGAGCAGCAGCAGATTGGGCGCTGGCCTTGGTCACGGTCCCGCCGGTCGCAGCCACGGCGGCAAGACCACTGATGGCCAGACCGGACCCGCGCAGAAAGGCGCGGCGGTCAACCGAAGTGTTGCTCACTTCGGAAAGGATCGAGGTCCGCTGGGGGCGTCGCGCAACCCCGTTGGTCTTTTTCCTTAGCATGTTTTGTTCTCCTCGCTTGCTTTGCCCCGAAAGGCATTGCTTGCTGGGTTTGGCTTTGGATCACAGGCGGTTGGGCGTCACGCTACCGGTTGCCTGTTCTCCCCTCCTCCACGTCCGGTTCGGCGTGCTGTGACCGCTGGGGTCACCGCGATCGTCAGAACCGGGCGCTGTCGTAGTAGGCGCGCGTGTGCGCGGTATCCTGGATTTTCTCCAGGGTCAGGTCGGGGGCTGCGGCTTCGGCCCGGCCTCCGGTGGTGGCAACCGCAACAGCCGCAAGCGGCGCCGTGGTTACGGCCGTCTTGAGGAAATCGCGGCGCGAAGCCTTGGTCTCCTGGGTCATGAAAGTCTCCTTTTGTGATGCCCTTGCGGGCACTTTCATGCGTTGAGGGATGGTCACCCATCCCGGTTGAGTGCGCAAATGACTGCGCACCCGGCTCCTCGTTCATCCGCCGAGGCGGAATCCTTCGGCCTCGATCTCCATGAAGATGCGGCCCACAGTGCCGACCGGCGCGTAGAATACCGAATTCTCTGCGCCTTCGAGGTCACCGAAAAAATGCCCGGCCCAAGGGCCGATGTGCTTGTTGAAAAATGCCTTCTGATCGTCCAGCGAGGTCGGCCCGCCAAAGCGGCCGACGATCATCGCGCCCATCATTTCCATCAGGCTTGCGATGTTGTCCTCGGGTTCAAAGACCGTATCGGCGCGGGCCAGCCCCTGTCGCGTCATGTCCTGCCGCAGCAGCGCCAGCGGTTTCTCGTTCAGGAAACCGGTCAGGTAATAGCTGGCATAGGGCAGCAGTTCGCCGCGGCTCAAACCGATAAAGAGACGGTTGTATTCGCGCTCCACGCCCTGCGGCTTCGCGCGTTTGGCGACCTTGGACAGGATGGCGATGGCCTCGCCGAGGGCACTGTCGTCACCAGACAGGCCTGCGGTTTGTGCAATCAGCAGTTCGTCGGGTGGATTGGCGAGCAGCACACCGAGAAAATTGTAGAGATCCGCGCGCAGGCGGTCCTCTTCGGCGACTGGGGGCATCTCTGAGGTCTGAGGCGCGGCTGTCATGTCATCCTTTTCCGTCATGTGGCCGTGTCAAAGCGAAAGCGCATCCGGCGGGTGGCTGGAGCGGCAAATGCGGTGTTTTCCGGCGCGGGGGGCGTCGCGGCGTGGTCCGACGCGCGATGTGGTGCGGCGTGGTCCGACGCGCGATGTGGTGCGGCGTGGTCCGACGCGCGAACAGCGTTGAGTGCATCGGCCTGCGCCGGGGGGGCGGTATCCGCGCGGCTCTGATCCTCGGCTGACGCATCCGATGTTCGGGAGTGCGCCGCGGCAATCTCTTCGGTCTCTTCCGCGTCTTCCCGGGCCTGCTGCTCCAGCTTGGCGAGGGCGGCGGCTTCCTTGGCTTCGGCTTCCTTGGCGGCCTCGGCAACCTTGTCGAACATGCCTTTGCCGACCTGATAGACCGTCTGCATGTTCTCGATGACCGTGGCGGCGTCGGTGTAATCCTCGCCGTAGTCGACCAGACCGTCGACATTCGCGAGGATCGGGTTCAGACGCCACAGCTTGCGCAGCGCGCGGGTCTTCAACCGTTGAGGCAGGTTCGATTTCAGGAAGGCCTGCACCTGATCGGTGGTCTCGATGTCCTCCGGGTCCGGCAGATCCAGTTCCGCCAGCAATTCCTCGTCCGGAACCTCGGCCAGTGCCTCCTCGTGAGCTTGGGTTTCTTCGGCGCGAACGGCGGCTTCCTCGGTGCGGGCCTCGGCCTCGACGGCGGCTTTGCGGCGGCTCCAGAAGTCGGTCATTGCAGGCGCCTCCGGACGAGGGTCGGCGAGGCATAGATGTCTGCCGCCTTGCCGATCCGGGGATCCCCGACACCGTCCTGGGTCAGATCCACGCGTTTCTTGTCGCGCCGCCGCTTCACAAAGACCTCGTCTTGGTGGAAGGCTTCGATGAACTCGCGCACAAAGGCGATCAGCCCGTCGGGCATCGCCACCTTCTCCACGATCTCTTCGCCACTGTCGGTGTAATCCTGCGCCTCGTAGGGGGAGGCGGTCACCAGAAGGACCTCAAGCGGGCAATCTATTTCGGCATCGATGTCCCGCATCACCACGTAGAGGCAGGGCACTTCGGCTGAGAGACCGTGCAGGTAGGCCTCGGTCTCGGCCCCATGCAGTTCCATGCTCAGAGTGGCGGCATGGTATTCCACGACATTGCCTTCGCGGCGCAGTTCGCGCCAATCGGCGGGTCCGGCACCGGGCAGGATCGCCGAGGCCGTCCAGATCCACGGCACCCAACGCGTCACGCCGGGCGCGCGGCGCAAGACAACACCTATCGGCAGCGTCTGATACGCGTTCGGATTGTAGACCACGGTATTCCTCCCTTTGTGGACGGTGGTACACGCGAAGGGCTCTGCAAAGGGTCTTTTCGCCTGCAGGGCCGTGTTGTTGGGCGGATTGGACATTATGGGGCGCTTCTGGAGGGCGCGTCGCCTTGTGGGGACGATTTGTCCAAGTCGAGTGAATTGCTCAGAAAGGCGGCAGAATGAAAACGCCCGAATCACGGCATGTGATTCGCGCTGGAACCGCCGGTTGTGTCCGGGGGTGCGCCGCCCTGAGGGGTGACAAAATCGGTTGTGGGCGCACACGAATCATGTGTAGCTTGCGCGGGCACTGCAAAAATCCGCACCTGAAACGCGGTGGGTCAGTGGGGAGGTCGAAATGTCCAAGTCATTGATAACATGTGACTGCTTGGGCAGTCAGGCAGTAGATGCCGAGGGGCTGTCAAAGGCCACGGGGTGTGAGGTGCGCGCGCCGTGTACAGCACTGTGCACCACCCAGATCGAGGTCGCCGCAAAGGCCTTGACCACCGGAGATGCGGTTTTTTGCTGCGCTCAGGAGACCCGGGTTTTCGATGCCCTGGCAGAGGAATTGGGGGTCGATCCGGCCCCGGTGCTGGACCTGCGTGATCGCGCCGGGTGGAGTGCGGATTCCGCCTCTGCACTGCCCAAAATGTCCGCCCTGATCGCAGAGGCGATGCTGCCCGGGGCGCCAGACAAGACGATGGACGTGGTGTCGGACGGCATGTGCCTGATCCTTGGCCCCGCGGACGTGGCGCTTGGGGCGGCTGAACAGCTGAAGGATCACCTTTCGGTGACGGTCCTGCTGGAGGAGCCCACAGAGGTCCCGGACAGTCGTGACATCGACGTGGTGATCGGGCGGTTGCGGCAGGCGCAGGGGGCGCTGGGGCAGTTCAACGTGATCATCGATGGCCTGCAACAGGTGGAACCGGGCGGGCGCGGGTCCTTCACCCTGACCGCGCCACAGGATGGCGGCCGGTCGGAATGTGACATCCTTCTGGATTTGCGCCGGGCGCCTGCCCTGTTTCCCGCCCATGAAAAGCGCGAAGGCTATCTGCGCGCCGACCCGGGCCATGCGCCCAGCGTGGCTGCGGCGGTGCTGAGCGCCTCGCACCTTGTGGGAACCTTCGAAAAGCCACTGTATGTGCGGATGGATGCGCTGCTCTGCGCGCATTCCCGTGCCCAGCAGACCGCCTGCACCCGCTGTCTGGACCTGTGTCCGACCGGTGCGATCATGCCCAAGGGGCAGCATGTCGAGATCGACCCGATGATCTGTGCCGGCTGCGGCGCCTGTTCGTCGGTGTGTCCTTCGGGTGCGATCAGCTATGACGCGCCGCCGGTGGATCTGACGATGCGGCGGGTGCAGACCCTCGCAAAAGCCTACATTGATGCCGGGGGCACCGCGCCGCGCCTGCTGGCGCATGACGCGCATGGGGCAGAGATGATCCGCCTGTCTGCGCGTCACGGCAAGGGATTGCCGCGCGACGTGGTCCCGCTTGAAATCACCGCCATCGGCGCCTTTGGCCATGCAGAGGCTGTGGCGGCATTGGCTGCCGGGTTTGCATCGGTCACGATCCTGCCCGGGCCGGGCGCGGACCGCGATGCGCTTTCCGCACAGGTTGCGCTGGCTGCGGCCATCGGCGCCGCGGGGCAGGTCATGCTGCTGGACACGCCTGACCCGGATGTGATGGAGGCGGCGCTTTACGATGAAACCGTGCCGCAGCCGGTCGCGCAGCCCGTGCGTCCGATGGGCACCCGGCGGCAGATCACCCGTCAGGCCGCACGCGCCTTGCACCCGGAGACCGAACAGCTGTCCCTGCCCGAGGGCGCGCCCTACGGCGCTGTGCTGGTCGACAAGGACGCCTGCACGCTGTGTCTGTCCTGTGTCTCCTTGTGCCCTTCGGGTGCGTTGGGCGACAACTCCGACCTGCCGCAATTGCGGTTTCAGGAAGATGCCTGCCTGCAGTGCGGTCTGTGCGCCAATATCTGCCCGGAGGACGCGATCACCTATGAACCGCGGCTGGATCTGACAGAGGCCGCCTTCCGCCAGGAAGTGGTCAACGAAGAAGAGCCCTTTGCCTGCGTCGAATGCGGATCGCTCTTCGGGGTGAAATCCAGCATCGAGCGGATCACCGAGAAACTGCGCGGCCACGCGATGTTCGCGGATCCGGCAAAACTGCGCGCGATCCAGATGTGTGACGACTGCCGTGTGAACGCCCAGTTCCACGCCGAGGACAACCCCTTTGCCGGGGGTGAGCGTCCGCGGGTCCGCACCACCGAGGATTACCTCAGCAAGCGGCGCGATCACTGATGCGCAAGCGGGGCGCCCAGATCTGCGGCGGGCATGCTGGCCACATAGGCAAGCACCGCTTCCACCTCTTCGATCGTCAGTTCGATCGGGTGGATGGGCGAGGGACGCTCTGCCGGGAAGGGCTCTGTCACGTCAGTGATCTGGGTAAAGGCGCCATGCGGTTTCAACACGTAGAAGGCGGCAAAACGGTCTTCCCAATCGGACAGGCTGCGCAAAACGGCAAAGCTGGGTGTCGATCCGATGCCCATCATCCGGCTCTCGTCATCGACAGTGTGACAGCGTGTGCACTTGTCGCGAGAGACCTTGTGCCCGGCTTTCGCATCGCCGTCATACGTGATCTCGGCCACAACCTGACCGGCATCGGCCGGCGGCGCAAAGAGCGCCACGCCCTCTGGCGCAAAGCCCGTCACCGTGCGTCGCCCGACATCAGACCGCAGCCAGTCGGCGAAACGGTCCGTGCCCTTGTGCCCGGTGTCCAGCACATCCAGGTTCCAGGTCTGGTCCAGCCCGTTGAAGAGCGGCCTGCCCTCGGAGCCCAGCGTGATCTGTGCCGCCGCGGGATCCGGGACCAGCGTCACGCGGACCTGAGTCTTCAGCGCGAACCGGGGCAGGATGTGTTTGAACAGGCCCGTCTCAACGAGTTCCGGCGCGGCGTAAAGCGCGACTTGTCGGTCATCGGCGAGGCTGGCGGCGGGCAGCAGGCAAAGCACAAACGCGCAGAGCTGGCATGCGAAGGTCCGGATAGGGGCTATCATGCCCATACTTTAGGCGCCCAAAAGCGGATGCGTCAATCAGCAGGAGAGCGAGAGAGATGAGCGACGAGTTCAACATGTCGATGCGAAAGTTCCTCAAGCAGGTCGGCGTCACCTCGCAGCAGGCCATCGAAGAGGCCATGCGCGGCACCGAGACCGGCGGCAAAAGCTATGCCGTCAAGGCAGTGATCACCATCGAAGAGCTCGGGATGACCCATGAGGTCGCGGGCGAGATCAAAGGGCAGGACTGACCGGTGGCGGCGAGCAGGGAAGCAGTTCTCGAGGCGCTGAAGGGCATCTCTGATCCGGTCGCCGGGGGGGATATCGTCGCCAGCGGCGTGATGCGCGCGTTGAACGTCGAAGCGTCCGGGGCCGTGCGTTTCGTCATGGAGATCCCGCCAAGTGCGGCGGAGGCTTATGGCGCGGTCAAGGCCGAAGCCGAGGCCGTGCTGAACGCGCTGGATGGGGTGGCCTCGGTCGCCATTGTCCTGACGGGGCATTCTGAAAAGGCCCCGCCGGAATTGCG
>JBELMB010000032.1:15067-40276 GCA_042088665.1 Sagittula sp.
GGAATTGCGTCCGCAGAAAAAGGCAGAGCCAAAGGGACCCCAGCGGATCCCCGGCGTCGCGCATATCGTGGCGATTGCCAGCGGCAAGGGCGGTGTGGGCAAATCCACCGTTTCCGCCAATATCGCCTGCGCGCTGGCGCAACAGGGGCGGCGCGTCGGGCTGTTGGATGCGGATGTCTACGGGCCATCGCAGCCGCGCATGCTGGGTATCTCGGGGCGGCCTGCTTCGCCGGATGGCAAGACCATCCTGCCGATGCGCAATCACGGTGTCACCATGATGTCCATTGGTCTGATGACCAACGAAGACCAGGCCGTGGTCTGGCGCGGACCCATGCTGATGGGCGCGCTTCAGCAGATGATGACGCAGGTGCAATGGGGCGCTCTGGATGTGCTGTTGGTGGACCTGCCGCCCGGCACCGGCGACGTGCAGATGACGCTCAGCCAGAAGGCGCATGTGGACGGGGCGGTCATCGTCTCCACGCCGCAGGACGTGGCGCTGATGGATGCGCGCAAGGGGATCGACATGTTCCAGCAGCTGAACGTGCCCATCCTTGGCATGATCGAGAACATGTCGACGCATGTCTGCTCCAACTGCGGGCACGAAGAGCACGTCTTTGGCCATGGTGGCGTCGCGGCAGAGGCGGCCAAGCTTGGCGTCCCGCTTTTGGCCGAAGTGCCGTTGGACCTTCAGATCCGGCTTGCGGCGGATGGTGGCGCACCGATCACGGTCAGCGCACCGGACAGCGCGCAGGCGCAGGCCTTTCATGACGTGGCCAAAGCACTGGTGGCCAAGGGGGTGGCATGAGCGATGTGCCTCTGACCTTCCCGCCCGCGATGCAGGGCGTGGCGGTCAGCGACGATCCTTTCGACACCGCTGTCATGCGCGCGATCAAGGGCATTGACGCGGGCCACCTGTGTTATCGGCTGGCGGCGGACCGTATTGGTGCGGCGCTTGTCTTTGCGCCCGAAGTGCCTCTGGGAGAGGCGATGGCCATGCTGCCGCTCTGCGGCGTCGGTTTTCAGAACGCCTTGGGTGCGCTTGCCCCGCCAGAGGTGGCGGTGCACCTGACATGGCAAGGGGGCATCAAGGTCAATGGCGCGTCCTGCGGTGGCATGCGCGCCGCGGCAGAGACAACGGAGCCGGAGGCAGAGCCGCTCTGGCTTGTTGTCGGGTTCGAATTGCCGATCCTGATGCCCATGGACGACACCGGTCTGACGCCGGACCAGACGGCCCTGCACGCCGAAGGCTGTGCCGAAGTGGACCCCGGCCTGCTGATCGAGGCCTGGGCCCGGCACAGTCTGAACTGGATCGCGCGCTGGGAAGACGAAGGCGTCAAGCCGCTGCACGCCGAATGGCGCGGGCTGGCCCATGGCATTGGCGAAGAGACCACGCAGGCCGGGCACAGCGGCACCTTCCTCGGTGTCGACGAACGCTTTGGCATGCTTTTACGTGACGAGACGACCACTCACCTGATCCCGCTGACAGCTCTCTTGGAGGTGCCCACATGAAACTGGCCCGTGCCATTCATTTTGACGAAAGTGACCAACACGTCTTTGCCAGCCCGGCCCGGACGGGAGAGTGGTGCATCTCTGGTGGCTTCGAGTTCTCCAACTGGACCGAGGCCGACCTCGTGGGCAAGGCGCGGCAGGCCTTTGCCAACGGCTGGATGGGGCTTGAGACCAGTGGCCGCGTCACCTTTGTTGCGGTGACGCAGATCGAAGGGGGCGAGGTCGCGACCCTGACCGACATCCTTGCGCAGCACTTTGTCACCTATTACGGCGCGCCTTCGCTTGAGGCGGCGCGGCCTGTGGCAGCAGAGGAGCTGTCACAAATGGCGGAACTGTGCGAGGATCACGCGCCCAACACCCTGCTGACCGTCGCACGTGAATTGACCGAAGCCGGTGTGCGCGAGGCCTTTCGCGCGATCGAGGCGCAGGAGGCGGGGCTTGAACAATTCGCCATCCACGGCGACATCGACTCGTAGCGAAGCCCGGGTCAGGGCGATTTGGCCGAAGGCTCGGATCGGGGGAGTCCCGCGGGACGCCGGGATCCCGGATCTTCATGCGAAATCCGCGGGCCAAACCGGTGGGTCAATGCTCCGGGACGGAGGACTAGGTCAATGACCAGGGGCCGCAGGGCTTGGCAAGAACCGAAAGCAGGCATCCGGGCCCGTGGACAGGGCGTTGCCGGATGAAGGTTCTGGGCGCACGGATCGCGATGACATCGGTCCGCCTGCGCCTGCTCGTTCTGGCACTGGCGCCGCTGGTGGTGCTGATGCCGCTGCTGTTGCTGGTGGGCATGGCCCGCTGGACGGCCGACTACGACCGGCTGCTGATCGCCAACGTGGAAAGCGATTTGCGCATCGCAGAGCAATATCTGGCGCGCATCATGGTGGGCACCGGCGACGACCTGACAGCGGTGGCGGGCTCTGCCGAGTTTGCGCAGGCGCTGGCGCAGAACGGCGAAGACGAGGCGCAGTTCTTCCAGCACAAGCGCGCCGCACTGGAACTGGATTTCCTTTATTACCTGCCCAAGGATGACGCGTTGGAGGCCGGGGCAACCTGGCCGGTGATCACCGCCGGTCTGAACGGGCAGGCGCGCACGGAAATCGACGTCTTTTCAGGCAAGGACCTTGAGGTTTTCCCCGGCGCGCTGCACCTGCGTGCCCGCATCGACCTGATCGAGACCGAGGCCGCCGTGCCCACGGACCGCCGGGTCGAAGACCGTGGAATGGTCGTCCATGCGGCAGCGCCCGTCGATCTGCCCGGTCACGAAGGCGTGCTGGTCGGGGGGATCCTGCTGAATCGCAATCTTGATTTCATCGATACGATCAACGCGCTGGTCTACCTGAACGCGGTGACCGGTGGCGACCGACAGGGCACGGCGACGCTGTTTCTGGACGATGTGCGGGTCTCGACCAATGTGCGGTTCTTCGAAAATGTGCGCGCGCTGGGCACCCGTGTCTCTGCCGTGGTGCGGGGGGCCGTGCTGGACGAGGGGCGGACCTGGCTGGACCGTGCCTTCGTGGTAAACGACTGGTATATCTCGGGCTATCTGCCCATCACCGACAGTTTCGGCGCCCGGGTCGGCATGTTGTACGTCGGTTTCCTCGAAGCGCCCTTTGCCGCCGCGAAGAATGCCGCGGTCCTCTGGATGCTGGTGGCCTTTGCCGCGGTGCTGGTCGTGTCCGTGCCGGTCTTTTTCTGGCTGGCGCGGGGGATCTTTTCACCGCTGGAGCGGATGATCCAGACCATGTGGCGCGTCGGTCGCGGCAACCTGTCGGCGCGCAACGGCAATGTCGGTTTCCGCGATGAAATCGGCAAGGTGGCCGGTCACCTCGACGATCTTCTTGACCAGATTCAGGAACGCGACCGGCTGCTCAACCAGCGCGTCGAGGAACGCACAAAGGAACTGAGCGCAGCGAATGCCAAGCTGGAACAGACCTACAGGCAACTGGTGCTGAGCGAAAAGCTCGCCTCCATTGGTGAGATCACAGCCGGTGTGGCGCATGAGATCAACAACCCCGTGGCGGTGATTCAGGGCAATGTGGATGTCATCCGCGAGACGCTGGGCGCAGAGGCTGCGCCGCTCAAGACAGAGCTGGACCTGATCGACGGTCAGATCACGCGCATTGCGTCCATCGTGGGCAAGCTCTTGCAGTTCGCGCGCCCGGGGGAGTTTTCCTCCTTTGACGGCTCCATGGATCTGGCGCCGCTGGTGCGCGACTGCCTGCTGCTGGTGGATCATGTCCTGTCCAAGAGCGACATTGACGTGGTCATGGATTTTGCAGAGGTGCCACCGGTGCGGATCGATCCGGGGGAGATGCAGCAGGTTGTTGTCAATCTTCTGGTGAACGCGGTGCAGGCGATGGGCACCGAGGGACAGCTGCACCTGAGGCTCGTCGAAGAAGACCGGGAGGGCGTCGCAGGCGTGGCTCTGACCGTGACGGACAGCGGACAGGGGTTGTCGGACCAGGCCATGGCGCATCTGTTCGATCCGTTCTTCACGACCCGGCTCGGAGAGGGCACCGGGTTGGGGTTGTCGATCTCGCAGACGCTGATCCAGCGCGCCGAAGGTCTGATAACCGCGCGCAACGCGCCCGAAGGCGGCGCGGTATTCGAGGTCTGGCTGCCCACGGCGTGACGTGGCCGAAGCACCGGGGTGCCGGTCCTGCGGGGTTTTTTGTCCCACCACCAAGAGCGCACGCGTGGCTTGGATCGGGTCCGAAACGGATTTGTCAGATTTTCCTTACAGCACGGGTTCACGCGTTTTCCCGCGGCCCAGCTGCGATTGGTGTCACTGGGCTTAACCCCCTTTACCCTTGGTAACCATGGGTTTTACGGGGGAATCGTTGAAATCAGGACGAAAATTCCCGCGTCAAGGCGCTTTGCCGGTGGTTTCTGAATCTGCCCTGCAAAAAACTGTCAGGCCAGATTTACAATTGAAAACGTCATTAATGTCTGACAGTCTTGAGTCGGCGGGGGTCCGATCTCTTGAACCATCCGCTTCATGGCGTGTCCCTCCGCCTGATTTATCTGTGCGGGAGGCCGCTTTCGTCAGTTCTAACTACGGAGGAGATCGGTAATGTCCGACGATCCTGATAAAGTATGGCCAACCGGCCTGACCCTCGGTGAAGCCGAAGAGGTGCATAGCTACCTCATCGACGGCACCCGCGTGTTTGGCGCAATCGCGCTGATCGCACACTTCCTGGTGGCTGCGTCCACCCCCTGGCTGGGCTAAGGAGGCATAACCCATGAACAATGCAAAGATGTGGCTTGTTGTGCCCCCCGCCGTTGGCGTTCCGGTGTTCCTTGGCGCCGTTGCTGTTGGCTCTTTTGCGGTCCACGTGGCCGTGCTGAGCAACACCTCCTGGGTTGCTGATTTCCTTTCCGGCCAGCCGCTTGGCTCCGGTGATATGGAAGAAGCAAACGCGACCATGATCGCGCCCGACATGGACACAGCGAAAGCCTCTTTCGTGATGCCCGTGGCCGGTGGCCAGGAAGTGACCGTGATCCTGCCCGATGGCACCACGGCAAAGGCGATCATTCAGCCAAACGACGAGCTTGCCGCCGCGTACTGACGTGGCTCTTGCTTGCGACACCGTCGGCCTGTCACGGGCCGGCGGTATACAAATTTGAAAGATTTTGAGACTGCCCCGACGCGCAATGCGTGCACCGGGGCCATGAACGGGCCAGACCCATGTCGTTCAATTACCGAGACGCCGTTTTGCGCAAGATCGCCGTGATGGCGCCGCGCTACCTGCCCTTTGCGGATGTGGCGACCGAAGAGGTCCCGCTGTTCCGCCTGTTGCGGCTTTCGCTGTTCCAGGTGACCGTTGGCATGGCGCTGGTGCTCCTTGTGGGGACATTGAACCGTGTCATGATCGTCGAGTTGCAGGTGCCTGCCTCGCTCGTGGCGGGGATGCTGGCGCTGCCTTTGCTGTTCGCTCCGTTTCGCACATTGATCGGGTTCAAATCGGACCAGCACGTCTCTGCGCTGGGCTGGCGGCGGGTGCCCTATATCTGGAAGGGCACGCTGTACCAGTTCGGCGGCTTTGCGATCATGCCTTTCGCGCTGCTGGTGCTGTCCGGGTATGGCGAGGCCATTGATGCGCCGCGCTGGTGGGGCTTGTCCTCTGCGGCGCTTGCCTTTCTGCTGGTCGGGGCGGGGTTGCACATGGTGCAGACCGTGGGGCTCGCACTGGCGACGGACCTTGTGAAAGACGAAGACCAGCCCAAGGTCGTGGGCCTGATGTACGTCATGCTGCTGCTGGGCATGGTGGTCAGCGCGCTTATCTACGGCACATTGCTGGAGACATACACGCCCGGGCGCCTCGTGCAGGTGATCCAGGGATCCGCGGTGGTGACCATCGGGTTGAACCTGTTTGCAATGTGGAAGCAGGAGTCGCGCGATCGCAATCGCGCCGCCCAGATGCAACGCGCGAAGCCCATGGCCTTCAAGGTGGCATGGGCGCAGCTGGTGGCAGCGCCGGGCACGGTGCGCCTGCTGGTCGTGATCGGGCTGGGCACGTTTGGTTTTGGCATGGCGGATGTCCTGCTGGAACCCTACGGCGGTCAGGCGCTTGGCTTCTCGGTTGCGGAAACGACAAAATTGACGGCGCTTCTGGCGGGCGGGTCACTGATCGGCTTTGGCATTGCGTCACGTGTGCTTGGCGGTGGGTTCTCTCCCATGGCGCTGGGCCGTATCGGGGCAGGCATCGGTCTGCCCGGTTTTGCATTCATCATACTTTCCTCCAACAGTCTGGGTGTGCCCTTCTTCCTTGTGGGCACGGTTCTGACGGGTCTGGGCGCGGGGCTTTTTGGCCATGCCACCCTGACGGCAACCATCCGCAGCGCGCCGCGCGAACGGATTGGGCTGGCGTTGGGCGCATGGGGCGGGGTGCAAGCCACCTGCGCAGGTCTCGGGGTCGCTCTGGCGGGCATTGTGCGGGATATTCTGGTGGCATCGCCCGGTCTGGGCGGACTTTCCCCGGAAACGCCCTATAACTTTGTATTCGGGATCGAGATGGTCTTTCTCGTATTGGCCATTCTCGTCGCGATGCCGGTTGGTCGGGCGTTGGTCCGCCAGTCTGGCAGCCCAGACACGCCCCGCCGCACAGCGGAGCAGCAGACCAACCCGTTGGAGGTGTCATGATAAAGGTAATCACGCGGTACTTTGACACCGCGGCGCAAGCCCGAGAGGCAGAGCGAAGGCTATTGTCCAAGCGGCTGTCCGCGCGCATTTTGCGGATATTTTCGCAGACAGAAGGCCTTGAGTCCGCCCTGACGGCGGCTGGGGTCCTCCCTGAGACGGCGGAGGCCTATGCGGGCCGCATGGCCTCTGATGGTGGCGCGGTGCTGATGGTCCGGACCGGTCACAGGCCGCTGGGTATCGCGCAGACTGCGCGCGAAGTCATGTCAGAAATGGGCGCCCGTGACATGGGCGAACGAACCGAAGAAGTCATAGTGAAGGAAAAGCCTATGGAGAACTCCAGCCTCCTCGCCGGGAACCCGCGGTTGTTGACCCGCGACAGGGATCCGAATGCCACCAATTTCTACATGGCGAACTGGCCGATCGCTCTGATCAGCCGTCGCAAGCCGAACTCCAACTCGCTGATCCCGCGGCATGGTCGCATGGCGAACTGGCCGATCGCGCTGACGGCGCGGATCCAACCCCGTGACGAATTTGCCTTTCCGCGCCACGCGCGCATGGCCAACCTGATCTTTCCGCTGACCATTCGCCGGAAGCCGTCGGACAATTTCATCTTTCCGCGCCACGCGCGCATGGCCGATGTGATCCTGCCGCTGTTGAACGGGCGCAAGCCCTACACCGGCTCGCTGATCCCGCGGCATCACCGTTTTGCCAACTGGCCCTTCCCGCATCTGATCAACGGCAAGCAACACACCAATTCGCTGATGGCAGGGGCGCCACGGATGGCCGCGGGTCCGATGAACCTGATTTCCAAGCGCAAGCCGTTCACCGGGTCAATCTTTGGCCGTCACGCACGGATGGGGAATTTCATCCTGCCGCTGCTGAGCAAGCGCAAGCCCTTTACCGGGTCGATTGTTGGACGTCATTCACGCATGGCGAATTTCATCCTGCCGCTGGTGGTCAAGAATTCATCGGCAGAGAAGGGCCGTTTCGGTTTCCCGACGCTGTTGCGGCGCTGAACAGCGCGCGGGACAAGCATCGAGGCGGACTGCCCAAAGCCGTCCGCCAAGACCGCTAAGGGAGCGGCGTCGGTACGCACCCTAGTTGGTGAAAAGGGACACTGTACTTGAGCCATCCGAGAGATAATTTGTACCTCTAAAGCATCTATCAGCTATGGACCATGGAAGAGACCGACATTACCCATGCAGACCAGCTTTGGGAGCTAATGGTTCGAAATCCAGCGCCCCTTTATGGGATTTGTACAAACTCCGCATTTAATATGGTAAGTGAGAAGAAAATCAATGGTAAGCGAAAGCTCCTCAGATTTTTGCCTGGTCGAAAGCCACAATTGGTTGATCAGGATCTTTGGGCGCGATGGGAACCTATTGACATTGGACGAGGAGCGGAACACTGGGTTTATGGCAAAGTAAGCATAAACCCGGACAGTGTTGGGCAACTCTTTAGCGATTATACGTTAAAGGACGAGGGCGATCCACTTATACCAGATGTATTCATCTGGGGGAATTTGGTTGTGAGTGAGCGCGCGCGTGATCTGATCGAGTCCTTCGCGCCGGGGTATTGCTATTTCTCCCCCGCTCAAATTTTGGGGAAGGCGAGTGGGCGGCCCACACCAATAGACTATTTTCATGTCTATGTGCGGCACACATTTTACTATGATGGTCCAATTTATAAAGAAAGCATACACCAGCCAGGGATAATGCGGGGTGGGGAGGTAGACCCAATAGCATGGAGGGCCTTTTGTCGTTCCCAGATTGTGCAGAAGCTTGCGTTTGATTTGCCAATTTTTTTGTTTGATAGGCAATCTACCCTTCCGATCATCAACTCAGCTTTGTTGCAACATCTAAAGTCTGAAAAAATCACAGGGCTGCTGGAGCTGACTCCAACGCGTATTGGACGTCAGGTGCGGCCAAGGTCGCATTGGGGATATGAGACGGTGGTTCCGCTCGATCCGGACTATCGCGAAACTATGAAGACGTCTCCGCTCACATAAAGGATCCTGAAGTGACAAGCTACAGAGACAGATGGGAAGAAGCAAACCCAGACAGAGCGCAGCTTTTTGCTGGTGTGGATTCACAGGTTCATCATGCAATCACAAATCAATTTTTAACCGATTTTGATGACCTGTTGAGCAAAATCTACGATCCAGACAATCCGCTTGATAGGGATAACCCTCGTTTTACGCAGATTCTTCCCAAGAACGCAGTAGCAGCGACATCCCTCTCCCTACCGCCCTTTATTTTTGGGCGATTCGGATAAGAAAAGGTCAAGCCGCCCGGGAAACCGGCGGCTTTTTCTGTTTTGGTCGTCGAGCCGATCCATCAACTGGCTTTGCGCTGCATGGCGCGGGTGACGAACCGGCCATCGCCCTGTGCCCAACGCACGAAACGTCCCAAGGTTGCAGGTTCACCGCAGGTCGCGCACCGCTTTCTGCATCGCCACGATCAGGGCATCGCGGTCCGCAGAAAGCGCCGCCGGATCCTTGCCCTGCGCCTCTGCCTGCACGCCTTGCACAAGCTGCGCGATGACCTCTTCGGTCAGGTAGGGACGCCCCAAGTCGTCCCACCAACCGTTGAACGTGCCCTGAAAGTGGTCGCAAAAGGCCTGCAACCCACCGTCCCCCGCACCGAGGTTGAACAACATCGTCGGCCCCATGGCGGCCCAGCGCAGGCCGGGGCCGGCCCACATCGCCTTGTCCACATCCTCGACGCTGGCAACACCCTCGATCACCATGTGCACCGCCTCGCGCCAAACGGCCGCTTGCAGGCGGTTGGCCACATGGCCGGGCATGCCTTTGTGCAGGCGAATAGTGACCTTGCCGATGTCCTCATAAAATCTGCGCGCGGTGTCAAAGGCGGCTTCTTCGGTCTCCGGGCCTGCGGTCATTTCCACCAGTGGGATGAGGTGCGGTGGGTTGAAGGGATGGCCAAGGACAAAACGGCCCGGGTGCGCGAACCCGGCTGCAATCGCCTCCCATGTCAGCCCGGAGGTGGAGCTGGAAAATACCGCGTTTGGCGCAAGTGCTTGCTCGACCTCACGGATCAGCGCGTGCTTGATGGGGAGCCGCTCAGGCGCATTTTCCTGAACGAGCCCGGCGTCTGAAACGGCCGCGATGGCCTCTGTGTGAAATGTGATCCGGGTTGGATCGCCCCGCTCCGTCAGGCCCAGTTCGGTTAGGGCGGGCCATGCGGTGTCAATATAGGCCCGGGTCTGGGCCTCCGCCTCCAGGGCGGGATCATATACCGCAACCGAGCGTCCTGCTGCCAGAAACAGCGCCGCCCAGCTTGCGCCAATGACACCAGCGCCCAGCACGGCGCAATGTGAAATCTCAGACATCAGAACAGTCCCGGATTGAGGGGGGAGGCGGCGGTCAGACCGCCATCCACGGTAAAGAACTGGCCGGTGGCAAAGCTCGCCTCGTCGGACGCCAACCAAAGCGCCATGTTCGCGATATCCTCGGGTTGGCCAAAGCGTTGCACGGCGTGCCGTGCGAGGGCATCCCCCCGCGCGGCCTGTGGATCACCAGCAAGGTCAAAGCCCGCGTCGAGCATCCCGGTCTCGACCCATCCCGGCAAGATCGCGTTGCACCGGACCTGTGGCCCATGGTCCACCGCGATGGAGCGGGTCAGCCCGTGCACAAAGCTTTTCGAGGCATTGTAAAGCGCCATCCTCGGGTCGGCGACCGTGCCGGAGATAGAGCCGAGGTTGATGATCGATCCGCGCGCCATATGCGGCAGAAAGGCCCGACACATCAGAAAAACACCCTTGCAGTTGGTATCGATGACCAGATCCCAATCGGCGTCCGTGCTCTCGGCAACGGTCTTTTCCACCTGTACGCCCGCGTTGTTCACAAGGATTTCGAGCGGTCCGCGCCACGCATCCGCAAAGATCTGCACCGCGCCAATGTCGCTGACATCGAGGGTCTGCCAGCCGCAGTCCTCCGGCAGATCCGGCGGCCGGGGGCCACGCCCACAGGTTGTCACATTCGCCCCTTCGCGCAGGAAACGGGCAACGATGGCGCGCCCGATGCCTTGCCGCCCGCCGGTGACGAGCGCGGTTTTGCCCTGCAACCGCATCAATGCGCAATCATCACGTGGCGGACCGAAGTATAGGCGTCCAGTGCATAGACCGACATGTCACAGCCGGTACCGGAGCCTTTCATCGCGGCCCATGGCATCTCTGGTGTGCCGACGCCATGCGTGTTCACCCAGGTGAAACCATAACGCAGCCGGGCCGTCATCTGCATCGCCAGACCGACATTCGACGTCCAGACCGAAGATGCCAGCCCATAGCGCGAGGCGTTCGCGATCTTCAGCGCCTCTTCTGCCTCGGAAAAGCGCGAAAGCGTCACGACCGGGCCAAACACCTCGTCCCGCGCGATTTCCGCATGGTTGTCCACATTGGCGATCACCGTGGGTTCGTAGAAGAACCCCGGGCCGCTGCCCGCAACGCCACCCGCGACAATCTCGACCGAAGGGCGCGCGCGTTCGACAAAAGCCGCGACGCGGGCGCGCTGTGTTTCGGACACGATGGGGCCCATTTCGGTACCATCGGCCCTTGGGGCACCGGTCTGGATTTCCTTGACCTGCGCCTCGACGGCGGCGACGAGGCGATCGTAAATCCCATCCTGAACGAGGATCCGACAGGGTTGCGCGCAATCCTGTCCGGCGTTGAAGAAGCTGCCATAGCGAATGGTTTCGGCGACCGCATCGACGTCAGCATCGTCAAAGACGATCACCGGTGCCTTGCCACCCAGCTCCAGATGTACATGGCGCACCTGTTGGCTGGCGGCACGCATGGCGGCCATCCCTGTGGCAGGGGATCCGGTGACAGAGATGGCCTCGACGCCCGGGTGATTGATGAGTTGGTCGCCAATCGTCGGCCCTCGGCCATGGATCACGTTCAGGACCCCCTTGGGCAGCACATCTCCCAGCAATTCTGCCGCGCGCAGGGTCGACAGCGGCGTGATCTCGGAAGGTTTCAGAACCACCGTGCAGCCCGCCGCGATTGGGGCGGCGAGTTTCCAGGCAGCCATCATCAAGGGGTAGTTCCAGGGCGCAATCGCGGCAACCGGTCCCACCGGGTCGCGGCGGATCATGGATGTATGCCCGGCCACGTATTCCCCGGCGGCAGAGCCCGTCATGGTGCGCGCAGCCCCGGCAAAAAACCGAAACGTGTCGATGGTCAGCGGCATTTCATCATCGCGCGCGCTGGGCCATGGCTTGCCCACGTCGCGGCTTTCGAGGGCCGCGAGTTCGTCCTGATGGGTCTCCAACACGTCGGCGATCTGCAGCAGCAGCGCCGCGCGGTCTGCCGGCGTGGACTGTGAGAATGTGTCAAAGGCGGCTTCGGCGCCAGCGACGGCGGCCTCGACCTGGGCGGCGCTGGCTTCGGCCACTTGAGTGATCTCTTCGCCAGTGGCGGGGTCGACGATCGACAGCGCTGCGCCCTCGCCTTCTGTGAGCACCCCGTCGATCAACAGCCTTGTTTGCATGGTGTCCTCCCTAATTTTCTGCGGCAACGAGAAAAAACGCTGCGCCATCCATGTCGGCAGCGCCCACGACCGGCCCGACGGGAAAGTCCGTCTCGCCAAAAACGCGGCCTTTCTTTTGCATCACGGCATGGGCGGCAGCCTGCATGTCGGTCACTGCAAATGTCAGGGCCCAGAATTCGTAGCCGTTGCGGTTCTCTGGTGGGGCCTCCATCAGGTCCGCCACCGGCGTGCCGTCGAGCGTGAAGTGCCAGCCGCCGTCAATTGCCTGCGCGTCCCACCCCATGAGCGCCTTGTAGAAATCGGACACCCCCGCGTCGGAGACCACCAGCGTATGACCCAGGCGGGCGCCGGCCTTTTTCCCCTGCACACCCGGTGCGAGATCACCCTGATAGAGGGTGAAGCCCGCCCCCAGTGGATCCCGGACAAAGGCCACGCGCCCATCCTGCCAGCCCTCGATGAATTCGACCTTGCCGCCTTCCGCCATCACGGTCGCCACGCAATCGCCGAGGTCGCGAACCGCAAAATAGCTCATCCAGAAGCTGGGCAAACGCATATCCTGAAAGCGGCGCGGCATTTCATACAGCCCCGCCACGGGGCCGTCCGCGTTTCGTGCCATGGCATAGGCATCCTTGGGGATCTCCCACCCCATGACCGCCGCGTAAAAGCCGCGGGCCGTGGCGGGGCGATAGGCGGACAGGTCACACCACGTGGGCGTATTCAGGCCCGGGCGCATCAGAAATCGACCCGGTCGCCGCCCTTGAGCGACAGCCGCTCGCGGGCCTCATCCGCTGTGGCCACGCTTAGCCCGAGGTTCTCGACAATGCCGCGGATGCGTTCGACCTGTTGCGCGTTTGAGGTCGCCAATTCGCCTTTGCCGATATAGAGGCTGTCCTCCAGTCCAACGCGGAGATTCCCGCCCAGAAGCGCCGATTGCGTGGCAAACGGCATCTGGTGGCGGCCTGCGGCGAGCACGGACCATTCGTAGTTTTCCGCCCCGAAAAGCCGGTCGGCGGTGCGGTGCAGGTGCACCAGATGATCAAGTTCCGCCCCCATGCCCCCGAGGATTCCAAACACCATCTGGATGAAAAAGGGTGGCTTGATCAGGCCTTGGTCAACGAACCATTTCACATTGTAGAGATGGCCGAGATCATAGCATTCGAACTCAAATTTCGTACCATGCTTTTCGCCCAACTCGCGCAGGGCGTATTCGATGGTGGCGAAGGTGTTGGGAAAGATGAAATCCCGCGTCATGCCAAGGAATTCCGGCTCCCAGTCGTGTTGCCAGTCCGAGAACTTCTCCAGCAGCGGGAAGATGCCGAAGTTCATACTGCCCATGTTGAGGCTGGCCATCTCGGGGCTGGTGGTGGTTGCGGCGCGCAGGCGCTCTTCCATCGACATGCCAAGACCCGCGCCGGTGGAGACATTGATCACGGCGTCGGTGGATTGCTTGATGGTTGGCAGAAACTTCAGGAAGGTTTCCGTGCTGGGATCCGGTTTGCCGGTTTCCGGGTCGCGGGCGTGCAGATGAATGATCGATGCACCGGCCTCTGCGGCCTCGATGCTGGCGGTTGCGATCTCGGCAGGCGTGACGGGCAGATGTGGCGACATGGTCGGTGTGTGGATGCCACCAGTGGGGGCGCAGGTGATGATGACGGATTTTGGCATGTCGAGCTCCTTCTGGGCGGGGCCGAAATCTTTGAAAGATTTCGGCTTGCGGGTGTCATAGTTTCATTTGCTGAACCTGTGCCGACAGGCCGCCATCGAGCACCCAAAGCTGCCCGGCGGCATAGCGTGCCTCGTCCGAGGCCAGCCAGGTGACCAGGTTGGCGATGTCCTCTGGCGTGCCATAGGCGCGCATCGGATGCACGTCGCGCACCGCTTGTTGCAGTTGGTCCAGCGATTTGCCCTCTCCGCCGGAGCCTTCTCCCTCGAAAAAGCTCTGCAGCATCGGCGTGTCGATGTAACCCGGGCAGATGGCGTTGACGCGAATGCCCTCGGGGCCGTGGTCACAGGCCATGGCGCGGGTCAGCGCGTGCACGGCGCCCTTGGTGGCGCAATAGACCGCAAGGCCCGGATCCGCGATGAAACCATCGTAGGAGCCAAAGTTGATCACCGATGCCGAAGGCCCGTCACCCGCCGCCACGCGCAACAGCGGCAGCGCATGTTTCGACGCAAGGAAGGTACCGGTGACATTCACCGCGAAAGAGCGGTTCCATTCCTCCAGCGTGGTATCTTCGATCGTTTTCTCGATCTCGATGCCCGCGGCGTTGACCAGCACATCCAGCCGCCCTGACGTGCCCGAGACGCGCTGCATCGCCGCCTTCACTTCGGTCTCTGACGCCACATCCATACGCAGGAAAGTGCTGCCATCCGCGTCATGCGCCGCGAGGGAACCGGCCTCTGACAGGTCGGCGGCATAGACGGTTGCGCCCTCGCGCAAAAAACGGGCCACAATGGCGCGACCGATACCGCCGCGCCCACCCGTGACGAGGGCAACCTTGCCCTGCAAACGACCTTCACTCATCAACGGTCTCCTCCCGTGGCGGGAAGCGGTAGCGCGCTGCGGCGACGGTCCAGTCCATGTGGTTGCGCACGTATTCCTGCGTCGAATCCCGGGGGGGTGTGAAATCCCAATGGGTGGGCGCCCCGGTCAGCATGGCGTCATTCAACACAAAGCGGGCCTTCTGGCTGGCCAGCACCTCGTCGCGCAGCGCGGTGCAATTCCAGCGCTCCGACACGTCCCTGGCAAAGCGCGCCGCGGCCGCGGCGTAGGCAGGATCCCCGGCCCGGTTCACCTGTTCCAGCGGATCGGCGTCCAGATCATAAAGCTGCGGCGGATCAAAGGCGCAGTGGATGTACTTCAACGCGCCCCGGCGGATCATATAGACCGGCCATGGAGTCATCTCTGCGCAATACTCGGCGATGGCTTCGTCGTGGTCATCCGCCTCGCCACGCGCCAGCGGCATCAGGGACCGTCCATCAATGGGGGCGCCAAGCCTGTCGTCTGCCCCGCTTCCCGCGGCCTCAAGGAAGGTGGGCAGCAGATCGACGAGCGAACAGGCGTGACCGTTGGTGCCTTGCGCAACCTCTGGCCCCGCCATGATCAGCGGCACGCGCGCGGAATGCTCAAAAAAGCTCATCTTGTACCACAGCCCCCGCTCACCAAGCATGTCACCGTGGTCGGATGTGACGATGACGAGGGTGTTTTCCAGTTCTCCCATCTCTTCGAGGGTTTGCACCATCGTGCCAACCTTGCTGTCGAAGTAGCTGGTATTGGCGAAATAGGCGCGGCGGGCGCGGATCACTTCCTCTTTGGTCAGGGGGGTCTGTGTGGCCTCGATGCCATCCATCACGCGTCGGGAAAAGGGATCGAGGTCCTCAATAGGCATGACCACTTCGGGCGGGTGGATTTCTGCATCTTCGTAGAGATCCCAGAATGCCGGCTTGGCGACATAGGGATCGTGTGGATGGATAAAGCTCGCCACAAGGCAAAAGGGCCGGTCATCACCGGCGGCCTTGTCACGCCCCCGGTCGATCAGCCAGCGACGGGCGGCGTATTCCACTTCATCGTCGTAGTCGGTCTGAAAGGTGGCCACGGCCTGCCCGCTTTCCTTGACCGTGGTCATGTTGTGATACCACTTGTCGATCCGTGTCTCGTGGTCCTCCCAATTCGGGGTCCATGCAAAATCGGATGGGTAGATGTCCGGTGTGATCCGGTCCTCAAAGCCGTGTTTCTGGTCGGGGCCCACGAAATGCATCTTGCCCGAAAGACAGGTGCGATAGCCAAGGCGCGCGAGGTAATGCGCGAAGGTCGGCACGGAGGCGGGGAACTCGGCCGCGTTGTCAAAGGCCTTGATGCGCGAGACATGCTGCCCCGACATGAAGGAAAACCGCGACGGCGCGCAGAGCGGCGAGTTGCAATACGCCGCGTCAAAGCGCATGCCGCGCGCAGCCAGCGCATCCATATGCGGGGTGAGGGCGACCGGATGGCCATAGGGGCCGGTGAACTGTGGGGCCAACTGGTCGGCCATGATGACGACGATGTTGGGCTGGGTCATACGCCAGTGTCCCGGGCGGGGCCTTTGGGGCGGAGATCTATTGAGCAATGCATGTGATACCTTCCTTTGAAACGGGTCTGTGAACAGGTCTCAAGGGGCCGCGGGCGGCGGCTGGTACTGCATTTGTTTCAAATGGGACGGGTTCATACGCGCATCTTGTCATAGGCCTCCAGTACGAGGCCATGAAAATGATGCACCGCGTGCTCTGATTTTCCCGAACCTTCCGGATCGTTCACGATACGCCCCTGGGTGAACGCCGGGGTGCGCATGCCTCTCTGCACGGATTCGACGATGTCGATGTCCTCGCGTTGGAGCACTTCGTCGAGGTAGCGGATCGCTTCCAGTTCCATCGGATCGGGGTCCGGTGTCTCAAGGAAGAAATCATAGGTTTCGAGCGTGCGATCTGGCCCGACGGGGATGATGTTGAGCACGATCATCGAGGACCGCCCCGGGTAGCGCATGAGACAGGTCGTCGGCCAGAGCCACCAGACCGCATGCGTGCGCACCGTGGCGTTCGAGACGTCATAGGCGGCGTTGGCGCCATTGCCTGCTTCGGCCATGTGGCTGGAATAGATCCCGTAGGTGGTGACCTTGTAGGTGTCCATGTCCACGAGGTCGCAAAAATCCTTGTGCGCCGTGGGGCAGTGGTAACACTCCAGAAAGTTGTCGACGACGTTCTTCCAGTTGGACTGGATGTCATAGGTCAGCCGGTGGCCAAATGTGAGCTGGTCGATGTCGGGCGCCCAGTGGCGTATTTCGGTGCCCAGATCGCCGGATGTCTCGGCCAAGGAGGCTGCCGCCGGGTCGAGGTTCACGTAGATGAAACCGCAGAATTCCTCGACCTTGATGGCGTCCAGACAGATATCGGCCGTGTCGAAATCCTGCAACGTTTCGGTGTGTGGTGCGCGCACCAACTGGCCGTCCAACCCGTAAACCCAGGCATGGTAGGGGCACATGATGCGGCTCGTCTCACCCTCGCCGGTCAAAAGCTGGTGCGCGCGGTGCTTGCAGACGTTGTAAAAGGCGCGCAGGCCGCCGTCCCGGTCACGCACCACGACGACCGGATCTTCAGCGATCTGTACGGTGACATAGGACCCGGGCCGACGCAGTTTTTCCACGTGGCACACCCATTGCCAGGATTTCGCGAGGATCCCGTCGAGGTCCGCGCGATACCATTCCGGGTGCACATAGGCCTCTTTGCGCAGCGACAAAGAGCGGCTGGGGTCGGTGTCAAAGCCGGTGCGGATCATGTCAAAGGCATCGGGGGAGGGCAGACGGGTCATGGCGCTTCCTCTTTGTGCAGGTCGGGGTAGGCCGTTTGGATTCAAAGTCTGTCAGGCTTGGTCTGGTGCAGTCTGGCGAGTCTGCAGGGTCAGGCTTTGCATATCTCGCCGTTGATTTGTCGAAATCCGTCATTCTGGTGCGTTGGGGCGTCTGTGCATGGGCCATGCGCGGAATTCAAATGGGATGCGGCCCTCGATCCGGTCCCGTGACGGCGGCAGCCCAAAGCGGGCCTTGTAGGCGCGGCTGAAATGCACCTGGCTGGAAAAGCCGCTGGCATAGGCAATTTCCGACATCGACAGGGTGGTCTGCGTGACGAGGCCCCGGGCGCGATCCAGCCGGATGTCGCGATAATAAAGCGCCGGCGTCTTGCCCAGATACTGTGCAAAGAGCCGGTCCAACTGCCGGTGCGAGATTTGCGCGGTCTCACAGAGTTTGCCGATCGGCAAAGGCGTTTCGAGCGTCTCTTCCATCAGTTTGATGACCCGCCTGACGGCCGCGGGCACGGTGGCGCCCAGCGGTTCGGTTTCTTGCGGGTTTTGCGGGGCGCCGGGCGCGCGCAGGTTGGGCGCAAAGATGTAGCGCGCGGCGGCATTGGCCAGCGCGTGTCCGTGCAGGCGTTGCAGGATGTGCAGGGCAAACTCCACCGTGGCGAGCCCCCCGCAGCACGTCAGCCGATCCTTGTCGAACACGCAGAGCGTTTCGAGCACGTCGATCTCGGGGTAGAGTTCCTGCAGGGCGTCAATGTGCTCATAGTGAACGGTCGCGCTGTGGCCTTTCAGCAGACCGGCTTCAGCGAGGATGAAAGCCCCGGTGTCGATCCCGCCAAGCGGCGTCTTGCGCAGGGCGGCGCGGCGCACCGCGGCCAGCAGCGCGGGCGTGCCATGGGTTTCGGGCGTCCAGCTGGAGGACAGGACAAAGAGGTCGCCGGGGTCTTGCGCCTGAGACAGCGGCGTGGTGTCCAGCCCGCCGCCGTTGCTGGCACTGAGCACGCCACCGTGCTCTGACACAAAGCGCCATCGAAACAGCGCCTGACCTTCGAGGTAGTTGGCAGCACGGAAGGGATCAATGAACCCCATCGTCGCCGCGAGGTTGAAGTCCGGCGTCACGGCGATCTGGATCTGGTAGGGGCCTTGCGACCTTGGGCTCAGCTTTGCCTCCCTTGGGTTGCCATGGCGGACCGGGGTTTGCCGCGGTCTGCCCATGTCACTTGCAAATGGCCAATCGCGTCGCCTTGAAGGCCATTGATATCAAATCCGTGGCGCAAATCGGTTTGCAGGTCAAAGGGAATCGCAGGTAGGCTTTGCCCCGAAGGGCCTCGTCGCCACGGGCTCCAACAGGGAGAATGTTAAAATGAAAAAACTGTCTGCTGTTCTTGCCGCGACTTGTGTCGCCGGTG
The DNA here is from genome assembly GCA_042088665.1 of Sagittula sp. GTDB lineage: Bacteria > Pseudomonadota > Alphaproteobacteria > Rhodobacterales > Rhodobacteraceae > JBELMB01. The sequence continues at coordinate 33,970 of JBELMB010000032.1, forward strand.
CTGCCACGTCCGCGGTCGCGGATTGCGGCGAGGTCTCGATCACGGAGATGGACTGGGCCTCCTCCGCGGTGGTGACCTATGTGTCCAAGTTCCTGATGGAACAGGGCTATGGCTGCACCGTGCAGACCGTGCCCACGACAACGGTTCCGGCGATTGCCTCGCTGGCCGAAACCGGCCAGCCGGACGTGGTGACGGAGCTCTGGACCATTTACACCCCGGTCTATTTCGAGCTGAAAGAGCAAGGCAAGGTCGTCGAGCTCAGCAAGGTGCTGTCTGACGGCGGTGTCGAGGCATGGTGGATCCCGCAGTATCTCGCCGATGCGCATCCGGAGCTGAAGACGCTGGAAGGCGTGCTGGCGAACCCGGAACTGGTCGGGGGCCGTTTCCACGATTGCCCGGCGGGCTGGGGCTGTGACGTGACCAACCTGAACAACCTCAAGGCTGCAGCGGCCATGGACGCAGGCATGGAGCGGTTCCAGCACGGGTCCGGCGAGACGCTGGCCACCTCCATTGCGGCGGCCTACGAGGCCAAGGAGCCGTGGTTCGGCTACTATTGGGCACCGACCTCCGTGCTGGGCAGCTATCCGATGGTCAAGGTCGAGACCGCGCCTTACGACGAAGCCAAGCACAGCTGCAATGCGCTCGAAGATTGCGCCACGCCCGCGCTGTCCGACTACCCCAGCGCCGATGTGGTGACGACGGCCACTGCCGCCTTTGTCGAGCGGGAGCCGGAAGCCGCAGAGCTGATGCGCAACCTGACCTTCACCAACGCGCAGATGAACGAGATCCTCGCATGGCAGGAAGCAGAGGGCGCGTCTTATGAAGAAGCAGCGGTTTATTTCCTGACCAACTACCAGGACGTCTGGGGCGCATGGCTGAACGACGCGGCGCGCGAAAAGCTGTCGGCTCTGTTGCAGTAACCTTGCAACCATGAACAAGGGATCCCCGCGCCGGAGTTGCGCGGGGATTTTCGCAAGCGGGGGGCAGAATGGCACGGTACGAGAAAGTCTTTGACGCGCTTGGTCTGCGTGAATGGTGCGATGACGAAAAGACCGACGCGCCGATGTCCATGGCTCAGCTGCTGGCGCAGACCCAGGGCGCGGATGCGGAGGCCAGCGGACCGCTGCTGCCGTTTCCATCGCTCGACGTTCTGCACGAGGCTTGCGACGCAATCGACCAGACGCGGGATCTGACCGCTGGGCTTGAAGACGGGTTTCTCGACATCCGGCCAGAGCTGAAGGTGGTGCTCGATCCGGTCACGCAGCCGCTCAGCTGGATGCTGGACGGCACGCTCTGGGTGTTCGAGAGCGCGCCATGGTGGCTGATGATCCCGCTTTTGCTGATCGCCACATGGTCGGTCAGCCGGTCGCGGGCCGTGACTGTTTTCGTCGCCGTGACCCTGCTGTTTTTCGGGGTCATCGACCACTACGAAGTGGCGATGCAGACGCTGGCCATCGTCTTTGTCTGCACGACGCTTTCGGTGGCCGTTGGCGTGCCGATCGGCGTTGGCATGTCGAAATCCAATACGGCGCAACGGCTGGTTGTGCCGATCCTTGACCTGTTGCAGACCCTGCCAACCTTCGTCTATCTCATCCCCTTGATATTCCTGTTTTCCGTCACTGAATCAAAGCTTTATGGAATTGCGATCATCCTCTATGCCGTCGTGCCCGTGATCCGCCTGACGGATCTGGGCATCCGTCTGGTGGATCAGGACGTGGTTGAGGCTGCCAATGCCTTTGGCATGTCGGCCTGGCAGAAACTGACCCGGGTCGAGCTGCCGTTGGCGCTGCCGAACATCATGGCTGGTGTGAACCAGACGATCATGATGAGCCTGGCCATGGTGGTGATCGCCTCGCTGGTCTCGGCGCCGGGGCTGGGGGTGTTGGTGCTGCGCGGCATCCGCAACCTTGAGCTTGGGGTGGGGATCCTCGCGGGCCTCGGGATTGTGCTGCTCGCGGTGATGCTGGACCGTGTGTCCAAGGCCGCGCTGGCGCGGGTCGACAAGCAGAGGAACGCGTCATGACGGCCAAGGTCGCCCTGCGCGGGCTCTACAAGATCTTCGGCCCGAAAGACAAAGCCATGGTGGCGCAGGTCAAGGCGGGTATGGACAAGGCCCGCCTGCTCGAAGAGCACCAGCATGTCCTTGGTCTGAAAGACATCAACGTCGATATGCAGGCTGGGGAGATCACGGTGATCATGGGGCTGTCCGGCTCTGGCAAATCGACTTTGATCCGGCATTTGAACCGCCTGATCGATCCGTCAGCGGGCGAAATCCTTGTCGATGGCGAGGACGTCATGACGCTGGGCGTCTCGGCGCTGCGTGCGATGCGCCAAAAGAAGATGTCCATGGTGTTTCAGAAGTTCGCGCTGTTGCCCCACCAGACGGTGGCGCAAAATGCGGCGATGCCGCTGAGCGTGCAAGGCGCGGATCCTGCCTTGCAAAAGAGCGAGGCGCAAAAGTGGCTGGCCCGCGTGGGCCTGGGCGGGTTCGAGGATCGCTATCCCGCGCAATTGTCCGGCGGCATGCAGCAGCGCGTCGGGATCGCGCGCGCGCTGAGCGCGAACACGGATATCATGCTGATGGACGAGGCCTTTTCCGCGCTTGATCCACTGATCCGCACCGATATGCAGGACCTCCTGCTGGAATTGCAGCAAGAGCTGCAAAAGACGATTGTCTTCATCACGCATGATCTGGACGAGGCACTGAAGCTCGCCGATCACCTCGTGATCCTGAAAGACGGGGCAGTGGTGCAGCAGGGAGAGCCGCAGCATATCCTGCTCAATCCCTGCGATCCCTACATCGAAGAATTTGTCAGCGATATCAATCGCGCGCGGGTGCTGCGTGTACGTTCGGTCATGCGCCCTGCCACGCGGGACAGCTTTGACGGGGATGTGCGCGCCGACCAGACGCTGGAGCAGGTCATTGCTCTGTCCGGAGGAGAATTCGCGCGGGCCTATCGCGTGACCGAAGACGGGGAGACAGTCGGCCAGCTGGACATGAAGGATCTGCTCAAGGCATTGGTGCCGCGTGTTTCCGGCCTTGATGACGGGGCGCGCTGACCCCTCGTGGCAGATCCTTGCCCCGGTCGTCGGGGGGCTTGCATGGGAAAAACCGGTTGGCTGGTTGAAAGATCGGTCAACTTTAAAGGTATTATAACCGAACGGCGTCTAGAGACATCCTCGTGACCTCTGGACAAGGACGACCCGGTGCAAAGCGTAGTGGCCCGATGGAGATTTGGGGATCCCCACCCCGATAGTGGTGTGGTGGCGCGTCCCGGGGATGCAGAGTGCCCCAGAGCGGGAAATGCCTCTGACAAGGGGGCCGCTTGATGCGCATCCTCATCGTGGACAACGACGCGAATGATCGCGAAACGATGCAACGGATGCTGCACTACGGTCTGCCCGGCGACGTGGAAGTCATCTGCACCCGTGATGCCACGGGTTGCCTGACGCAGATGCGCGGCAGGCATCCCATTGCCTGCATCCTGCTGGACCATGCCCTGCCCGGGCGTGACGGGTTGTCCCTGTTGCCGGATATCTTTGATATCGATCCTTTTGTTGCGGTTGTCATGGTCACCAACACAGGCAGCGAAACCATTGCGGCAGAGGCGTTCAAACGCGGTGCGCAAGATTATTACATCAAGCAGAACCTGACCCCTGCGGGCCTCGAACGGGCGGTCAGCACGGCGGTGGAACGGGCCGCGATGACGCGCAAGATCGAGGAGCAGCAAAACAACCTGCGCTCCTTTGCCCATGTTTTGGTGCATGATCTGCGCGCACCGCTGCGGTCAGTGCGCGGGGGGGTCTCCATGTTGCTGGAGGATTTGCCGGGGGAGGTCTGCGACTCCCATCGCGATGTGCTTGGCTTCATTCGGCACGGGGCAGAGCGCATGGATCAGCTGATCGTCGCATTGTATAATTTCTGCTCGGTCGAGGATCTTGGCGAAATGACGGAGACGATCGACCTTCATGCGCTGACGAATTCCGTTCGCTCGCTTCTGACTGCGGATTTGCAAACGGCGGGCGCGGTGTTTTCCGCGGATACGGGCCTGCCGGACATTCGCGGAAACACAGCCCAGATGATGCAGTTGCTACAGAACCTGGTCGCCAACGGGATCAAGTACAACGTTTCGGCGCGGCCCATGGTGCATCTTTCCGCGGAGGATCATGGCGACCGCTGGCAAATCGACGTCAGGGACAATGGCATCGGCATTGACGAGGAACATCTCGACGAGATCTTCAAGCCCTTCCGCCGCCTGCATCGCCATGAGGACTACGAAGGCAGTGGATTGGGTCTGGCAACCTGTCAGCGTATCGCCGAACGGCATGGCGGCAGGCTCATCTGCCGGTCGGTGCCGGGCAAGGGCACAACGTTCGTGCTGCACCTGCCCAAGCGGGCACTGACTGTTGCTGCGCCGCAGGCCGAACCTGCGCTTCGGGCGGTTGGACGCTGATCCTAGGGTTTCAACCGGTAGCCGCTGCGCAGGATGCGCCAGGCGGCCAGCGCGGTCAGCACCGTGGCCAGCAACGCGACCCCAAAGCTCAGCATAGGGGCGCTGTCAGAGACACCGATCAGGCCGAACCTTGCACCGTCAATCAGGTAAAAGACCGGGTTCACATGCGCGATCAGCTTCAACCCGTCGGGCAGCGCCTCGACGGAGTAGAACGTCCCCGACAGGAACGCCAGCGGCGTGATGATGAAATTGGTGATCGCCGCCATCTGGTCAAACTTCTGCGCGTAGATCGCGGCGAGCATCCCCAATGCGGCAAAGAAACAAGCGCCCAGTGTCGCAAACACCAGCACGAGCAAGGGATGCGCAGGCACGATGCCCAGCGTCAGCCAGAGCGCCGTCGCAATGGCCACGGCCACGCAGAGTCCGCGCGCGGTGCCCCCGGCAAGGTAGCCGATCACCAGTTCACCGGCGGAGAGAGGCGGCATCAGCGTGTCGACGATATTGCCCTGTACCTTCGAGATCATGATCGAGCTGGACGTATTGGCAAAGGCGTTCTGGATCACAGTCATCATCATGATCCCCGGCGCGATAAAGGTTGTGAAATCGACCCCCATCACCTCCCCTCGCCGTGCACCGATCGCGAGGGTAAAGATCATCACGAACAGCCCCGCCGTCACCAGCGGCGCAAGCAGGGTCTGCGTCCAGACAGCGGCAAACCGCAGAACTTCACGTTTCGACAGGGTCCAAAGACCCAGCCAGTTGACCCGACCAAAGCGGCGCGTACCGGGGGCAAAGTTCTGGCTGTGTGGCATCTTGGTCTCTCCTGCAGTTGCGCTGCCTTGTAACTTGGGACGTGATGATTAGAATAGACCCACTCGATAAACCAGCAAGCGGCCCCTGCGTGGCCGCTTTTTCAGTAGGATGCTCCGATGTCGTGGACCGATGAACGCGTGGAACTGCTCAAGAAGATGTGGTCGGAGGGGCAGTCCGCCAGCCAGATCGCCAAAGAGCTGGGCGGCGTGACGCGCAACGCCGTGATCGGCAAGGTGCACCGTCTTGGACTGTCCAACCGCGCGGGCAGCCCGCCCGCGGCTGATGCAAAGCCTGAGCCCGCCAAGCAACCGGCAAAGCCCAAGGCGGCCGCTGCGCCAAAGCCCGCCCCGGCACCAGAGCCCAAGCCCGAACCCGAGCCCGCACAAAAAGAGGCGACACCGGTCAATGTGCCGGCTGCGCGCAAGCAGATCATTCCCGCAGGTCAGCCGCTGCCGCCGCAACCCTCCACCAACGAGATCAGCCCCGAAGCGCTGGCCAAGGTGAGCGAAGTCGAGAAGAAGGCCAAGAAGCTGACCCTCATGGAGCTGACAGAGCGCACTTGCAAATGGCCCGTCGGCGACCCGGCGACCGATGATTTCTGGTTCTGCGGTCTGCCCGTCCAGCAAGGCAAACCCTATTGCGAGGCGCATGTTGGCGTGGCGTTTCAGCCGATGAGCGCGCGCCGCGACCGGCGCCGCTGAGCGCCGCGTCACCAACATGGCGCAAAACCCACCTGAACTGCGCCCCGACCTTGCGGCGCCACAGTTCGCCACGGACCGCCGTGCCGGCCAACCGACCATTGGCATGGTCTCGCTTGGGTGTCCCAAGGCGTTGGTGGACAGCGAACGCATCCTGACGCGGTTGCGTGCCGAGGGCTACGGCATCTCACCGGAATACGCGGGCGCGGATGCTGTGATCGTGAACACCTGCGGTTTTCTCGACAGCGCCAAGGCAGAAAGCCTCGACGCCATCGGGGAGGCCTTGCAGGAAAATGGCCGGGTGATCGTCACCGGGTGCCTCGGGGCAGAGCCCGAGTATAT